>CADBQG010000015.1 GCA_902796805.1 uncultured Bacteroidota bacterium
AGTCGTGGATATCACAATATTGAAGAACTCCAAACCTATTGCAGGAATTGGAGTGAAATTTGTGATGCAGAATTATTCACAAAATTCCAACAATTATTTCGAGAACATGTTGGGCGAAACAGCGAACATTCGTTGTGCTAACATCCCCTATTTTCAGATATTTATAATTCCCGACAAACTGCCCTATTATAAAAATGATGGCACTATTCAAAAATGGGAGGAGTTTTCCATTCACAATTCGGCCAAATATCTGACTCTTTCTAAGGACGACATACAAACATCTGTGCATACGCCAACTAAAACATTATTGTTTGTAGTGCATTTGCCTGAAATCAAGGAAGAAGTTTTCGACCGATATGATTATGTCCATTATTATGAACGGCAGCAGAATCTTCAAGTTTGCGAATCACCTATGCAATATGGCACTTTTTCCTCCGCTGTCGTCCACAACGACTATGAAGAATTTGCCGAAAAGGTTGTGCATTACATACGGTTTTTGTGATTCGCCCCTACACACCCCCAAAAACCGGGCGTTGACCATTCGCGGTCGGCGCCCGGTTTTTCGTCTCACAACGCCAAAATACCGGTTTGCAAATGAGAATGTTATACATTTTCTTTATTATAATGAAAAATTCTTATAATATATTTTCATTATAACAAAAAAATCATATCTTTGCAGTTCTATAAAAACAATCCCGCAACATGATAAAAAGGAAACTTAAGGAGCAGATTGACAGAATATTATACAAAAACAAGGTGGTGCTTGTGGTCGGGCCGAGGCAGGTGGGCAAAACCACACTTCTCCGAATGATGCGAGAAAACATGGACGGAAACGTGCTTTTCTGGAACTGCGACGAACCGGACATTCGAGGTAAACTGAATAACCCGACCTCTTCGGAGCTCGGGGCCGAAACCGCTACTGCAAATATGATTCTGATAGACGAAGCTCAAAGAGTACCCAATATCGGCGTTACATTGAAATTGCTGGTGGATAATTTTCCGGAGAAACAGGTGGTTGTGACCGGATCATCGGCGATAGGACTTTCGAATTCCATTAATGAGCCTCTGACAGGCCGAAAATATGAATACGTGATGTATATGTTTTCCGCCGAGGAGCTGATTCAGGAGTTTGGCGCGTCTGAAGAACGGAGAATGCTGGAAAGAAGAATGATTTATGGATCTTATCCGGAAGTGGTGAATTCACCAGGCGAAGAAAAACTGACCCTTACCAATTTGGTGAACAGCTATTTGTATAAGGACATCTTTTCTTTTCAGGATGTCCGCAAACCGGAAATCATAGAGCAACTGCTTCAGGCTGTGGCTTTGCAGATCGGCAGCGAAGTCTCTTTTAACGAATTGGGACGTATGCTGGGCCTCACCTCCATCACCGTCCAACGTTACATCGATTTGCTGGAAAAATCGTATGTGCTGTTCCATTTGCGTTCTTTCAGCCGTAATATGCGCACTGAACTGAAAAAAAGTCGTAAAATATACTTTTGTGACAATGGCGTCCGCAATGCCATCATTGGCGACTACAAGGATTTGTCGCTTCGCTCGGACACAGGGGCACTGTGGGAGAATTACGTTGTCAGTGAGCGAATGAAGCACAACGCATATAGTTCCTTTTATGGGAAAAACTATTTCTGGCGCACACAACAACAGCAGGAGGTGGACTATATAGAGGAATACGATGGCACACTCCACGCGTATGAATTTAAATGGAGTAGCCATAAACAACCCCGTCTGACAGAATCCTTTTCAAAAAATTACCCCAACCATACCTTTGCGGTAATCTCCCCTGACAACTATCAGGATTTCGTTTGCGGAAGGTTATAAAATGTAGCAGGGGCGAATAATTATTCGCCCCTACAATGCCCCTAACAAAAATTCCGCCACCACCTCCCCCTGGTGTTCCATCTCCTCCATCGTTTCCAACGCCCGCCGTTTCATCGCATCATCCTCGTTTTCTGCATGGTTGAGGATGAGGTGTCGCTCGTAGTCCACCGTAAATTCCGGATGCCCTTGGAAGGTGATGATATGCCGGCCGATGCGGAAGCCTTCGTAACGGCAGAAGTTGCTGGTGGCGAGGGGAATGGCATCTTCAGGCAGGCGTGTCACCTGGTCATGGTGGTTGACGATAAGGCGCATTTTCTTGTCTGGGAAGTAGGGGAACAGCTCCGCGTCCAGAATTTTCATTTCGCGGATGCCCACGCCCCAGCCGCCCACGTGGCGTTCTACAAGTCCGCCCAACGCCTGTGCGATAACCTGGTGCCCGAAACAGATGCCGACGAGGGGGATTTGCATTTTCGCTGCCTTCCGAACCCACTCCTGCAGGTCAAGAATCCAGGGCAACGTGTCGTAGGCGGCGTTGTTGGAGCCTGTAATGAGGTAAAGCTCATCCGATGCAGGATGTTCGGGTAGCTCGCCGTCCCAAGTCTGGTATATGTTGAATGCAAGATTTTGATTCACAGAACGGAAAAGTCTTGCGAACATAGATTCGTAACTCGGGATGTTCTCCGGCAATAGTCCGGGAAACGTGTCACAAAGCAGGATGTTGATTGTTTGTCGGTGCAGATTCGGATAGTTGATGAATGGCATCCCTTTGTCGGCAGCCTCCTCCACCATTTTGGGAGTGAGTTCCTGTTTGCAGACCCCGAAAACGGTTTTGTCATTCAGATCATACCAGGGAATGCCCACGCATGGCATCTGCTCGTCAAACGTCTTCATGCTTGACATTTGTGCAGCTCGTTCTTTGTCGGATAATTCAGTCATTGCTTTAGCAAAAGATGATTTCTTTCAGGCTGCAAAGGTATGATTTTATTGAAAATCGCAGGGTGGTTCACACGCTTTTTGAACATGGAGGTAATCGTTCCCGAGAAAATAGTAACGGTGTCGATGCCGACTATGAGAAAAAAGCATTTTTTGTATCTTCGCGCCGCTATTGAGGAATTATGGTTGATATTTTTCATTCGCCGGCATTTGCGTGGGACATTGCGCTGCTCAAGTACATAAACGCGCTCAATTCTCCATTCATGGACGTGTTCATGTGGGTGGTGTCGAGCAACTACTTCGGTGTGTGCGTCTTTGTGTTGCTGTCGTTGCTGGTGGTTGCACTCTATAAGAAGTCGTCGTGGAAAGTCCTGGCGGTCATAGGGTTGACGGTGGCGTTAACCGACATGTTCTCTGCCCGTGTGATAAAGCCTTTGGTGCGGCGTCCCCGCCCGACCCACGACATCGAGTGTGTTGACCCGAGCGCCCTTCATCTGCACCGGAAGGACGACGGAAGCTATTATTACGGCGGGAAATACGGTTTTCCCTCAAACCATGCGGCCAATTTCATGGCCATGGCGATAATGTTCTCCTTTTTCATGAAAGGCCGTATGCGGACATACAGGCCGGCAGCGGCGTTTCTTTTCCTGCTGGCCTTCCTTGTGGGATACAGCAGGTGCTATCTTGCAGTGCACTATCCATCTGACGTTGTTGCGGGCTGGCTGCTTGCGGCGATGTTCTCCTCGGCGGCGCTGTTTGCGGCAAAAAGACTGAAGCTTCTCCCTGGCTCAGAACAGTAGAATTTTCAGGCCGATGCAGACCAGGACGATTCCGCCGAGCACTCCAGCGTAATTGCCGACTTTTTCATTGGAGACGTTGCGGGCGACTCTGTAGGACACAAGGGAAACGATGAATGAAGTCGCCCCGATTGCCGCTACCGGGACAAGGATGCCTTCGTTTATCATTGCGAGGCTGAAACCCACAGCCAGCGCGTCGATGCTCGTGGCTGTCGCAAGCAAAAGCACGTTCTTCATTTTCCTGACATCGGTGTTCTCCGAACTTGAATTATTCTTGCCCACACTTTCCAAAATCATCCTGCATCCTAAGAAACAGAGAATCGCAAAAGCGATGTAAGGTGCCACTTTCCCGATTATCGACACTACACTCTCTCCCAGAAGCCAACCGGCTAACGGCATCAAGCCTTGGAACAGTCCGAAAAAGAAAGAAAACCGCCAGACGTATTTCCGTTCAAGTTGTGGTTGGGTTACTCCTATTACGCAACTGACTGCAAAACAGTCGATAGCGAGACTTGTTGAGAGCAAAATAAGTTCAAATGCGTTCATGTTGCATCAGGTGTTGGTTAAAATCGCTGCAAAAATATCATTTTTAAGAAATTTTAGTATTTTACATTGTGGCATGAGAAAAACCGAGGAAACAATTTTGTACTTTTGCCAAATTTTTAAATCGCGAGAAACTGTGATGAAATCAAGAACCTCCCCTGTTAAGCGACTCTACTTGGCAGTCAGGAATTTGGGTATAACGCCGGCGTGGGCTGTCATGCTTATAGACATGCTCGTTGTTTTCTTCTCGGTGGCACTTGCCCTTTTCATAAGGGAGAACTTCAAGTTCCCGACATCAATAAACTACTTTGACTGGCTTTACGCTCCTCTGATGATAATCCCCGTGAGGTTTCTTGCATTCCTCGTCTTCCAGACACACCATCTTGTGGTACGTTACACCAACACGCGCGATGTGGTTAAAATATATGCGGCTTGCGTAACCGGCTCCATTTTGATTTTCCTCATCAACGTGGTCTTCTTTCTCGTGAACCACCGTTATCCCATCCCCAACTCTGTGTGGATAATAGAATTTTTCATAACATCCACTTTGCTGGTGCTTTATAGGTTCGCTTTCAAGATGTATTATATGGAAACGGTCCATCCCGCCAAGTCCAGGAAAAACATCATAATATTCGGCGCCGGCGAATCCGGGGTTATAACCAAAAGGACCATAGACCGCGACAACGCCTCCAAGTACAAGGTGCTCGCCTTTTTCGACGAGGACGGCAGCAAGATTGGGATGCAGTTGGAGAGCCTGCCTGTTATTGCATATTCAAAGCTGGCCTCCTACCTGAAGAAAAACGACATATCATTTCTGATCATCGCTGTGCAGAAGATATCGAATGCAAAGGTGAACGAAATCACCAACATCTCGTTGCCCTTTAATGTGAAGGTTCTCAAGGTGCCCCCTGTAAACCGGTGGCTGAACGGAAACCTGAGTTTCAAGCAGATAAGGAAGGTGAGGATTGAAGACCTCCTTTCGCGAGAACCTATAGAACTCGACATGTCGCTGCTCACACTGGAACTTCAGGGCAAGACAATAATGATAACAGGGGCGGCCGGTTCGATAGGAAGCCAGATCGTCCGCCAGCTTCTTCCGTTCGACTACGGAAAGCTTGTCCTCATCGACGAAGCGGAGACACCATGTTTTTACCTCTCCAACGAAATGATGCAGACAAACGGGATGCGCGACATAAAGATGCACATAATGGACATCTGCGACGCGCACCAGATGGAAAGGGTCATGATGAAGTACAGACCCGACATAATATACCATGCCGCGGCCTACAAGCATGTTCCCATGATGGAACAGAATGTGCGCTCCGCAGTCAAGGTCAACGTTGGCGGGACAAAACTTCTCGCCGACCTCGCAGTGAAGGCGGGTGTGAAAAAGTTCGTGATGGTTTCGACCGACAAGGCCGTGAACCCTACGAACGTGATGGGAGCCTCGAAGCGTATCGCCGAGATGTACGTGCAGTCGCTCAGCTCGCACCAGGACCGCACGAAGTTCGTGACCACACGGTTCGGCAACGTACTCGACTCCAACGGGTCTGTGATTCCGATTTTCAGGAAGCAGATCGAGGACGGAGTGCCGCTTACGGTCACTCACCCCGATATTACAAGGTATTTCATGACTATCAAGGAGGCCTGTCAGCTTGTTATAACAGCCGGTGCCATGGGGCAGGGCGGCGAGATCTTCATTTTCGACATGGGTGAGTCAGTCAAGGTCGACGACATAGCCAAGAAGATGATTGAACTTTCAGGCCTGAAGCTGAATAGGGATATAACCATCAAGTACACGGGTCTGCGGCCGGGTGAGAAGCTGTATGAGGAGCTTCTTGCAAACGAAGAGAACACCATCAAGACCCCTCATTCCAAAATAATGATAGCCAAGGTGAACCCGCAGCGCTACGACGTGATTCTTCCCGAAGTGGAGAAGCTCATCTCGCTGGAAGATGAAAACAAGTTCGTGATAGTGGAGCAGATGAAGCACATCGTGCCAGAGTATGTAAGCAACAATTCAGCGTTCGAGGCGCTCGACAAAGAACAAAAAAATGGATAGGGCAAGAAATTTCGCTGTATTCGGTGTTGCCGGATATGTGGCGCCGCGCCATCTCAGGGCCATAAAGGAGACAGGCAACAACATGGTCGCAGCCTACGACAAGTCGGACAGTGTAGGCGTGATTGACGCATATTTCCCCGACGCCGCCTTTTTCACGGAAATGGAGCTTTTCGACAGGCATGTGTCGAAAATGAAGAACACACCTCAGGAGTTGGACTACATATCTGTATGCACTCCGAACTACCTTCATGACGCCCATACGCGCTACGCATTGCGCCTCGGCACAGATGTGATTTGCGAAAAACCGCTTGTTCTCAATCCTTGGAATGTAGATTATCTTCAAAATGTGGAAAGAGAGACCGGGCACCGCGTGTCGAACATCCTGCAACTCCGCCTCCATCCATCAATCGTGGCGTTGAAGAAGAAGATAGAAAGCGGTCCGCGAGACAAGGTGTACGACGTCGATCTGACGTACATTACTGCGCGTGGAAACTGGTACTACACGAGCTGGAAGGGCAACGAGAGCAAGAGCGGCGGCATCGCAACCAACATTGGAGTACATTTCTACGACATGCTTTATTATCTCTTCGGCGATGTGCAGGAAAACGTTGTCCATGTGTCAACTCACGATCGCGTGGCCGGGTTCATAAGACTTAAGAATGCCAGAGTGCGTTATTTTCTTAGCATCAACAAGGCGACATTGCCAGTTGAGGCCGTAGAAGCTGGCAAGACTGTTTTCCGCAGGATTGTTATTGACGGCGAGGTCTTTGAGTTCAGCGATGGTTTCACGGACCTCCATACCGAGAGCTATCGGCAGATTTTACAAGGCAACGGCTTCGGATTAGACGATGTGCGCCCCTGCATACAAATGATTTATGAAATCCGGAACGCCGCACCCGTAGGGCTCAAGGGCGACTACCATCCGCTGGCGAAACTGCCCTGCGACGGCCACCCTTTCGGTATGTGACAGGTGATGATAAATGTAAGTTCTCTAATAATTTTGCCGCTTTGTTTTTGATTCGTCCCCTGTGCCGTAAATGGCGATGTCAGTCGCAATTTAGAAGCAGAATGGGAAAGGAATGCATTTAAATATATAGTTTCGTAACATAAGTATAGAGGTGTAAAACCAGTATTTTTCATAAATAAGACAATTAGTGTCAGCAAATCATCGCCCGAGCTGGAGATTATTTTGTCAGCGCAATCAAAAAAATAATTTTATATCTTTGCCGATTGTTGTCGGGTGGTGATGGCCGCCGTGACAGCACTGTAGTAGAACAATTAAAAAACAGACAATATGCCAGAAATTTCCCAAAAAGGCAAGAACATGCCTGCCTCGCCAATACGCAAGTTGGTGCCCTATTCAGACGCCGCAAAGGAGCGCGGCATCCACGTATACCACTTGAACATCGGACAACCCGACATTGAGAGTCCTGTGGAGATGCGTGAAGCCGCCAAGCACATCGACATTCCCGTGATAGCCTACAGCCACTCGGCCGGCAACTTGAGCTACAGGAGGAAGTTGGTGGAATACTACCACAGCGTCGGCATTGAGGTCAGCACCGACGAGATACTCGTCACCGTTGGCGGCAGCGAGGGCATCCTTTTTGCCTTCAACGCGTGCATGGACCCCGGCGACGAGGTCATCATCCCTGAGCCATATTACGCAAACTACAACGGTTTCGCGAACCAGGCCGGTGTGGTTGTGAAACCGATAATCTCGACCATCGACACCGGTTTCGCCCTTCCGTCGATAGAGGAGTTCGAGAAGGTGATCACTCCGAAGACCAAGGCGATCATGATATGCAACCCCAACAATCCAACAGGCTACCTCTATTCTGAAGAGGAAATCAGGAAACTCGCGGAGATCGTGAAGAAGCACGACCTTTTCCTCTTCGCCGACGAGGTTTACCGTGAATTCTGCTACGACGGCGCACAGCATTTTTCTGTGATGCAGCTCTCCGATGTTGCGCAGAACGTCGTCCTCCTGGACTCCGTGTCGAAGCGCTACAGCGCGTGCGGCATCCGCGTGGGCGCATTCATCACCCACAACAAGGAGGTCTATGCCACTGCAATGAAATACGCACAGGCCCGCCTCAGCCCGCCCCTTTACGGACAGATTCTCGGCGAGGTGGCCGTTGACACGCCGAAAGAGTACTTCGACAATGTGATTGCCGAGTACGTGAAGCGCAGGAACACCATAGTGAACGGTGTGAACTCGATACCGGGATGTTTCGTGCCGATGCCGAAGGGCGCGTTCTACTGCGTCGCCCGTCTGCCCATCGACGACTCCGACAAGTTCTGCCGCTGGCTTCTCGAGAAGTTCAGCTACAACGGAGCCACGGTGATGTTCGCCCCGGCCACCGGGTTCTACTCGTCTAAGGATAAGCAGCAGGGCTCCGACGAGGTCAGGATAAGCTACTGCCTGAACGTCGCCGACCTCGAGAAGTCGGTGGAGTGCCTCCGCGAGGCCCTCAAGGTTTACCCCGGTCGAACCATCTGATATGAGATGAAAATGTTTTCCAAATACAGCAGTGGACTTGCAGTGCGGCACCGCGCACTGCAAGTCAGCCTTTTCACTCTGCTTCTGGCAGCCGCCACATTCGGCACGCTGTCGGCACAGCGTTCGAGACCTGTGTACATGACCGACTTCTCAGACAAGAACTACGTCGACACCGCAGCACCAATGATATGGATCGACGCCCATTTCTCCTACCACATGCCGGTGGGCGTGCTGCGAACATACTTCAAGAACAACTTCTGCATCGGGCCGGGATTCACCTTCAAGTCAAAGTCGAACTGGACAATAGGTGCAACATTCGGCTATATGTTCGGCGCGAACATCCGCGATGTCTCCATATTCAACGGCACCCTCGCCAACAACGAAGGCATAATTGTGGACGGTAACGGCCTCAGGGAGAACGGCATATCCTGCGAGGGCAGGTATTGGACGCTCGGCGCCGAGGTGGGCAAGATCATTCCTGTCGACAGATGGAAGAACTCCGGTATATGGGTTAAGGTCGGAGCGGGATATTTCAGGCACAAGATGAAAATCGACGACTACGGCCACCAGTTCCCCCAGCTCGACGGCGACTACGCCAAGGGCTACGACCGCCGCTCGTCAGGCTTCGCCCTGAACGAGTTCGTTGGCTACCAGTTCGTCAGGAAAAACAGGATGCTCAACTTCTATGTAGGGCTTGAGTTCCATCAGATGTGGACAAAACCCGACAGAAACTATGTCTTTTTCGAGGGCCCGACAAAGGATATGCCACTTAAATTCAGCGGACTTATAGGCATAAAGGCCGGCTGGAACATCCCTCTTTATGAGCGAAGGTCTGTCACGACTTACTATTACCGGTAGTAATGCGCTTTCTTTACTCGATAGGCATATATCTCTACAGTTTCGGGATTCTTCTGTCGTCACTCTTCAATGCAAAGGCACGGGAGTGGGTGAGAGGGCGCAGGAATCTTTTCGAACGTCTTGCCGTGTCGCTTGAAGATTCTTCGGAGACTGTGTGGTTTCATTGCGCCTCGCTCGGCGAGTATGAGCAGGCTAAGCCGCTAATTGAAATTGTCAAGGCCGAAAAACCCGCCTGCAAGATAATCACAACTTTCTTCTCTCCATCAGGATACGTACATGCCGCGAAAGACGGCCTCTCCGATATGGTCAGCTACCTTCCAATCGACACACCGCGTAATGCCCGGAAATTCGTCGAAATGGTTAGGCCGCGGGCGGTGTTCTTTGTAAAATATGAATACTGGTATAACTTCATGAATGTTCTTCACGAAAAGGGTGTCCCATTTTACTATATCAGCGCGATTTTCAGGGAGAAACAGCATTTTTTCAGAAGTTACGGACGTTGGTTTGCAAAGCATCTCGCATACGCCGGCCATTTTTTTGTGCAGGATGAAAATTCCCGGAACTTGTTGGGCGCGATTGGCATAAATGAAGTTACCGTTTGCGGCGACACCCGTTTCGACCGCGTGAAGAAAATAGCCGACGACGCCATGCCCATCGATTTTGTCGAGAGTTTCCGTGGCGATTCAAAACTGATAGTTGCCGGCAGCACTTGGCGACCCGATGAAGAACTTCTGTCCTCTCTGCTTGCAAGCCTGCCTGCTTTCAAGTTGGTGGTTGCCCCACATGAAGTCTCACGCGCTGAAGAGGTCAAATCTGTGTTCTCCGCCTTCAAGACTGCCACATATTCCCATATTGACAACAGCACATTCAGTTCCTGCCAGGTGTTGATTGTCGACACTGTCGGAATGCTCAGCCGACTTTACCGCTATGGCGACATCTCATACGTGGGCGGCGCTTTCAAAACAGGTCTTCACAACACCCTTGAACCTGCCGTCTATGGCAAACCTGTTTTCTTCGGGCCGCGGTATGAACGTTTCAACGAAGCCGTGGGCCTGGTAAAGGCAAAGGGCGCTTTCTCCGTTAGAACGTCAGAGGAAATGCTCCGTATTGTTCAACAGTTTCTGCAAGACCATGAATATTACAAGCATACCTGCCAGGTCTGCGAGGGCTATGTAGCCGGCAATCTTGGCGCAGCAATGAAAATTTTCGATCATGTTAAAAATCAGATAAAATGAGTAAGATAGTAAAAACATTGTTGGTTTTGGCCGGAATTGTGTTGGTTTTGGCCGGAATTGTGTTGGTTTTGGCCGGATTTTTGATGAAACCTTACAACCAGATGGTCCAAAAGGACGAGACCTGCTCGAAGGCGTGGGCGAATGTTGAGAACGCATATCAACGCCGCATGGACCTCATCCCCAACCTGGTGAAGACCGTGCAGGGCGCTGCCGACTATGAGCGCGGCACCCTCGAGGCCGTCATTGAGGCCCGCTCCAAGGCAACATCCGTGCAGGTTGACCCGAGCAACCTCACCGAAGAGTCGCTGGCCAAGTTCCAAGCCGCACAAGACCAGCTCAGCTCAGCCCTCAGCCGCCTTATGGTTGTCGTTGAACGCTACCCTGAACTGAAGGCGAACCAGAACTTCCTCGAATTGCAGTCCGAACTCGAGGGAACCGAGAATCGCATTGCCGTCGAGCGCAACAAGTACAACGAGACAGTGGGCGAGTACAACACTTACATCCGCCGCTTCCCCAACAACATAATCGCCGGTCTGTTCAACTTCGACAAGAAAGGCTATTTCAAGGCCGCAGAAGGCGCCGACAAGGCTCCCGAGGTGGATTTCAATTTCAACAAATAAGGATAGAGAGTTTTGAAACGCCGCCTTCTCTTTGCTCTGCTCCTTGTCATTTCCTTCGCCGGAAATGCCGCAGACGGCATCCCGCCCGCGCCAAACCCTCCCCGGCTTGTTAACGACTTCGCCGGGGTGCTGTCGGATTGGCAGGTGCAGGAGAAGGAGGCGCGCCTCGTGGCTTTCAACGACACGACGACAAATGTGGTATGCGTTGTCACTGTCGATGACCTGCACGGATACACTGCCGCCGACTTTGCCTACCAGATCGGCGAGCAGTGGGGCGTGCGTTCGAAAGACAGGAGAAACGGCGTGGTGCTGCTGATAAAGCCGCGCAACGAGACCGGCGGTGAGGTCTATATCTCTGTCGGCTACGACCTCGAGCCGGTGATCACCGACGCGAAGGCGCACCGCATAATTAACTACAAGATGATGCCCGCGCTGCAGGCCGGCGACTACAATGCCGCAATAGACTCGGCCCTGGCGTACATCCTGCCCCTGGCTTCAGGTGAAATCAGCGAGGTAAGGACTGACGACGACAGCGATGACCTCGCGCTTGCCATAACGATATTCACCATTATAGCCGTTGTTGCTATTCTCTACTTGCTTCACAAGCGAGGAGGCAAAAGTCCGGGTGGCGGCATATTCTACGAACCCACTGTATTCCGTGGCAATATCTGGGGCGACTTTGGAGGCGGTGGCTTTGGCGGCTTCGGCAGAGGCGGTTTTGGCGGAGGTGGCTTCGGTGGCTTCGGTGGTGGAGGAGGTTTTGGCGGCGGCGGAGCCGGTGGAAGATTTTGAACAGTTAAAGGTACAGTTCCACAAGCCCTTCCGGGGTCTCCACTCGCATAATCCTGTTCTCACGGTCAACGTCTGTAATGAACTCCTTGTTCACGGGGATGAGTATCTCTTTCTCGTCTTTCATGACCTGCATCACAGGGTTGTTGCTCAACTCCAGAAAACCTTTGCATACACCAATTGAGCCGAGGTTTTTGTCTATGACCTCAAATCCGGCTACTTCATGGAAATAGAATCTGTTGCCGGTCAGTTTGGGAAGCGACGATACTGGCAGATACAGGTCGCACTGCACGAAATCGCCCACATTGGTGATGTCTATGTCCTGGAACTTGATCACGAACTGGTTTCTGCCTCTGTATTGGATGTTTTCGATGATATAGGGCAGCCTTTCGCCGTCGATGTCGATGAAAACCGACTGCAGATCCTGGTATTTCCCGCAGTCGTCAACATCAAAAAAGGCACACAACTCGCCTTTCAGTCCGAAAGGTTTTGTCAGTGTGCCTAAATAAAAGAAATTGTCTCCAGTCATGACCGGCAGGCGTGCTATTCAGCCGCTTGTTCGGTTTCGGGTGCCTGTTCAGTCTCGGCTGCTGTAGCCTCTTCTGCTGTTGCGGCTGCTTCAGCTGCTGCGGCCTCTGCTGCTTCAGCTGCTTCCTGGGCGGCCTTTGCCTGTGCTGCTGCGGCCTCTGCGGCCTTTGCTGCCACCTTTGCTGAAATCGCCTCCTTGACCTTGGTTTCGGCGGCTAAACGCTCGTTGAGGGCCTTCTTCTTGGCATCCCTCTCCTTGAGCTCAACCTCCTTCAACTTGGAGGCCTTCTCCTGCTTCCAGGCTTCGAACTTGCGCTGTGCCTCGCTCTCGCTGAAAGCACCCTTCGCAACTCCGCCCTTGAGGTGCTTCATCATGTAAACACCCTCGCGCTTGAGAATCGAACGGGCAGTGTCTGATGGGGTGGCGCCGGTCTCCAACCAATACAGCGCGCGATCAAAGTTGATGTTGATTGTTGCGGGATTGGTCAGCGGGTTGTATGTGCCAAGATCCTCAATGAAACGTCCGTCACGTGGTGCACGACCATCCGCAATTACAAGGTGGTAAAAAGGCTGGTTCTTCTTACCGCGTCTTTGTAATCTGATTCTTGTTGCCATAATACTTTAAAATTAAGTTTATAAAAATCGGCTGCGAAAATACAAAAAATATTGTTATGACCATACCCGTTTTATTCTTCTACACCCTGTCTTAATCTGAAAGTTAATTGTCTGCAAACGAGACATATATGGGCAAATGGTCGGAAAAACCGCCCATATATCGCGGACCGGAGAACGTCCTGTGGTTTTTCTTTCCGCCATATTTCTCGTCATCAACCAGCAAAAAGCCTGCGTCGAAGATTTTGAATCCTCCCATTAGTCGCGCTCCGCCCTTCGCTTCCATGAGTCCCTTTGAGACAATGACCTGGTCGAGGCAGCCCCAGAAATCCTCGTGCTTGTGTGTGCCCGAGACCTCCTTCCCCGCCGTTCCGGACGACAGGTTTATAAGTTTTCCGGAATTCGTTCCCCCTTTTTTCCTTTCGCACAGAATCTCGGAAAGGCTCTCGTTGTCGGCGTAGTCGTTGAAGTCCCCCATGATGATGATTTTCGCATCCGAATTGTATGCCAAGATGCTGTCGCAGACCTCCCTCAGCACTTTTGCGTAGTGGTTTCTCTTAGGAACTGTGGCCGCGTACCCGCCATACCTCGATGTCCAGTGATTCACGAAAACCTCTACAGAGTCGCCCGACCCGAGTCTGAACGTTGCGTGCAGAATGTCCCTGTTCCTTGAAGAACTGTCGAACGGAAATATCACTGGTATTTTCCTGTGCTTCGCCGCCATCGCGAACTCGGGCCTGTACAGTAACGCCACGTCAACGCCGCGCCTGTCGGGCGACTCGTAGTGGATGTATCTGTAGCCGAATTTCCTGAGTGGAGAGTTGTAGCACAAGTCTTTGAGTACCCTTTCGTTCTCGATTTCTGCCAGACCTACAATGCAAGGAGGCTCGCCCTCGCCGAGAGCTATTATCACCTTGCCAATCATCGAAACTTTTCGGTAGTACTTCCGGTATGTCCAGTGATATGCCCCAGTCGGTGTGAAGTCCTCATCAGCTGTGAGACTGTCGTCCGACGGATGAAACAGGTTCTCGACATTATAGAACATTATCCTGTGCTTCTTCCCTGTTTCCTGACATTGGCAGGATAGACACAAAATGCTGACAATCAGTGTAAAGAGTGCTTTTTTCATGGTTTTGTTCTGTTTCAGGTTTCTTCTGCAAATATAATGTTTTTAAACTTTATTTCGGTTTTGCGAAATATTGTTTTTGTCATATCTTGTGTTTTTATTATATTTGCTATTCAGTAATTGTAGAATAAAAATTTTCGCTATGAATAGTAAATATACTTCATTTTTTGTCGTTATTTTGTTGATGTTCAGTTGTTTTGCAACTGCACAGAACGAAAATCAGTATGCCGGTTTCACTCCTGTGAAGCTTAAGGAAAATGCAAAATATACAAAGAATTTTGCACCCAACAAATACGACCCCAAAGTCCTTTATCAATGTTTTGTGGAAATGGTCGACATGGCGCGCGCCGAATATCGCTTCCTCCCCCAGATGAAGCACAACGAGTCGCTCGATTCGGCAGCGCAGTTCCAGGCAGACTTCCAGGCCACGAAAGACGAAAAGACCGTGGAGAACAACTCTCCGTACAAGACAACCTATTTCAGGCTGCGCAAGTACGGGCTTTCCGGCAACGGCGAGGAACTTGTGGCGAAGGTGAAGGCTTATATGGGCGAGACTGAATATTCGTACTACGACCTATGCCTCAACATTGTGCAGTCTGTGCTGAAGAACGTAAAGACCGCGGAGGTGCTTCTGAGCAGCCAGTACTCGTACATCGGCTTCGGGTTTAACACCGACATGATGATGAAGAGCATGTATGCGTCCATAATTCTCGGCAACGACCGTTCCTTCAACCACTACAAGGCTCCGTTCACCGCTAAGGACGTGCCTTATACAAAAGGCCAGGCCGGACTTAAGGGATATGATGACAAAGTGTGCAAAAAGTGCGCCTCTGAAACCGGTCTCGAGGTGCTTTCGGAGTATGTTTCTGTAAACAAAAACGGCGAAATATACCTCACTTGCGACAACCACAAGGAACTCAAGCGCCTCATCGGCAAGGAGGGCGACGCCATCGCCATCGACATTGTGCAGGAAGGCCAGTATGACTGCGGCAAAATCCAGGCCGACTACGAACTCCACCATCGCGGGACGGTTTCAAAACCGATAACCTTTGAAAAAATCCTTGCAGCCAACGAGAACACAAACCTCAAATCAGGCAAGTTGGTGGCTAAGATAGGGATGATTCCCGATGAAATCGCCGACAACAAGGATGTTGAGATTCTTGTTTTGGTGCTTAAGGAGGGTAACAGGGTGTGCCGCACAATATTCCCCAAGCGCATTGAGTCGAAAGGCGCCGACTATACAGAAAAGATGAACTTCATAAAGGACGACAGCGGAATCAAGGCCGCCGGCGAATGGGTGATTGCCCCTGAGGATGGCAATGTGAACACTGCATTCCGCTACGATTTGAAGAAGACCGACTACACTGCCGCCGCCTTCAACCTCGACGAGGCCGTGAAGAATTTCCCTAAATACAAGGTCAACTCCGTGGAACTGATTACCCACGTGTCGCCCGACTATTACCAAGACGCTGCTTACAAGCCGATAATGGAGAAAAGGGCAAACAACCTGAAGAAAGACCTTCAGACTAAGTTCCCCGGCATGGACATAAAGCTCACATACGATTACTGCTGGGACCGCTTCAAAGAGTCGATAACCCAGGATGCAGAATATTATGACTTGAGTTTCAAGACTTTGGAGGAGGCAGCCAAGGAACTGCGCATGTATAACCGGTATGCCGCCAAGGCGCTCGACTCGGCATACCTCGAGCCGCTGCGCACAATGGAACTGCGTCTCGCGGTAACCTTCTTCACCGATTCGCCTTCATCTGAAGAGGATTTCGCAGTCTGGAAATTCAACAATGCAGTGCTCAACACGAAGAACCTCGGCTTCGCAAAGTCTGTCGAGGACTACATCATCAGCCAGGTCGAGAAAGGCAGGTTCCCGGCATCATCGCTCGACAAATTAGACATCCCGTTCAAGAAAGAGTATCAGACACTTCTGAACAACAAGCTTTACGCGCAAAGCCTGAAAAGTTCGAAGATTTCCACTTCAATGGCTGAATCAATGAACAAGGTTTACAATCTCAACACTGCCAACCAGTTGTTGCTCTATAATGTTACGGTATGCGATGTTATTGCCGCAAAAATCAATTCTCCGGCAGACATTGCCAGGACACAGGCCTCGATAGACAAGCTCTACTCAATCCCCGGTGTTCCTAAAGAACGCGCAAACAGTCTCAACCTTGAGTACCAATTCAAAGTGATTAACTATCTTGACACTGTTCCAGCCACCACGGAAACAACCGCGCTGCTAAATGCAACTTATCAGAAAATCAAAGAGATACGCAATCCTAAGATGGACAGCTGGAGAAATGCGTTCAAGCTGGCGTCCTATTTCAACAAACGTCACGACTATATGTATTCAATCTCCCTCATGACACCTTTCCTTGACGATCCATCAATTTCCGAGGATTTCATATTCTCATACATCTCGCTTTGCGCTCACCGTGAGGAGGCCAGCCTCTCACCGTTGTTCGCCAAGGCGGTGCAGCTCGGCGCCGAGAAGAATCCGGCGCGCCTTTGCGGTCTTGTCGACAAACTGCCGACGGTTGTTCTTGAAAATGAAGATGCAAGGAAGACAATATGCAAGGCATGCAACAGGTAAAGAACGGCGAAGAGCGCGACGAACTTTATGAGCATCACCGCTTCGATGTCCCTCCAGGCACATCGATGCTGAGGATCGACAAGTATCTGTTCAACCTCATAGCAAACACCTCCCGCAACAAGGTGCAGCAGGCCGCCAAGGCGGACTGCATCCTGGTGAACGGCATCGCGGTGAAACAGAACTACAAGGTGCGCCCCGGCGACTCCATATCCGTGCTTATGCCCAACCCGCCTAACGACACGGAGATTCTACCGGAGAACATACCACTTGACATTGTTTATGAGGACAACGACTTGCTGATTGTAAACAAGCCCGCAGGCATGGTTGTGCACCCCGCGTACGGAAATTACAACGGAACACTCGTGAATGCGCTGTATTACTACCTGAAGGACCAGAAACTTGAGGACGGCACACCCGTGAAGCCCCTTTTGGTGCACCGGATTGACAAGAACACCTCCGGACTGCTCGTGGTAACAAAGAATGAACTTGCGCAGATGAGGCTTGCCAAGACATTTTTCGACCATGACCTCGAGAGAAAGTACCTCGCCCTGGTGTGGGGAAGTTTCACGGAAGAGTCGGGTACGATAGTGGGCAATATCGGCAGGAATCCAAAGGACAGGATGGTTATGACCGTCTTCCCTGAAGGTAGCGAGCATGGGAAACACGCCGTCACCCACTGGCGTGTTGTGGAAGACCTTGGCTACGTCTCACTTCTTGAGTGCCAGCTTGAGACCGGCCGTACACATCAGATACGCGCCCACCTTCAGTCTGTGGGGCATCCCCTCTTCAACGACGAGGCCTACGGCGGCAATAAGATTCTCAAAGGCACCACATTCACCAAGTATCAGCAGTTTGTGAGAAACTGCTTCGCGGTGATGCCACGCCAGGCGCTTCATGCAAGGTCGCTGGGATTCCTGCACCCGATAACCGGCAAGAAAATGCTTTTCGAGTCTGAACTGCCCGCTGATTTCAGCGCCCTTCTCGACAAGTGGCACTCCTATTCGAAGATTCAGTAACTGACCTCCAACTTGCCCGCCTCCCCATCAGAGCCTATATAGTACAGTCCTGTGCCAAGCACAATGAAGTCCCTCATGTCGAGAACTGTCCCCAAAACAATCTCCTCAATCGCCAGCGGAGTGGTTTCCGTCGGGAGGCTGTATTTGTAAAGATTTCCTTTCTGTAGATAGAAAAAGCAGTTTTTGTAGAATCTTGCAGATGTCAGGTGTTGCAACGGTATGTACTTCTCGAACGTCCCGAAATGGTCGAGGAGGCAAACTCCCATTGCGGTGTCGGTCAGGGCGATGTAGTTGTTGGGTATTACCTGGAGGTCCGTGGCGCGGAAACCTTCTGGGAATGTTATGTCTGTTGCCGAAATCGTTGTAAGGCTGAGGTCTGTGATTATTATTGACCGCTTGACTTCATCGTACAGCACGATTCTGTCGCTTCCGCCCATGGCTGCGAGCCCGATGTTCATCCACCCTTTGTCAAAAAGACGAAGAGCAGGGCTTATTTCGGTCAATTCACTGCTCAAAAGCGTTATGAGACCGCTCTCTTTGCGGAATACCAGTATTTTTGACGGTATTCGAGAGTCAACGCAGGTTATGTTCCCCAACGATGGATTGCTGTAGGCGTTCATCTTCCTGCCTTCGCCGTCGAACTTTTCAACGGCTTCGTCAGAGGCGAGGTATATGTGCCCGTTCGGGTCTGAACAGATAGTGTTTGATTTGTACGCTGAAAAAAAAGGCCGCTCTTGTGCGTTGGCTGCACCCAGAGCGACCATCATAAGAAAAAGGAGTATGTTTCTCATGTTAGAACTTGTATCCCACAGTTGCTACGATTCCATGTGCCTTGTTGGAATAGAGTCCGGGTTCGCCCACAGGGTCGTAAATCCAATAGGAATCTCTGTTTATGCGATATACGTATGCAAGGTCTCCGAAGAAATGCCTGCCCTTGAATCCCAGTCCGGCTGAAACATAGTGGGTTGTGTTGTCGTATTCGGAGTCAGCATTTTTGTACGGAGATGTCTTAAGCCTGTAACCGGCGCGCAGAGCAAAACTCTCCGTGAGGTTCACCTCGGCGCCCACCCGCACGTTGTGCGAAATGCCGAAGTTGTGTGTAATGTCGGAGTTCTCGTTGGCGAAGTCGTAGTCGTCGGCATAAAGGTTTGACATTCCATAGTTCTGGAATTCGTACTCGGCAGCAACGAATGCGCGTTTCATTATTATGAACGACGCCCCCACGTTGAACTTTAACGGCGAGGTGAAGGCGAACCTGAAGTAGTTTGAGTAGGAGTCTGTGTTGTGGTTGCCGTTGGAATAGTCGGCGGTGAGCGAGCGTGTGAAGTTGTCGCGAACCCTCCAGAAATACGTGGGGGTGTGGAAGCCCACGCCAATTCTCATGAAACTAACAGGCTGGTAGGTTATGCCGAGCTTGAGGTTTATGCCCGCACCCGAATTCCTCTGTTCCGAGACAACCTTGTAGCCGTTTATGCCTGAAATGGGCTGATTATCCGCCGGTGCCTCAATGTATGTGCTAACCTCCTTGAAAGACAGGAACGGCATTCCGATAGTAGCGCCGATGTACAGCTTGTCGGCATAGTTGCCGCCGAATGTGAACGTCATCTCGTCAATGGCGCCGCTTCTCTTCACAATGGCCGTCTGGTTGATGGCGTTGCCGCTGTATGGGCTGTAATATTGGTTGTTTGTGCCAGGGAATGTGTCTATAAGCCAGTTGTTCCAGGCAAGGTACGCGTCGCCAGTGAGGTTGTTGTATGTTACTGCGCCGTTGATACGGTCCACAACCATGTCCATCATGGTGCTGTTTGTGGTGGCGTTGAAACGGTATGTGTTGTTGTAGTCCGCCAGCCGGTTGTAGCCGAACCCGAACTGCCAGAAACGCCATTGGTTGTTCCTGTTTATTGGACTTGCTATGACGATGCCCGCCTGAGGAAAAGTGTACTGTGTCCTTTTTGCCGAGCCGGGCGAGCCGAGATATGTTGATTCAGATCTGTTGAATGCAAGGCTAAGAGGTGTTATCGAAACCTCGCTGCGTTTGTAAAGCCCTATGGAGGCAGGGTTTGTGTTCACGGCGGAGAAGTCGCCGCCCGTAACACCGAAAGCCCCGCCCGCACCCATGAAACGCGCGGTGCCAAGATAGTCGGACTGTGAGAAGAGCAACGCCTCGTAGCCCCCCTGAGCCTTCAAAAGACCGGTCAAACCGATGAATATGACCGTAATTATAAATCCTGTCTTTTTCATTTCTGCTGTTATTTGCTTTTTGTCTGTCAAATGATTACTGTTTGCCGTTACCGTCTTCCGCCGCCGCGCGACGAACCTGACGAACCGCCGCTGTGCGATGAACCGAATGAAGAGTGAGATCCGCCAGACGGAGAACTGAATGAACGCGAACTGCTTGACGGTGAACTGTATGACCGTGGACTGCTCGAAGAGGAATTGTTGTAAGATCTTGAGCTGCTTGAAGAAGGCCTGTCGTATGACCTGGAACTGCTCGACGAGTTGTTGTTGTAAGATCTGGAACTGTTAGAAGACGGTCTGTCGTATGACCTTGACGAACTGCCGGAAGGCGTGCCGTAGGAACGTGAACTGTTGGAGGAAGGGCTGTTGTAAGAACGTGAACTGCCAGAAGTGCCCGAAGTTGTTGATGGTCTGCTGTAAGAGTTTCCTGTTGAGTGTGCAGGCGTGGTTACTGTGCGCGTAACAGTCTTTGTCCTAGAAGATGTCGCCGCAGGCGTTGATACACTGTTGTGGCTGTTTGTGGTCGCCGGACGCGTAACCGTGGTTGTGGCCGGACGTGTAACCGTTGTTGTGGCCGGACGTGTAACCGTTGTTGTCGTCGGGCGTGTAACCGATGGCGATGCTGAAGCTGCCGTGGGGTCGGCGGGGCGGGAGGTGCTTGTGTTGTTGAAGTTGTTGAGCGCGTCTCTGTTGCTGCCGCTTGTGCTTGTGGTGCCAGACTGCGTTGTGTTCAGCCTGCTGCCGGAGGTGATGCCTTGTGCCTGTGTGGCAGCCTGCTGCCGAGTCGAGCCGGAAATCATGGATGCATTTTCCAACATCTCCTTGCGCGAACCGGTGTGGGTGCCTGAAGACGACCCGCCTGACGTTGTCGTGCTGGATGCAAGCGTCTCGTAACGCTGGTTGAACGGTACTGGCGACGAGGTTACAGAGTATCGGTTGTTGGTTTCCGTGTTGCCTCTGCCGAAGCCGGTCAGAGTCTTGCCGTCGTAGTCGTCGGGGCGCTTTCCGCGGCCGTTGCTTGCAAAGTTGCCCACCGAAGGCCCGATGTTGTTGCGGTGACCGTAATGGTAGCTGTTATTGTGGTCGTGGTTGTTGTGGTAGTAGTCAGCCGCTATGGGGTGATGATGATGGTGATGCCAGTGATGATATGGGCCGTGCCAGCCCCAGCCGTAGTTGAAGCCGCAGCTGTACCAGCAGGGCGCATAATAGTACGGGCGGTAGTAGCCGGGCCACCACCAGTTGTAACCCAAGTATATGCTAACTCCCCAGCTTGCAGGCCTATAGTCGTACCAATATACATTGGTGAAATAGGGGTCGTAGTAGCCCCACCCGGTGTAGACGTTGGTGTGGAACCTGCGGATCCTCGACGCATAATAGTAGTCGTACTGGTCGTCGTGGTTGTAGGCGCCGCTGCTTGAGACAGTTGTCTGCCCGTTCTCGTCTGCCACTTCCATGTAAGTCGTTACAACCGGCTCCGCCTGGCCTGGATAGTAGGTGAGGGTCCTCAAGAGGTTGCCGTTCTCGTCGGTCTCGTAAATAATCGAGTCCGCCTCCACGGTCGCCGGATTCTGCGCTGCATTTGCGGCTGCAATTTTCGCGCTGTTTTCGGCCGACGATGTGTATATGTCGTCGTAATACGCGAATTTTGCCGTGGAACAGGCTGAAAACAAGCCTATTGCCGCGCATAATGCTATTAAAATTTGTTTTTTCATAGTGGCCTCCTTATTTCTTATTTTATTATTTTTGCACCTGTTTTGTTGTTAGACGGCAAAATTACTAAAAAGTTAATTTATCTATAGTTTTTATGGCTAAAAATTTTTGTACGAGATCAGAGAATTATTCACAGTGGTATAACGATATTGTAAAGAAAGCCGATCTGGCCGAGAACTCCTCGGTGCGCGGATGCATGGTCATCAAGCCATACGGATATGCAATCTGGGAGAAGATGCAGCGGCAGCTCGACCAGATGTTCAAAGATACAGGGCACTCGAACGCCTATTTTCCAATTTTCATCCCCAAATCATTTTTCAGCCGCGAAGCAAGCCATGTGGAAGGATTCGCCAAGGAATGCGCGGTGGTGACCCACTACCGCCTCAAGAACGACCCTGCCGGCGGTGGCGTTGTGGTGGACCCGGAAGCCAGGCTGGAAGAGGAACTCATAGTGAGACCCACCTCCGAAACCATCATCTGGGACACCTACAAGAACTGGATACAGTCGTACCGCGACCTGCCGATTCTCTGTAACCAGTGGGCCAACGTGGTGCGCTGGGAGATGCGTACCCGACTCTTCCTTCGCACAGCCGAATTTCTTTGGCAAGAAGGCCATACCGCCCACGCAACGCGCGAGGAAGCTCTCGAGGAAACCGACAAGATGATCCGCGTGTACGCCGAGTTCGCAGAAAAACACATGGCCATCCCTGTCATCATGGGCGTGAAGTCCCCGAACGAACGTTTCGGCGGCGCCCTCGACACATATTGCATCGAGGCGCTCATGCAGGACGGCAAGGCCCTGCAGGCAGGCACGTCGCACTTCCTTGGTCAGAACTTCGCTAAGGCCTTCGACGTCAAGTTCCTTAACCAAAACAACCAGCAGGAATATGTATGGGCAACTTCATGGGGCGTTTCGACCAGACTTGTCGGTGCCCTTATCATGACTCACTCCGACGATAACGGTCTCGTGCTGCCTCCAGTGCTGGCACCGATTCAGGTTGTGATTGTGCCTATTTACAAGACCGAGGAACAGCGCCAACTCGTGGCCGCGAAGGCTGACGAACTTGTTGCCAAGCTGAAAAACCTTGGTGTTTCTGTGAAGTTCGACAATGACGATACAAAACGCTCGGGCTGGAAATTCAACGAATACGAGCTCAAAGGTGTGCCAGTTCGTGTTGCAATCGGTCCGAAAGACTTGGAAAACAACGAGTTGGAGATTGCCCGCCGCGACACTATGGAGAAATACAACATCTCTGCCGACTCGGCCGTCGACCACATTGTGGCACTTCTCGACGAAATCCAGCAGAACCTTTTCAACAAAGCCCTGAAGTTCAGGGAAGAACATACTTTCAAGGCCGACACCTGGGACGAGTTCGTGGATCTCCTCGACAACAAGCCGGGTTTCGTGTATGCACACTGGGATGGTACACCCGAAACTGAAGAGAAAATCAAGGAACTATGCAAAGCCACCATCAGGTGCATTCCTTTCAACAATCCTCTCGAAGAAGGTAAGTGCATACTCACCGGAAAGCCTTCCAAACAACGCGTTCTTTTTGCAAGGGCATACTGATGGACAACCATGACAAATATGAGAAAGCGGTCAACTCTTTCCGCAGGCTTCTCCAAATCATGGATGAGTTGCGCGAAAAATGTCCGTGGGACCGCGAACAAACCTTTGAAACGCTCAGAAACCTCACTGTTGAAGAGACTTTTGAACTTTCAGACGCAATTGTAAACAACGACTCTTCCAATGTATGCAAAGAACTCGGCGACCTGCTGCTCCATATTGTGTTCTATTCGAAAATCGCTTCAGAAGACAATAAATTCGATATAGAAAACGTTATTAACCAGTTGTGTGACAAACTTGTAAGACGTCATCCCCATATATATGGCGATGTTCATTCTGAAAGTGCCGCTGAGGTTCATGAAAACTGGGAGAAGATAAAGTTGCGCAGTGAAGGCAGTCGCTCTGTGTTAGGCGGAATACCATCATCCTTGCCGGCACTCATAAAAGCTTACAGGATTCAGGACAAGGCGAGCGGTGTTGGTTTCGACTGGGACAATAAAGACGATGTATGGGCGAAAGTTCTTGAAGAAGTTGATGAGCTCAAAGCTGAAGAGGCAGCCGGTTCTTCAAAGGTTGAAGATGAGTTCGGTGATGTCCTGTTTTCGCTTGTGAATTATGCGAGGTTCCTTCATATCCACCCGGAAGACGCGCTTGAAAAGACAAACCGCAAGTTTATAGCACGATTTAAGAAACTGGAAGAACTTGTGAATGAAGACGATAAGAAAATCTATGAAATGTCTCTTCCAGAATTGGACATATACTGGAACAAGTCAAAAGAGTTGTTGAAAGAACATAGTCGAAATTCAGATGAATAGAATAATATATATAGTATATATATTTATATTGTCGATGCTTCCTTTTGGATTGTCGGCGCAGAAAGTGTCAAAAGCCGCACAGCTCTGCGAAAAGGCCAAACACTGTATGCAAGCCCGGGATTTCGACAAGGCTATGTCTTTTCTGAAACAGGCACAACAGAAAGACCCGCTCTTTTCTGATATATATATCATGAAGGGCGATATCTATAATTTCAATCTGAAGCCAGACTCGGCCATGGCCAACTACCAACGTGCTATCGAAATTATCGGCGACCCCGATCCGATGCTCTATTATATCGCCGCAAGTGAGGGTGCAAAGTCGGGCAACTATGAATATGCGTTGAAAACCATGGAACTTTTTCTCCATAAGGGTATACAATATTCTGATGTTCTGCCCGCTGCGCAAAAAACTGTCAATAATTGCAGGTTTGCGGTTGAAGCAACGAAGAATCCGAGAAGTTACAACCTTGTGAATCTCGGACCTGCAATAAATTCGGAGTGGGACGAGTCTCTCGCTGCGCTATCTGCGGACGACGAACAGATTGTGTTCACGGTAAAGCGTCCGCGTGACAAGAATACAGTGTGTGCGTTCTGTCTGAATGAGGAGGATTTGTATTACAGCGCCCGTGTCAATGGCGAATGGATTCCCCGCGAGGCTCTGCCATCGCCCATAAAGACCGGTTACAATGAGGGAGCCCAGGCTTTGTCGCCCGACGGGAAGTACCTTCTTTATACAATCTGCGACGCCGACTTCGGAATAGGCAGCTGCGATCTCTACTGGGCCAAAAGCGTGGGCGGCAAGTGGTCGCGCCCGAGGAATTTCGGCGCACCGGTGAACACGCCTGCGTGGGAAAGCCAGCCCACTATGGCCTCCGACGGCGCGACAATATATTTCGCCTCTTCCAGGCCGGGTGGTTTCGGCGGCATGGATATTTGGAAAACCACCATGAATGCCGAAGGCGATTTCTCCATTCCTGAAAATCTCGGCCCTGCAATAAACACTCCGGGTGACGACGCCGCCCCTTTCATCCACAGCGACGGGCGCACGCTCTACTTCGCCTCGAACGGAAGAGTCGGGATGGGCGGCTACGACCTTTACTTCTCAACACTGTCTCCAGACGGCTCATGGTCGGAGCCTGAAAACCTCGGTTATCCTATCAACTCGCCCGCCGATGAGATAAACATCTTCATAAACAATTCAGGCACAATGGCTTATATGGCCTCCGACAAGGACGGCGGTCTTGGCGGCCTCGACCTTTACAGATTTGAACTCGACGACGCGCTGCGGCCTGCCCCAGTTACCTATGTCAAGGGAACCGTCAAGGACGCTTTCACCGCTATGCCTGTATCAGCTAAAATCGAACTCATCGACCTCTCAACAAACAGGACACTCACCTCCACCACCTCCGATCCCGTTACTGGAGCTTACCTTGCTTGCGTTCATACCGGAGGCAACCTGATGCTTAATGTGTCGCACCCCGACTATCCCTTCTACTCCGAAAACTTTCAAATAGAAAAGTCATACACAGAACTCACTCCGTTTATGAAGGACATTCTGCTTCAGCCAACCGACATCGGCACTGTTGTAACTCTGAACAATGTGTTCTTTGATTTCGACAAGGCGGAGCTCAAGCCAGAATCATATATCGAGCTCGGCAGACTTGCCGAGTTCTTGAAATCCAACATCATAAGGATTGAGATAGGCGGCCACACTGATGACCGCGGTACTGATGAGTATAACGACATGCTTTCGGAGAGCCGCGCCAAGGCTGTGCGCGACTATCTCGTATCGCAGGGAATTGACCCGGCGCGCCTCGAGTATAAAGGCTATGGCAAGCACAAACCTGTTGCCGACAATGCAACAGAGGAGGGCAGGGCGGCTAACCGCAGGACAGAGTTCAAGATTGTCAAATAGCAACAGACTAAAAACCAATCACTTATAATTACATCTGATTATATCTCCTTCAGATTTCAATATCGCGGGTTATCTATCGACTCGCGTTTCAATTTTAAATTCTCAAGGCGATGTTGAACATTTTGGCGACACAACTTCTTTTGTCGTCAGTCATGTGTCTGAAAAGTCCTGAAATTGAAGCCTTCTGTAAGATTGTATAATGTATATGCCTGACTCCGGTTTGTAACAATAGTGTGGAATTGTCAGTCTGTGCAGGTTTTGAAGGATGCCATGGACGACTCGAAAACCACGTGTACTTGCCTATTTTTGTAACATTGTAGGATTTTTAACCGTACAACAAATTACTAACAACTTAATGCTCATAATTGTATAAAAACCTGATTTGTAGTAGATTAACATATATTCAAAAAAAAAAATAAAAAATAGACCCAGCATAAAAACAAATAAAAAAAAATGTATTTTTGCAGGTTAATTATTATGTATAGTGTATTGTAATGTATAGTGTTTAGTAGTGGGCGATAAGCCTTTGACAATAAGAGAATTAAATAAATATAAATAACAAATTAAACAAAAACAGTATGAAAAAACTATTATCAATTTGCTTTCTAAGCATTTTACTGGGACTTATGAGTTTCAGTGTGCAGGCGCAAAACAATAGTTGTACTTCAGGTTTCTGGATAGAAAACCTCCAGCCTGAAGAGCTTACAGGTATTGTTAATTTGCCCGAAGGCTCCTTGGATTTGAGTCATACTCTTGGTACCTCATGGTACGATCAGTGTGGAATGGTCCTTGGTAATGCGCATCCAGGCGTGTCAGAACTGTATGAGTTGCACTTCTGCAACAATTGCGGTTTGGATCCTAAGACAAGGGTGTCTCTCGACTGGCTTCTTTATAAGGACGGCCAGTTGGTTAACGGAAATCTCTCTGATTATGCAGATTTGGAGATTTACACCGAATACGTACGCCTCAACCAGCAAGGCCAATGCCAGTCTATCCATTGGCTTGGCGGTAAGGTGAACGACGCTTCGGGATTCTGCACTCAACAAGAAGCACCTGATATGTTCTCTGGATATCCTAGTCCAGACAGAATGAACTATCCTGGTGCTGTACAAGTTCAATACTCATACCCTGATGCTGTTTTTACAAATGGCAATATCCACCCTGCAGGAGGTTATGTTAATGTTTATTCTGAAAAACTTAACTACTTCAACCTCGATTTCTTCGATCAAGCAAGAACTATTGCCCGTATTACTTGGAAACAAGTTGGTAATTTTTCTCTCGTTATGCGCGTTCGCCAAATGTACGGCGGCACAGAGTATAACAATCTCTACTGGAACGATAATGAAACACAAGATTTCGTAGGTGGTCATCAGGCTGTCTGCGGTCCTGTTATCGCTCAAGACTCTATTCATGGTCTTGTGATGAAAGATATGATAGTGCAAGTTTGTGAAGACGCAAATGCTACACAACCTTTCACTTTGGGTGATCCTGAATACGTTTTTGAAAATGGTGATCCTAACCCACAAACAGGTTCTATGCCAGACACTAATGTTGTTTGGATTACTCCGCAAGGCGATGTTACTTTCAACAATGGCGAGTGTGCTTACATAGATGTTGACTCTGTTGTGAAACTTCACTTCTACATCCGCGAGAATCCGGACCTTGAAAGCGTTGAACACGAAGTTTGCCGCTGCGACTTCTTCACAGCCGATTCACTCGTGGCTCTTCTCGATACTGTCAATAATAATATATATGAAGGTTTCCAATACGGAACTTTCCTCTGGAATAAATTTGCTAACCCTACAACCGCTCAACTTAATAACCCTGCTAACTGGACAACAGAAATTCCAGAGCCATACGGTTTGGTTGCCGGTACTTATACATATTATGTAAGACAAATTTCCACTTACTGGGTTTACGACTGCTATGGAAATAAGTCTGACACACTTGATTGTATGGGCGACATAGCAACCGTAACCCTTACAGTTAAACCTATTCCTACTCCAGTTGTTGAACCAACCACATTGGATTTCTGTAATGAACAAACTTATAGCAATCCAAAAGTTACGGCTAAGTTTGTAAACAACAATGGCTGCGGCGAAAGAATCAAGTGGTTCGTGAAAGATGGCAATAATTGGAAACCAGCTGAAGTTGACACAAATACTGTGGCTGCTAACTGGACTTTGACAATTAATCTTAATCACTACAGACCAACAACCAATGTTGACAAGACTGTTCAATTCAGGGCTTTCGGTTATAATGTAGTTGATACAAATGGCGTGGAGTTGCCAGCTTGCGACTCATCAGCTTCTGAAATTGTAAAGGTTAATTTCCATCGCACACCTGAAACACAGCTCACATACGACAAAATCGTTTGTCCTATGCCAGAGTCTGAATTGGATTTCACTGTTCGCGTGCTTAACACAAAGAACAATAACCAATATCCAGGTTACCGCAACCTTGCAGTTGCACACACATACAAAGTTGACTACAAGTTCAACGGCGTTACAAAGCGCGACTCAATCTTCAATGTAAATACTGATAAGGTCGTTATTACTGATGAATTCAATCTTACTTGCGGTGAAGAGTATAAAGTTTATTTCGTAACTACCGATAAATTCGGTTGTTATAAGAGAGATACAGCTACATTTGTTGCTAAAGACAGCATCAACCCTGTAGTTTCTCCTGCCGCTATCACAACCTACGTTGACGCTTGTGCGGTTGACAACAATTCATATCCTAAATATGATTTCACAAATGTTACTTCCGCAGCTGACTTCAAATTGAAGAATGTTTACAACATGCCTTCAATCACTGACAACTGCGCTATCAACTGGAAGAATACAAAACAAAGCGATGTTGTGGTTTCTGTTTCAGATTCAACTTGCGAGGCCGTAACTATCAGAACTTATACATTCTATGACTATTGCGACAGCACTGCAACTCTTACACAAACTATCATCGCTCGCGACAGCGTAAGACCTTACTTCGACTTCTCAACAACGCTCAACGGAATGCCGTACGTTAAAATCAATCCGATTCCGGCTGGCGATTGCAAGTATGACGCTCCAGACAGCATAGTATTTGTTAATGCAGTTAGAGATTTTGTGAAAGACAATTGTACTGATCCTGATTATTTGATTTCTACAATCAAGTTCTTCTGGGAGCACACTGATATTTCACCTATCGGCGAGAAGGACATTTTCAGAGTTCACAACCATTTGACTGTTGACGCTCAGATTACCGACCGTTGCGGTAACGATACAACCATGATGGTTATCTATATCGACCGTCCTGACACACTTTCTATCGCAGGTCGTCCTGTTGCTCTTGATCCTATTTGTCAGGATGCTACAACAACTATTACTTTTGACACAAATCTCATTAAGGATGATACAATCGTAGGACCGTTCCTTCCTTACACATATCAGTGGAAAGAAGTAAATGGCCGCGAGGTTGTTTTCGGTACACCTAACGCTTACGAGACAACAGTTGCCCCTGTTGGCCACGGCGATTTTGTATTCGTAATCACTGTTACCAACAGCAACGGATGTACAGCTGACTCAAAGCCATTTACATTACATGTTAACCCAACTCCAAATGTTGCAATATACAGAGATGTACGTAATGGTGAGACAGAGCCTTATTGTCCTACATACGGTAATGTGAGACTATATGCTGCTGACGCTACTACAGGCGCAAAGCTTTCAGGACTTACCTTCACATGGTCTGGAGAAAGTGTTAACACTGCTCCTACAACCGACTCTTCATGGGTTACCATAGTTCCTGAATTGTGCAAGCACGACTATCCTGTAACTGTTGTTGCAACAGATGCTATTGGATGTTTTGCAACAGCATACGATACTGTTAAGGTTGAAGATACAGAAGGCCTTGTATATCTTGGATCAACAATTGACTCAGTAGTTACTATCGAGAATGAATGTAAGATGTATGTTCCGGATTTCAAACCGTTCTTCAATAATATCTCAATTGAATCAAAATGCTGGCCATGGTCCAAGATTGTTGAAAACACCAACTGGTACAGCCAATCTCCAGAAGCTGGTACTGAAATGACCGAAAATACAGATGTTGTTATTACTCTTACAGCTCCTTGTAACGACAAGAAGACAACATACACATTCAAGGCTCTTGTTCCAGAAGACAGACTTCAAGCTAAGATTACTGTTGTAGGTGATTCTGTTTGTGAAAACGAACCTAACTTCACAGGCGTAGAATTGACAGCTACCCCAGTAAACGGCGAGCCTTCATATACTTACAAGTGGTATAGGAATGACGTTGTTGTTTCCGGCGTTCTTGGCGCAAGTGATGTTTACACTGCATACGATACAGCTGAAAACAAACAAAATACCATCATTAACTACAAGGTTGAGATTACCGACGCTCTCGGTTGCGTTGCAACTGCCAATAAAGACATTACAATATTCTACAAGGGTACACTTCCTGACACCACAACATATCCTAACACTCTCTGTGTAGGCCAGAACGGTTCATTGGTACTCTTCGGAGTTATCAGAAACTACACCTACATTTTCCAGGAGCAGGTTAAGGTTCATGACGTTCCGGAGCATCAGGTTACTCCGAGCAACACTATGGTGTTTGATCATTGCTATGCAGGCGAGGATATGCCTCTCGTAGTCATCACTCCTGACGGATGTGAGCAGACAATGTATATCGACATTGCCAACCAAAACGACGATAAGCCTGCTAAGCCGGTTGCAACGGGCATAGCTCCTACAGACTGCTTCCAGGCTGACGGCAAGATTAATGTCACCACATTAGTCGGCAATATTCAATATTACTATAAGAAGAATGATTCTGCTGCTATGGCTCTTGTTAATCCTATCACTGGTGCAAAACCAACTGATATATACAAGATTTGGGCTGTTAACACTGTCACAGGTTGTGTATCTGACACATTGGAGACCAGCGTGCCCCGCTATGAAAGCGGTTTCGCTGTAAATGCAACAGCTTCTGACAACACTTCATGTGCAGATGTCAAGAACGGTAAGATTACTCTTGCAGATGCAGCTAACTACTATGTTGTTACAACTGCTGTTGCCGGTTCTACAACCGTTGACACAATATACCAAGGAAATGGTAACCACGTAGTTGATTCTCTTGCAAAAGGCAATTACACAGTTTATGAAAAGAATCCTGAAACAAACTGCGACGCTGTCAAGGTATTTGAAATCAAGGATGTTCTTACAATGCCTTATGTAAATGTTACTCCAAAACATAACAACTATTGCGATCCTGCAAAGGCAAACGGTGGTTTCACATACACTGTTAAGAAGAACACCTCAAGTGGACAAACAATGCCTGCAGCTGACTACACTTATGTAATCAAAGTTGGTAACGATTCTATCGTTCCTGCTGCCAAGTACGATTCTTTGTATGAAGGAACTTATACATTCGTTGCTACATCAACAGTTGGTTGCGTTGGTTCTAAGAACTTCACTGTAAATAAGAATACTGCTACTCCAAGAGTTGCTCTTGCTCAGACAATGAACAATTTCTGTGATACAACAAAGTGGGATGGTACTCTCAAAGTTACTGTTACTAATCCTACCTCTAATCCTATGGGTTCTAAATTCAACTACATTTTGTCTCATAAGGGTGTGAATATAGACACAGCAGTTTCTATGTCATCTCCTTATACATTCCAGAAATTGAATGGTGTTGAATATTCTGTTACTGTTGTAACTGAGTATGGATGTTCAGCTTCAGCACAAAAGACTGTTGAACAATACAAAGTTCCTGCCTTGGTTATGACATCTACACCTAACACAATGTGTGAAAGTACATTTGAGAAACCTGGTAATGGTACTGTATCTATCACAGCTCCTGTAGGTAACGGTAGCACTCATATCTACCATTACAACTACTACTTTGCAGAAAATCCTGAAATGAACGTACCTTATCACGATCCTCTCACGATGACAAAGTATTGGTTGAAAGATGATCTATATCTCGTTGAGGCACACGATATTGTTACTGGTTGTAGGGCAACCGACACAATGAGGGTTGACTTCCTCGGCAGAAGTGCAGAACTTGAGTTTGTTACCACTGAAAATACAAACTGCGAAGGTGCATACAATGGCTCAGTTACTGTTGATGACGTTGTGTTCACTCCTGAATACCTCGATGGCAAGTTCCTCTACAGCATTGATAGTGTAACATTTGTTTCCAACCCTACATTCACAGGTTTGAAAGACAGTTCATACACAATCTATGCAAAAGATACAACAACTAATTGTCTGTATCAAGGTACGGCTGTTATCGAAAATGGTAACGAATGCGCTCCTCAAGTTGTTATTTATGACACTAAGGGTGACACGGCTGATGTATTCCACTACTGTGTTGGTGAAGAGATTGACTTGTTTGCAGGTGCTTCAGCTGCTCCTGGCTGTGAAGAAGGTGGCTATGAATATAGTTGGTATGTAAGCTGCCATGAGCGTACAGCAAATGTCAATAAGATTAATGTTCTTACTGATGAGGCTCCTTTCTGCTGCCATTATACAGTAACAGTTAAGAGTCTTGCTACAGGCTGTACTCAAACTAAGGATGTTCTCGTTTGTGTCGAAAAGACTCCGGATGTAATATTCGCTATCAACGATGTTCCGGTTGGCGGCAATACTGCAACAATTTGTGAAAACGAAGAGTTCAAGATTGGCGTAGTTAAAGAGAATACCGTAAATGGTTATACAACAAGACTTAAGAATTGCACATGGTCGAATTCGTTCAAATCTACTTCTTTCGATACATTATTTGATCCTTATAGTTTGATTCCTGATACAACCTATTCACTCTGTGTTGATGTAGTAAGTGAGTATGGCTGTACAAACCGTGGAGTTTTCTCACTCACAGTAAATTCTGTTCCTGTAGTTACAGTTTATGATACTGTTTGCACAACATTTGATTTCCCAAGCGGCGGTTATTACAAGATTGGAGTTACAATAAATGATGTTTATCAAGAAGTAGATCCATCTACTGTTTCACTTCCGACAAACTTTGTAATTTCTGATTTAAACACTCCTGAACATTTCGTGATGGAGGGTCAAGATGTTAATAATCCTAAATTCATCTATCATGGTAGTAACGGCTGTGACAGTATTGTTATTCACGATGTAACCTTGCTCGGTTTCCCGAAGATTGAATTTGCCCATGACGATACAATTGTTTGCGACGGTACTTCATACGCTGATCTCTTGACAGCTGCAGGTGTAACAATCGTAAATGCACAGGATACCGTTCTTACTCTCAATGGCGCTAATGTTTCGCTTACAGACGTTGTTGAATATACAAACAACGATCCTCAATCCTTGCAGATCACTTGTAAATCAGCTCCTGGAAGATATTGTCTAACCAGTCGAGCATTATCATTCTACGTAGGCGGCAAACCTTCTATCAATGCAGCAGCTTTCACTGAAAACGCTTACTGCGCTGGTTCTGAAGGCAACTTCAATATTGATATTGAGTACAACTATGCGAATACAAATACAGATGACCTTGAAGTATTGTTGGTATTCCGCGATTCTACTGATGTTGCTAATGTTACTGAGACTGTTGTAAAGACTTGGGATAATCTTCCTCCTATAGGTACAAGTGGTACAACATTTACTATGCGCAAAAAATATGGTGTTGAGAAGGGTTACTTCTTCTTGATGGTTGCAAACGCTTGCGATACAGCTTGGAGCAATCCTGTACAAGTTACTGTTGACTCTGCAGTTCTTAACATCACCGACAAAGTGTTCTGCGAAGGCGAAGAAATCACTGTTAATTCTGTGAAGGCTCTCTTCTCTGCTAATACCGACAACATTGACTTTAGCAATGCAAAGGTTGTATTTATCAAGGATGGTAACCGTTCAGAAATGACTCCTACATTTACTATGCCGATAACTAATAACCGTGCTAAGATGACTGTTATCGGTATACAGTACGACGGTCCATGTCCAGAGGTTAAGTGCGACACTGTAACGATTAGAGTTGACTCGTTGCCAAGTGCAGATATTACACCTCTCACACAACCTATCTGTCTTGATGAAGCTAAGGAAGCATTCCAGAATGCTGTAACAAACATCAAGAATGCTACATCTTACGGATATAAGATCAGCGGCGTTAACAGACAGTCAATCGGCCAGACTTGGGACAACTTTGTTAACGTGCCAGGTGAGGATACCGTTTCTGTAGCAAATGTTGACGAGTTGGTAGAGAAGGCATTCGGTTTCTTCATATCAGAAGTGTTCTTCTATGTGTCCAATGACTGTAAGACCATTACTTATTCACTTGGCAAAACAAGTATAATTGATGTTCCGAATGTTACAGCTGATGCTGAGGTAACTATATGCAACAATTGGACTGTCGATTCAGTGGTTAAAGCAACAAATGCCACAATTGATTGGAATAACATAGTTACTACTTTTGGTAATGACACAATGTTCAATTCATTAGTGCACTATTCGATAGTACGCGACAATGCAGTGGTTAAAGACCTTTCAGTAACCAATCCTTTTAACGGTCTACACGCTAATGGCACAGCTGTTAAGCATACGATTCTTACTACACAAGGTGCTCAAGACGGCGACTCTTTGAGAATCGTAGCACATACATTTAATACAGTTTCATGTGCTGGTGGCGACACTCTTTACATCAAGTTGAACATCCAGACTCTCGACTTTGTAGAAGATACATTACAGACTGCTTGTGCAGGCGAGCCGTTCTCATCATTCATCAAGGATATGCCTCAGTTCACAGGAAAGGCTACACTCGTGGCAGGAGCTGAAAAGTGGTATGTTGCCGCTGGCAATCAGATGATTGATGCAAAGGTTATCACTGCCGATTCTATTATCACAGAAGATTATAATGGCAATTATGTAATGTACGTTTGGAGAACTGAGTGCGGCGACAGCGTAAGCACAACTCCTAAGCAGCTTACTGTCAACACAGTTCCTGTAACTCCAACACTTGTTGACACGACTACAACTTGTGAAGGCCAGACTCTTGACCTCACAACCATCAGTTTCTTAGTAGAATCTGAAACAGAGGTTACAGACACAACTTGGAGACTTGGCGCAGATGTTATTGACATTGAAAATTATGCTTTCGCAAAGGCTGACAGCGGCAAGGTTCTCTACGTAGAGATTACAAACGAATGTGGTACTGGCATAGATTCAATAGCACTCAAGGTTAATCCACGTCCTGTTCCTGCTGTTACCGGCGACACAATCGTTTGTGAAGGCCAGGATGTTACTTTGAATGTTGTTGATCCTGTTACTACTTCTACATACGCTTGGTATGACAACACTGATGCTTCAGTTGGTTCAGGTGCTACTCTCACCTTGACACCTAATGAAGGTATCAATGAATACTACGTTGTTGAAACAGATGAAAACGGCTGTGTATCAGTTAACAATCCTACTGTGACTGTTAAGTCTACCGACAACCCGCAGTTCATCTTCACCTACAATGGTGCCGAGACTCACAACATCGAAGGAATCACCACAAGCACCGATCAGCTTCTCAACTACACCTGGAAGATTGACCAAATGTGTATGTCGCCTGACTCACTCGTATATGTTGAGTTCCGCATCTATCATGAGGATACTCTGATAAATAACGCAAGAATCTCTGATTACTTTGTATATCAGACATATTCAGACCCTCAAGGTGGCGGTACAACTAACTGGATAAGCAGCGACCAAATGACTTGGAACAACGCTGATGGTACACCTGTTCTTCCGTTCACAAGCTATTTCAATGCATCTTCTCCGTTATCTCTTACCAACCCAGGTAACCACTTCCCGTCAGCAAATCTTGTCGACGAAGGTAACACTTACACTGCACTCTATCTGCACTTCCTCAACAACCGCGAAATCACCAAGACTTTCGCCCCGATCAGAATACCTGGTAACTACAAGGTTGTTTATCAGTTGTGGTCAACAAATCATAAGGAAGATATTCAGTATAAGTACACTAATGATGAGTTAGGTGTTCAGTTAATCGGAGCACAGAACGCAATGTCGCCGACAACACAAGGCAGACCTACTTTATTCACACTTCTTGCAACCGATTCAATCACTATCAACGTAGAAGGTGAAGTTATCAATAATGCCAACGCTCCTGACGCTACTGTTCCTGAAGTTGCACCTGAGATTGTTGTTCCTGATAGCGATGTTCAAGTTTCTATGGAACTATGGCCTAACCCTGCTACCACAGTTACAACCAAGATCAGCGCACGCGTTCACAATTTGAGTGGCAACGCTACAGTAACGATCTCTGATGTTGCAACAGGCCGTCAGTTCTTCTTCGACAACACCTTCATCAGCAGCGATGACTTCATCTACGAGTGCGCAGTTAACAATCTCACCGAAGGTTTCTATGTATTCACTGTTCGCACTGCAGAAGGTGTGGTAACAAAGAAACTCGTTGTTAGACGATAAGATAATCAAGTAATATTTCAAGGGAGTTGCACGTAAAGTGTCAACTCCCTTTTTTATAATCTTTTATGGAGAACAGAGTTTTTTTCAGTTGGTTTTTCGCAAGGTATGGGTTCAGGCTCTTCATAGTGTTTGTGCTGAACGCTGTCACCGCTGTCATTTCCCTGTTCTCATTCATGATGATTGAGCCGTTCCTTAAACTTCTTTTCAGTGGCAGTCTAGAGGGTTTGAGTCCGGTGTCGAACTTTGTTGTATCGCTGATTTCCCGGAACTTCTCGTTTGACTCACTGAAAGGCTCCTACTTTGTCCTCATTTTCGCAGCAATAATTCTCTTTTTCCTCAAGAATCTTTTCCAATATCTCTCGCAGTCAACCATGGCATTTGTTAGAAGCAACCTCACATATACGTTAAGGCAGTCGATGTATGACAAGGTAATTTCGATGCCGTTAAGTTTCTTTAATAAGGAAAAAAGAGGAGACTTCATCTCCAGGTCGGTCAACGATGTACAGGAAGCAGAATACACCGTTCTAACAGCCATTTACCAGTGGTTTACCGATCCGGTGACTCTGGTCTTGTATTTGGTTTTCCTTTTCTATTTGGACTATCAGCTCACTTTATGGTCTCTGTTGCTGCTGCCGCCCTCGTTGTTGCTCATTGGCTGGCTTTCCCATTCTTTGCGCAGGGATTCGAGGACGGCGAAGCAGAGGCTTGGCGCGCTGACTTCGTTTGTTGAGGAGACCATGGCGGGCTACAAGGTTATCGCCATGTTCGGCCGACAAGAACCTTTCCACAAGAGGTACGATGATATAAACCGTTCTTTTCACGACAAGCAACGTAAGATATACAGGAAGTCATATCTTGCCTCGCCTTTGAGCGAGTTCTTGGGTGTCACTGTCGTGATGGTCGTCCTCGTAATAGGCGGCACGCTGGTCTTGTCGGAGAGGTCGCCGCTTTCAGCCGAGCTTTTCATAACGTACATTGCGGTTTTCTCTCAGACAATAAACCCGGTGAAGAACATATCGTCGGCATTTGCGGAATTCAGGCGCGGTCAGGCGGCAATAGAACGTGTAACGACCTTTCTTTCCGAAGAGGAGGAGACTGATGAAAACAAGTCTTCCAGTTTGGTACCCGAGTTCAACGAGTCGATAGTTTTCGACGATGTGAGTTTCGTGTATTCCGACGCGCCGGATGTGCCGGTGCTTCGTAATCTGTCGTTTACTCTCAAGCGCGGGCAGACAATAGCCTTCGTGGGCGAGTCGGGTTCGGGCAAGACCACTATATCCAATCTTCTGATGCGTTTTTTCGACCCTGTTACGGGCTGTGTCAAGTTGGACGGCGTTGACGTCAGGAGTTTCGGGAAGGCGTCTTACAGGTCTTTATTTGCGCTTGTCTCCCAGGAAGTGATGGTATTCCATGATACGTTTTCCAACAATATCACATTTGGGAAGGATGTTTCTCACGAGGAGGTTGTGGCCGCCGCCAAGGCTGCAGGCATCCACGACTTCATAATGTCTTTTCCTAAAGGCTACGACCACTGTCTTGGCGACATGGGCGGCACGATTTCAGGCGGTCAGCGGCAGAAGGTGAGTATTGCGCGGGCAGTGCTGCGCAAAGTTCCGGTGTTCATCCTCGACGAGGCCACTTCGGCGATGGACACCGAATCGGAACGGGCCATGCAGTCTTCGATTCACAGTCTGCTGAAGGATTGCACCAAGGTGGTCATCGCGCACCGTCTCTCTACGATAGCCGACGCCGACTGCATATATGTGCTGCATGACGGCGCGGTGGTGGAGAGCGGCACGCACGAGGAGTTGCTGGCGCTTCGCGGGCAGTATTACAAGTTATTAACCATACAGAATTAATATGGCAAAACACAAATTGCAGAGATTTGCCGAGAACGAGACCTTCGGCAATCTTTTCCAGCAGTCGGCCTATGACAGGGCGGGCAATGAGTTTCCGCTGAAAGGTTTTTGGCGGCGCGACTATTTTCACAACGACAACCCCATAGTCCTTGAGCTCGGATGCGGGAAGGGCGAGTACACAATTGCGATGTCGAGGCGCGACACAGGGAGGAACTACATCGGTGTTGACAGGAAGGGTGCGCGGTTGTGGCGCGGCTGCAAGGACGCCATAGAGCAGCAGCTCGGCAATGTGGCGTTCCTGCGCATAGCGATTGACAACATCCCACATTATTTCGGCGAAGGCGAGGTTGACGAAATCTGGGTTACATTCCCCGACCCGCAGCCCAAGAAGGAACGCAAGCGCCTCGTCTCGCCCAAGTTTGTTGAGACCTACAGGAAGATATTGAAGAAGGAGGGCGGGATACTTCATCTGAAGACCGACAGCGATTTGCTGTACGAGTATTTGTTGGAGACCGCTGCGGCGCAGTCGTGGGAGGTCCTGGAGAACGTGCGGGATGTGTATTCCCAAGTCTGCGACCCGCTGCTGACCGAGGTGCAGACGTTCTACGAGCGCAAGTGGCTCGAGGAGGGCAAGACGATACATTACGTGAAGGTGGGGTTGTAAACCCAGATTGCAACGGCGCGATTCATCGCGCCGTGTTTATTGAATTGGTTATTAGACTGCAACGACGCGATTCATCGCGCCGTGTTTGCGGACGTCGGTTTATATAATAGGGATTATCGTGGCGGATTCAGAAATAAATCGAAAGTAGCGGCGCGATGAATCGCGCCGAGATCGGTGCATATCAATAAATAATTGAAAGTGCAGAGAGCGTATAGAAAAAATTAGTACCTTTGCGCTGCATTATATCGAGGAGAAATATGGCAACAACAACAATCATTTATGCGGCATTGACCGTGGGTGTCACCGGCATGGTGGCGGCGGTTATCCTTTATTTTGTGTCGAAGGTTTTCTATGTGGAGGAGGACCCGCGCATAGACCTTGTGCAGGACTGTTTGCCTAACGCAAACTGCGGCGGCTGCGGCTTTGCCGGATGTAGGGCTATGGCGGAGGCGATTGTAACCACCAACGATCTCAACGTGGCCTATTGTCCGGGCAGCGACTTGGAGAAGATTGCTGAGATAATGTCGCTGAACGCTGTGGCGCACGAGCCTCAGGTCTCTGTGGTGCGCTGCAACGGCACATGCGAGAACGCTCCGGCGAGGTCGTTCTACGATTCGGCGCTTACCTGTGCTTTCGCCAACACCCTCTTTGCCGGCGAGAAGGCCTGTCCTTACGGCTGCCTCGGTTGCGGCGACTGCGTAAGTGCCTGCCAGTTTGACGCCATAAAGATAGACCCCGCGACCCATCTCCCGGTTGTTGACGACGGGTTGTGCGTGGGCTGCAAGGCCTGCGCGAATGCATGTCCGCGCAATGTGATCGAAATACGCGACAAGGGAAAGAACGGGAGGCGCGTTTTTGTGGCGTGCCACAACAACGAGAAGGGAGCCGTTGCCAAGAAGCACTGCGCGGTGGCCTGTATAGGTTGCGGCAAGTGCGCGCGCGTTTGTCCTTTCGAGGCGATAACCATAGACAATAGTCTCGCCTACATTGACTACAAGAAGTGCAAGGCGTGCCGCAAGTGCGTCGACGAGTGTCCGTCGGGCGCGATACTCACAGCCAACTTCCCTCCAAAGAAGGCAGTTGTTGTTGAGAAAGAAGAAGTTGTTGCAGAAGCATAGAACCACAAGAGTCGAGTGAATTATGGAAAATGAGAATATAATAGAGATAGAGCACAAATTAGAGGACAGCATAAAGTTCGTGAAGGGGATGAAGCGCAAGACCTTCTCCATGGGCGGAGTCCATCCCGACGGCAACAAGTTCGCGCATTCGGCGCCGGTGGAGACTTTCCCGCTGCCCGACGAGGCTGTGGTGTACATGACACAGCACCTCGGTTCGCCCGCCACACCTGTGGTGAAAAAGGGCGACAAGGTCAAGGTCGGGCAGCTTATCGGCAAGGCCGAGTCGTTCGTGTGCGCCAACATACACGCCCCGGTGTCGGGTGTTGTCACCAAAGTGGACACCGCTCGTGACATCACCGGCTACCACCGGCCGGCTATATTCATAAAAAGGGAAGGCGACGAGTGGGATGAAAGCATAGACACTTCTCTTGACATCATACGCGACATAAAGCTGAAGACGAAAGAGGAGATTATTGAGCGCATCAAAGACCGCGGTGTTGTAGGCTTAGGCGGCGCGTGCTTCCCGACACACATCAAGTACATGCTCAAGCCCGACCAGAAATGCGACGTCCTGATTGTGAACGCGGCCGAGTGCGAGCCGTATATCTCCACCGACAACCGGGTGATTATCGAGCGTTGCGAGCAGTGCATGATAGGCATAGAGATAGCCCTGATAGCTTCAGGGGCGCCCAAGGCAATCATAGGCATTGAGGCCAACAAGCCGCAGGCTATCAAGATGCTCGTCGAGACGGCCAAGCGCTATCCGAACATCGAGGTGCAGCCGCTCAACATAAAGTATCCGCAGGGTGCCGAAAAGCAGCTTATCAAGGCAATAACCGGCAGGAGTGTGCCGAACGGCGGCCTGCCCATAGCAGTGGGTTGCATCGTCAACAACATCACGACAATGTACGCCATCTATCTTGCCGTGCAGAAAAACAAGCCCATAGTGCAGACATACACCACTGTTTCAGGCAGGTCGCTGCCAGAGGAGCAGTGCAAGAACTACAGGCTGCGCATAGGCACTCCCATCCTCGATGTGCTGAACTCTGTGGGCATACCCGACGACACCGGCAAGATTATATCCGGAGGTCCGATGATGGGAAAGGCAATCTCGAATCTTGAGGCTTACACCGCCAAAGGAATGTCAAGCCTTCTGTTTATGAACGACGAGGAGAGCGCGAGAAAGGAGGCTCAGCCATGCCTGCGTTGCGGCAAATGCGTCTCCGTGTGCCCCATGGGCCTCGAGCCGTACATGCTCCACACTTTCACAGACCTGAAGAGATGGGATGACGCCGAGTCGTACGGGATCATGAACTGCATTGAATGCGGCTCATGCTCGTTCATCTGTCCCTCCAACCGTCCTATTCTCGACATGATAAGGGTGGGCAAGGCAAAAGTTGGCGGTATAATACGCGCAAGGGCCGTCAAACAGTAAAAATAATGTTGTTTCGACTTTATAAATGAGTTTAACACGTTGTAAATGAAAAATATCATCACATTTGCAGTTATGGCGTTCATAGCTGTGTCATGCAGTAACATTTCACAAAAAGACAATACCGGCATGGAAAACCAAAAACCAGCTACATACACCGACGGCAACAAATATGTTCCTTACGACCAACGCACAGGCGAGGAGGCGGTGGTTTATTTCACGCGCGACCTCTCGGCTGAAGGGCTTATAAAGGCATACGAGAAGGTGAGCGGTAATATAGAGGGCAGAGTGGGCGTGAAACTGCACACCGGCGAGCAGAACGGCCCTAACATAATCCCGAGCGAATGGGTTCGCGCACTGATTGAGAAGGATCTGAAAGACGCTTCCATAATAGAGACCAACACCTATTACGAAGGCGACAGATACACGACCGAGCAGCACCGCAAGACCCTTGAAGTCAACGGCTGGACGTTCTGTCCTGTGGACATTCTCGACGAGGACGACACAGCGACATTTCCGGTAGTCGGCGGCAAGTGGTTCGAAAAGATGTCGATGGGAAGTCATCTCAAGAACTACAATTCGATGGTTGCGCTTACTCATTTCAAGGGACATGCGCAGGGCGGCTTCGGCGGTAGTAACAAGAACATAGGCATCGGCTGCGCCGACGGCAGGATAGGCAAGGCATGGATACACACCACGCCCGGCCAGGACAACCAGTGGGACATAGCAGAAGAGGAGTTCATGGAGCGCATGACAGAGTCGACAAAGGCAGCCATCGATTTCTTCGGCAGCCGTGTCGCATACATGAATGTGATGCGCAACATGTCGGTGTCGTGCGACTGCGAGGGCGTTGCCGCCGAGCCTGTTGTAACGCCGAACGTAGGCATACTTTCATCCACCGACATCCTTGCAGTGGACCAGGCCTGCGTTGACATCATATACGCCATGACCGCAGAAGAGCACAAGGATATGGTTGAGCGCATAGAGAGCCGCCACGGCCTGCGCCAGCTCAGCTATATGAAGGAATTAGGCATGGGTCATGACAAATATATTCTTATCGACCTCGACAACGGGGGGAAGAAAATCACCGCCGCAGAGGCGGCAAAAGGACTGAAACCCTTTGTGGCTCATGAATAAGGCGGGAAAGCAAAGGATACCGGTTGTGGAGGAATTCTACTCCCTTCAGGGCGAGGGCTTCAACACCGGAAGGCCTGCTTGGTTCGTGCGTGTGGGCGGTTGCGAGGTGGGATGCTCGTTTTGCGACGAGATGCGCGCCTGGGACGCCTCGCGTTACCCGGACGTGGAGATAGACGACATAGTGGTGCGTGCGGCGGCCTGCCCGGCAAAGGCTGTGGTGGTTACCGGCGGCGAACCATTGCTCTACGATATGTCGTACCTCTGCGACAGCCTTCGCAAGGCAGGTGTAAAGCGCTTTCTCGAGACCTCCGGCTCGCAGCCACTAACCGGGGAGTGGGACTGGATTTGCCTGTCGCCAAAGTATGGCGCAACACCTAACGAGGAACTCTACGACAAAGCCGACGAACTCAAGGTTGTGGTCGGTTCTGCCGAGGATTTCGCCTGGGCTGAACTCAATGCAGCCAAAGTCCACGATAAATGCCACCTCTTTCTCCAGCCAGACTGGAACCGCTGCAATGTGGTGATTAAGGAAATTGTGGACTATATACTCAAAAATCCTAAATGGAGGATGTCGCTCCAGACACACAAATATATCCAAATACTCTGACACGATGAAATCTGACAACCATACTGCAAGTCTGAAGGAACTGTTCGCCCAGTTTGTGAGACAGTCGGGAAAGCAACACCTGCTCGACAAGCAGATAATGTTCGAGCGTTGGAAAGACTATGTCGGCGATATCTGTGCGCAGCATTCGAAATGTACGGACCTCAAGAACGGCATTCTCTATGTGAAGGTGAACAATGCCGCGCTGAAATTCGAGCTTTTCGGGCATAAATCGCAGATTGTTGAGCGAATTAACAATGACCTCGGCCCGTTGGTGAAGGACATTATTTTCAGGTAGGGCTTGGGTTGAATGAACATGGGGCAGGACAAAGTGATGAATGAGTTGTCGGAAATACTGGTCTCGTGCGGTTGCTCGCTTGTTGTGAGGAGTGCCGGAGGCGACATCACGACATATAGCAAGAAGGGCGTTCGCGACCTGATCTGGTTGATTGACAACGAACCGGGGCGTCTTCGCGGCGCCGATGTGGCCGACAAGGTTGTGGGCAAGGCCGCCGCCGGCCTGATGGTGAATGCCGGCGTGAGGTCGGTTTACGCGAAAGTAATCAGCGTTCTGGCCGTTGAAGTGTTGAAAAGCGCAAGCGTCGCGTTCTCCTACGACGACCTGACAGACAGGATTACGGTGCCTGAGGGAGACACACGCTGCAGGCTTGAGGACATTGTCGAGAAAGCCGAAAACCCCAGGCAGATAGAGACGATGTTGAGAAAGCATTTTGAAGAAAGACAATTATCTGTTATAAATACAAAAAAGTGATTATGGAATCTACAGTTAACCTTTATTCTTTGAGTCTTAAAGATATAAAGACTTATCTCTTCGCGATGTTTTTTGTTGTGGGGAATATCCTTTTCCCCCAACTGTGCCACCTTGTGCCAAATGGAGGCCATATATTCCTTCCGATATACTTCTTCACGTTGATAGGAGCGTATAAATACGGCTGGAAAGTAGGTTTGTTGACGGCGGTTGCCTCGCCGCTTGTGAATTCGTTCCTGTTTGGAATGCCTGCGCCGGCCGTGCTGCCTTTGATTTTGGTAAAATCAGTGCTTTTGGCTTTCAGTGCGGCATTCGTGGCAGCCAGGTTCAAGGAAGTCTCGCTGCTTCTCATGTTCCTCGTTGTGATGCTGTACCAGGTTTCGGGATGCCTTGTAGAGACCATCGTGGAGGGTTCTTTCGCGGCCGGGTTTTCCGATTTTGTCGTTGGAATCCCCGGTATGCTTGTCCAGATATTCGGAGGTTTCCTGGTTGTGAGGTTCTTGTTGAAAAAATAGTCATCTCAAAAGAATGAAGTCATGAGAATAGGAATGACAGAAATAATAGTTATCGCCCTTATTGTTCTTCTACTTTTTGGAGGAAAAAAGATTCCTGAACTTATGAAAGGTCTTGGAAAGGGCGTTCGTTCGTTCAAGGATGGCATCGACGGCAAGGACGAAGGTCAGTTGCCGGGCGGAAAGCAGGAAACCCCGAAGGAAGGTGAGTGATCTATGCCGGATGCCGGAAAATCGTTCTGGGATCACCTCGACGACCTGCGAACAAGCCTGATAAGGATTGTGATAGCCGTTGCGGTCTTCACAGTGCTGGCGTTTTGTTTCAAAGATCTCCTCTTCAGGATTGTTCTCGCTCCCAAGGATTCGTCGTTTTTCATATACCGGTTGCTGCGAGCGGATGATTTCTCCTTGAATCTCATGAATGTTGGTCTCACCGAGCAGTTCATGGTTCACCTCAAGGCGGCTTTCGCTTTCGGAGTGCTGATGGCGTCGCCGTATGTCATAAAGGTGCTCTTCGATTTTGTAAGTCCGGCGCTCTATGAAAACGAGAAAAAGCATTCAACGGTGGTGGTGGTCTCCGCGTATGTGATGTTCATGATGGGCGTAGCGCTGAACTATCTGCTGATTTTCCCGCTCACGGTGCGTTTCCTTGGCACGTACCAAGTGAGTCCCGATGTCGCTAATATGCTGACATTGGACTCCTACATGAGTACCCTGCTTATGATGAGCATTGTTTTCGGCATAGTCTTCGAGGTGCCTGTGGTTTGCTGGATATTGGCGCGTCTCGGACTTCTGCGGGCGGAGAGCATGACGGAATACCGCCGCCATGCGATAGTCGCGATACTTGTAATTGCCGCCGTCATCACGCCCACCGCCGACGCCTTCACACTGTTGATAGTATCGCTGCCGATATGGCTTCTCTACGAGGCCAGCATCCTGATTGTGAGGTCGACGGAAAGGAAGACGGCAGAGTAGGGGAGCTTTTATTGCCGCCAAACGTACATGACTATTGCCGCCGCTATGCCTGCGTTCAGAGACTCTGCGCGGGTGTCAGGGTGTTTTTTCGTTATCGTTATCCTGTCGGAAATAACAGCGGCTACTTTGTCGGAGATGCCGTTGGCTTCGTTGCCTATGACAATTATGTCGGAGTCGGAGAATTTGAAATCGCTGATATCCTTCCCTTCAGTGAATGTCCCCACAACCCTTCTGTGCCTGTTGCGTGTGGCGAGGAATGCCGCGAGGTCGAGTCTGTGCACATCGACGTTGGTGAAAGAGCCCATTGTGGCCTGTATTGTCTTGGGGTTGTACAGTTCCACGCAGTTCAGGGAGCATACTATTGTTTTGATTCCGAACCAGTCGGCGGTGCGGATAATGGTGCCGAGGTTTCCGGGGTCGGAGATGTTGTCGAGGGCGAGGACGGGCCTGCTGTCAGTAATGGGCGGCAGTGTTAGTCGCTGCCTGCACACGGCGAGAATCTCAGGAGGTGTGTGCAGTGTGCTCATTCGCTCCATGTCTTGGCAAGTCACCCGGGTGACGTTGCCGAATGCCGAAAGCCAGCTTTCGTTCTTGTAGAACGACTCTTCAGTGGCGAACACTTCAACTGTTTCAAAAGCCGAGTCTGATAGCATTTTCACCGACTTGGCGCCTTCAACGATGAAGAGGCCGAGTTCCTCCCTGAATTTTTTGGAGTGGAGTTTCCTGACTTCCGAAATCCTGTTTTTGCTTGTCATTGCTCGTTCAGATGCCTTCGAAGTCCCTTATTTTGGATTTGTAGGCCTCGTTTACCGGTATTGAACTGTGTGTGTGGCGGTCGAAGCCGGCCAGCACGCTTTTGCATCTTGTCTTCACGGTGTCGGTCTTGGTGTCGCGCAGCTGCTGAATCATCGTCAGGCTCTTGTTTCCTATCTCGACAATCTTCGACTCGCATACAAGAGTGTCGTGAAAAAGTACGGGATGCATGAAGTCGAGTTCTATATGCACCAAAACCAGGTCGATGGTTGTCCAGTCGACCTGGTTTTGAAGTACTTTCTCTAAATATGCACTCCGTCCTAAGTCAAAGTAGTGGCATTGATTGCCGTTGTTGACATGTGCGAATGGGTCGAGGTCGCTCATCCGCACCTGGACGGGTGCCGAAACTTTGAATTCCGGGCTGTTAGAGGGCATTAATCTTTTTCATGAGGCCGGACTTGAGGTTAGCGGCCTTGTTCTTGTGGATCATACCTCTTTTTGCGAGCTTGTCGATCATGGAGTTCATCGACGAAACCTTTTGCATTGCTTCGTTCTTGTCATTTATCGCGCGTATGTCGCGCAAAGCGTTGCGCATTGTCTTGGAATAGTAGCGGTTTGCCAATCTTTTTCTTTCGTTTGCTCTGATTCTTTTGACAGAAGACTTGTGATTTGCCATTATTTCTGATTGTTTTTTAGTTATTTACGTTATAAAATTTCGGACGGCAAAGATAGTTTTTTTTTAAATATCTACAACAGGCGGTTGAAAATATTTTCCGATATTTATTTTCGTACTTTAATGATGGTTTATAAAGTCTGTTTGAAGTGTGCAATTATCTGTTAATAAGATATATGCACGGGATTTTCCCAAGTTGGTTCTCTTCTTGGGAGAAGTGTTTGCGCCATTTTGATATTGACTGTGTTTTGAGGAACTGTTTCTCGGAGGTGAGGTTTGCCGCGATGCAGAGTCGTGTTGTGGGTTTGCACACTTTGCAAAGAGAGGCGGTCATCCTGTTGTTCCTGTAAGGGGTCTCTATGAAGACCTGTGTGTGTCCGGTTTTTATGGCAACAGCCTCGATGTCAGATATTTTCCTTTCCCTGTCGTGTTGTTCTGACGGCAGGTATCCGTGGAATGTGAATGTCTGCCCGTTGAGGCCGCTGCCCATGAGCGCGAGGATGATGGAACTCGGGCCGATTAGGGGCACCACTTCGATGCCGAGCTGGTGTGCCTTGTCGACGGCCTTGTGTCCGGGGTCGGCCACGCATGGGACGCCCGCCTCCGACATGAGCCCCACGTTGTGTCCCTCGAGGCACGGCTTCAGGAACTCGTTGAGGTCGGCACCCTGAGTGTGCTCGTTAAGTTCGAAGAATGTGAGCTCGTCGATGGCTTTCTTTATTCCGGCGTATTTCAGGAAGCGCCGCGCTGTGCGCACCGCCTCAACAATGTAGTAATCTGTTTTGTTTATTATGTCGCTGTTCGCTTGCGGGAAAAACTGTTCGAAGGCTCCCTCTGCAAGCGGCACGGGGATGAGGTAAAGTTTTCCGCTGGTGCTGTTGTTCTCCATCTCTTTGGGGTTCATGTATTTAGTACTCTATCTTGTTCTCGAACTGTTTCCACTTTTCGAATGTCTTGGCGGCCATCTCGCTGTCGTGCTGTTCGGTTTTGATGGAATAACAGTCTATGGGCTTGCCGATCTCGTTGTAGATGAAGGTGTCGTCGAAGCCAGCCTCTGCGGCGATTTCGCAGGATGCGCCGAAGAAGACCCGGCGCGGCCTTGCCCAGTATATTGCGCCGAAGCACATCGGGCACGGCTCGCTGCTGGCGTATATCTCGCAGCCCGACAGCTGGAATGTGCCGAGGTTCTTGCAGGCGTCCCGTATGGCGCATACTTCTGCGTGGGCGGTCGGGTCGTTGTTGGCGGTAACCATGTTGCGTCCCCGTCCCACAATAACGCCGTCTTTCACAACCACTGCCCCGAACGGGCCTCCGCTGCCGGTTTCGAAGCATTCGTTTGCCAGCCTTACGGCCTCTTCCATGAATTTTTTGCGGTACATTTCAAGTGTTTTTTTTGTTTGCGCCGCGAAGATACTTATTTTTCTTACTTTTGCGCAAAAATTTCCAAACATGTCGAGAAACTCAGATGAATTGAAAGGCGTGACGCTGCTGGGCAATCAGAACGTGCCGTACGGATACGAGTATAACCCCGGAGTGCTGGAGGCTTTCGAGAACAAGCATCCTGAAAACGAATATGTGGTTGCATTGGACTGTCCGGAGTTCACATCGCTGTGTCCCAAGACCGGCCAGCCCGACTTCGGGCGTATTGTGGTCAGGTATATTCCTGAAAGGCTCATGGTTGAGAGCAAGAGCCTGAAACTCTACCTTTTCAGCTTCCGCAACCACGGTGATTTCCACGAGGACTGTGTCAATATTATAATGAAAGACCTGGTGCGGCTGATGTCGCCCAAATATATAGAAGTTGAAGGAATTTTCAATCCGCGCGGCGGCATTTCCATAATACCTTTCGCCAATTACGGCGACAGCGCCCACCAGGACATGGTGAGACGCAGGATAGTTGATGTTCTTGGAACGAGGAGGCAGGCATGAAGGACTCGCTAATCGTGTTTTCCGGGGGCATGGATTCCACCACCATGCTCTACGAGTATCAGGAAAGAATTGCCCTTGCGGTCACTTTCGACTACGGCTCTTTGCAGAACGCCGAGGAGCGGAAGTTCGCCGTGATGCATTGCGCCCGCCTGGGCATAAAGCACATAGTTGTTCCGATGGACTTCATGCGCAGGCATTTCAAGAGCGCCCTTCTCTCCTCTCCCGACGACATACCTACGGATGAATACAACGAAAGCAACATGAAATCGACAGTAGTGCCCTTCAGGAACGGCATAATGCTGTCGGTGGCGGCCGGCATTGCCGAGAGCAACGGGCTCGGAAGGGTGATGATAGCGAACCATTCTGGCGACCATGCCGTCTATCCCGACTGCCGGCCGGGATTCGTGAAGGCGATGTCGGAGGCCGTCAGGAACGGGACATACAACGCTGTCGAGGTTTTCGCCCCGTACACAAACATTGACAAGGCGGCGATAGCCCGCCGGGGCTTGGGACTGGGTTTAGACTATTCGGAGACATATTCGTGCTACAAGGGCGGTAAGGTGCACTGCGGCGCCTGTGCCACCTGCCGTGAACGCAGGGCGGCCCTTGCAGCAGCCGGCATCAACGACACTACTGTTTACGAGTCGGCATGAAAGTCATCGGGTTCATATACGCTGCCGGCCTCGGCACCAGACTGCGGCCACATACCCTTGCAAAGCCGAAAGCTTTGGTAAGGGTTGACGGCAAGGTTCTGTTGGATAATGCCATTGAGAAATTGGAGGATGCCGGAATCACGGACATTATAGTCAATGTGCACCATTTCCCTGACCAGATCATTGAGCATATGCGTTCAAGCAGGGGCGTTGCAAGGATTCGCGTTTCCGACGAGAGGGCGTATCTGAGGGACACGGCCGGTGGGCTGAAGTTTTCGTCACCTTTCTGGGGGGGCGCTGACGCGCTGCTTCTCTACAACGTGGACATAATTTCGGATATAGACATTCGACGGCTGTTAGACAGCCATATCCGTAGTGGCAACTCCGCGACCCTTGCGGTCAGGAACCGCGACACGTCCCGCTATTTCATCTTCGATGGATCTGGGTTGATGTGCGGCTGGTGCAACAAAAGCACTGGGGAGACAATATTGAACAGGAGTGCTGATGAATGTAATCTAATGGCTTTCAGCGGGATACATGTGATAAACACTGGTTTTGCGGCCGAGATACCGTCTGTTGAGAAAAGTTCCATCACAAATTTTTACATAGAGAAATGCCGCGACTATCAGATAGGCGCGTACGTTCATAACGGCGACTTGTGGGACGATGTGGGCAAGTTCGAGATCTTCAAGGACAGACTTTCATAGAAAGTCCCGATATACTTTTTTTTCAAAAAATCAAGATACAAATATTTTTTTTTTTAACTTTTTTTGTGTTAATTTTGCCGTCTAAAAACTCAAAGAGTTAAACTCGTTCATCGTTTTAATTATCAGCGATTTAATGCAATCAGATAGGAAAATTGACAAGAAAGAAGAAGTATCCTCGCATGTTGAGACTTGGGACAAGTGCTTGGAGATAATAAAGGACAATGTTTCGTCAGAAGTGTTCGAGACGATATTCCGTCCTATAAGTGCGGTGTCCTTGGAGGGCAAGCAGCTCACGATAGAGCTTCCGAGCCTGTGGTACAAGGAGATATTGGAGGAGCAGTATGTGTCGCTCCTGCGCACGTCGATACGCAAGCTTCTGGGCAACGGCGCGAAGCTGCGCTACAAAGTCCTGATGGAGCGCGGCGACACACCCGAGAAGTCGTCATCGATGATGATCCCCTCAACCTCGAGGAAGGCAGTGAAGAACCCGCTCATGATGCCGCCCATGGACGTGGTGTCGATGGAGCGTAAAGACATTCCCAACCCGCAGGTGGTGCCGGGGATAAAGAAGCAGCGTATCGCTTCCAACTTGTCTGAGACTCTGACCTTCGACAACTATGTGGTGGGCGACTGCAACAGGCTGGCCTGCGCTGCGGGGATAGCCATCTCGAAGGCTCCGGGGCAGACGGCATTCAACCCCCTGTTCATCTATTCCGACGTGGGGCTCGGCAAAACGCACCTAGTAAACGCGATAGGCATACAGACAAAGATAAACTTCCCCGACAAGATAGTGCTGTACGTGAGCGCCGACACATTCTACCAGCAGTATCTCGAGGCTGTGAAGAGCGACAACCTCAACGACTTCTTCTGGTTCTACCAGGCTGTTGACATGCTGATTATCGACGACATACAGTTCATATCGGGGTCGAAGACCAAGACTCAGGAAGCGTTCTTTTTGATTTTCAACCATTTGCATCAGCATAAAAAACAAATCATAATGACTTCCGACAAGTCGCCTGTCGACATTTCCGGTTTTGAGCCGAGGCTTCTGAACCGCTTCAAGTGGGGGCTTGCCACCGACCTTCAGGTCCCTGACCTTGAGACGCGCACCGCCATAATCACGAAGAAGCTCGAGAACAACGGCATAGAGTTTTCCAAGGAGGTCATCGACTACCTTGCGCTGAGGATCACGGCTAACACCCGCGAGCTTGAGGGCGCCATGATAGCCATCCTCGCCCAGGCGTCGCTAAACCACCGCGACATAAACCTCGACCTTGCGAGGGAGATGGTCGACAAGTACGTGAAGTCGACGGCCAAGGAGATCTCCATAGAGTACATACAGAAGATAGTGTGCGACTACTTCGGTGTCTCCGTTGACGCCATCAACGCAAAGACCAGGAAGCGCGAGATAGTGCAGATACGCCAGATCAGCATGTATTTCGCGAAGAAGTACACGCAGCTTCCGCTCTCGGTGATAGGAGCCTACTGCGGCAACAAGGATCACGCCACCGTGCTACATGCTTGCAGGACCATCAGCAACCTGAACGAGACCGACAAGAGCATGAAGCAGTACATCGCCGACATCGACAAAAAAATGAAGATAGGAAATATATGAACCTATAAAAAAAATAGTTATATTTGCACCGTCCATTATTTTGCGCAAGATGAAAAAGCACTGGGTCAGAAAAGACATTCCGAACGAGGAGGTTGTAGCCGGGTTGAGCAGCGGCCTGCAGTTGGAGCGTCCGCTTGCCACGCTGCTTGCGCAGAGGGGCATCGAGACCGTGCAGCAGGCCGAGGACTTCTTCGTGCCGAGGATAGAACAGCTCCACGACCCGTTCCTGATGAAGGACATGGACAAGGCGGTGCAGAGGCTCTCCAACGCCATAATCCACGACGAGAAGATAATGGTCTACGGCGACTACGACGTGGACGGCACCTCGGCTGTGGCTCTCCTGTATTCGTTTCTTTGCGAGATACTCGGCGGCGGCAAGGAGGCCCACGACCACATAAAATACTATATCCCCGACAGATACACAGAAGGCTACGGCATCACCGAGTCGGGAATAAACTTCTGCAGGGAAAACGGCATAAACCTTCTGATCTCGCTCGACTGCGGCATAAAAGCCAACGATATGGTGGACCTCGCCAACGAATACGGCATCGACGTCATTATAACCGACCACCATCTCGAAGGAGAGACGCTGCCCAACGCCTACGCCATTCTCGACCCAAAGCGGAAGGACTGCACTTATCCCTACAAGGAACTTTCAGGATGCGGTGTCGGATTCAAGTTGGTGCAAGGCTACTGCCAGAAATATCTCAAAGATGCCGAAGAGCTATGGCTCAAGCGCATGGACCTCGTGGCAATCTCGATAGCCTGCGACATAGTGGCCATAACCGGCGAGAACAGGGTGCTTTCATACTTCGGTCTCGAGATGCTGAACAAGATTCCGCGCATGGGCATCAAGACCATACTCGAGCAGGCAGGGATTAAGACACGCAAGTACCCGCCTTTCAGCGAAGACACCATATTCACCAGGGTGATATCCATCTCCGACCTCGTCTTTTACGTGGGACCCCGCATCAACGCGGCGGGAAGAATCAAGAGCGCCAAGGAATCGGTGCGCCTCTTCCTTGTCGAGGATGAGGGCAAGTCGATGGAGATTAGCACCAGAATCAACAAGCAGAACAACGAGCGCAAGCAGAAAGACAAGAACGCCACCGAGGAGGCCATGGACATGATACGCAACTCCCACGAGTTCGAGAACAGGAAGAGCATAGTGCTGTACAACCCCAGGTGGGAGAAGGGAATCATAGGCATCGTCGCGTCGCGTCTTGTGGAGGAGTTCTACAAGCCGACAATCGTGCTGATGAGTTCTGAGGACGGCCTAATCACCGGGTCCGCGCGTTCGGTGAAGGAGTTCAACATCTACGACGGCATCGACTCGTGCGCCGACCTGCTCGAGCACTTCGGAGGGCATAAGTATGCCGCCGGTCTGACCATGAAGCAGGAAAACCTCGAGGAGTTCTCGCAACGTTTTGAAGAATACGTGAAGGAGAACCTTGACGAATCCTCCTACGAGCCGGAGATTTCCGTTGACATGCAGCTCAACCTCTCCGAGATCACGCCACAGTTCATCAAGAACCTGAAGAAATTCGCCCCGTTCGGTCCGGGGAACATGGAGCCGGTGTTCGAGACCGACGGTGTGATGGACGACGGCAACGCCCAGATAATACGCGACAAACACCTCAAACTCAAGATATTCAAGCCTGACGAAAGAAGCAATGCCTTCGACTGCATAGCGTTCAACCAGAAAGACAAGATGCCTCTCGTTAGTCACTCGAAGCCCTTCAACATAATATATCACGTTGAGGAGAACAGGTGGAACAACATTGTCACCACCCAGCTCAACGTCAAGGATGTGGAGTCGAACGACGTGTCAGACACGGATTTGCGAGAAGAAGACGACATGCTGCAGAACGAGGGCGACTATACCTACCGCACGAGCGGCAACATTTAACCAACTGCATTGTCTGCCACAAGATGAAAATCGCCGTAAACACGCGCCTTCTTCTTAAAAACAGGTTAGAGGGCATAGGCCAGTTCACATACGAAACGCTGAAGAGGATCACACAAAGTCATCCAGAGCACAGTTTCTACTTCATATTCGACAGGGAATACGACAGTTCCTTTCTTTTTTCCGACAATATAACGCCGGTGGTCGCGCATCCGCAAGCACGACATCCCTATCTGTGGTATTTGTTCTTCGAGTTCGGCGTTCCTTCGAAGCTGAAAAAAATCAAACCCGACATCTTCGTGTCGACTGACGGCTGGATGCCCACAAACATAAAGGTTCCCGCTTTGAACGTGATTCACGACCTCAACTTCATCCACCATCCGGAGTTTGTGCCGCCGGTGGTGGACAGGTACTACCGGAGGTTCTTCCACACTTTCGCCGAGAAAGCCACGCGCATTGCCACTGTGTCGGAATTTTCCAAGAATGACATCAGCAGGCAGTTCGGCATAGAAGCGGAGAAAATAGACGTTGTGTACTGCGGCAGCAACGCCCTCTACAAACCTCTGACCGACGAAGAGCAGGTGGCGGTGAAAAGGGATTTCTCAGACGGTTGCGAATTTTTCCTTTTCGTGGGACTTATACACAAGCGCAAGAACCTTGCCAACATATTCAGAGCGTTCGACAGTTTCAAGTCAACGACCGGCAGCAGCACAAAATTAGTCGTTGTGGGCAGCAAGAAGTGGTGGTCGGGCGAGATAGAAGACACATACAACGCTCTTGCGCACAAGGACGATGTTTTGATGATGGGTTACCAGCCCACTGATGTTGTGGTGAGGCTCACGGCCGCTTCAAAGGCGGTTGTGTACCCGTCGTTTTTCGAGGGTTTCGGCCTGCCTATAGTGGACGCTTTCAACGCCAACGCGCCCTTGATAACTTCAAACATAACCTCCATGCCGGAGATAGCAGGCGATGCAGCGCTTCTTGTTGACCCGAACGACCACATGTCTATAGCCGAGGCTATGGCGAATATTGACGCCGACGAGAGGCTGAGGGACGAGCTCAAAAGACGCGGTGCTGAAAGAAGAGGGCTGTTCACTTGGGACAGAACCGCAGAGCTTCTTTGGAACAGCATTGAAAAACTCATGCAGTCATGAGTGAAGGGACTCAGACCTTCAGGCAGCGGCTACCGCAGGGCATTTCGCAGACACCGGGTTACATACAAGGAGTACATGTACAGCCACGAGTTCCGGAGGATGGATGAGGCTGGGCACGACGGATCCTTTTCGACTTCGACGGCGGACTCCAGTCGCCTGCAAAAAAGGGCGTGAAATTCAGGTTCAGGTATTCTGTCATGCGAACTCTTGGAACAGATCCGCTCCCGTACATATCGATTTTCAAAAAGAAAGGGAGGTGAACTTCACCTCCCCGAAAAAAACAGTCTGCTGTTTCTTATTTGTTGAACTTGTCCTCGTTTTCGACAAGTTTAAGGTTCTTCTTGTTGAAGTTTAGAATGAGAAGAGTCTCCACGCACATAGTTATCACCATTATGACAACTGCCACTATCACCATTGCGGTATGGTTGGCCTTGACAAACAGGGCGCCTTCGCGGAAGAAAGTCCCGAAGAGCACGAGGTTCATGAGCCACACGCTGCACAGGAGGAACGCCCACCAGATTGACATATAGAGGTTTGAGTTGTCAACTTCATTCTCGTCGCGGTTCACTGCGCCAACAGTCTCGAGGGCGTAGTCGGTTTCATTCCACAATTCCTTGAAGAAGGATAGCGGTTTGACGAGGTTGTAGAAAGGCACGAACCATGCCAAGTATGATGAATAGGGCTTCATGCCGCTTTTCATCCAGGGTGCGACCTGGTGAAGGTTTCTGTTGTTGGCGGCGCCCCACATGGCGAAGAGGAGAGTCTTGGCAAGGAAGGCGACGATGGTGAGGCAGGCCCATATCCAGAAGCTCTTCTTCGAAGAGGCGTTGTCGGAATTGAGTTTGAGCCAGTTCTCGTGAGCGGGGGTGTACTCCCTCTCATACTCAGCGACAGCCTTGAGATGATCCTCCTGTTGCTTTTTCTTGTCGGCGAGGGTGTTCTTGGTGACCTCTATGCTCTCCTCGAGGGCCTTTCTTTCATCTTTTGTTGCAGCGGTCTTCTGTTGGAGTGTGTCCAGCTTATACTGGTAGTAGGCCACCTCGGCGCTGTCCTGGCGCAGGGGGTGCTGTGCTGTGGCGTACCCCTCGTACAGCCTGTTGTAGTGCCCACGCTCTGCAATTACCGCGTTGTTTGTCTTGTCGAACTTCATCAGATTCAACATTGATATGATGAAAAGAACGAGAACCAACACGTTGCAAAGCAAAACTAACTTGCCCAACTTGGTGTTATTTGTCAATTTTTTCATATTAAAACTATTTTATATTACTAATTATCAATAGGTTGACTCGTTAAACGACAATTTTAACAAGCGTAGCAAAAGTAATAAAAAAAACTTATGGTTTGTTTCAAAAAATACAGCTGTTGACTTTTTGTTTGCCAAAGATAAGCAAAGGCCTTGGGGAAAGGTTTGTTTGTCTTTTTTTTGTACTTTTGCAGTTTTGTAGATAGTAAGGAATCATTTAATATAAAAGGAAAGATATGACACAAAAATCCAAACTCGGATTAGATTTTTCAAAAGTGGCGGAGGCCAAGCGGCTTGCAAGGGACATTGCCGACCAGGTGCAGGAGTTCGTCGACGGGTATACGACTGTGACTGTGGAGCGGACGCTGTGCCGTCTGATAGGCATTGACGATGTTGACGAGAACGGCGTGCCGCTGCCGAACCGCGTTGTCGACGCGCTTTTAGATGCGGGGCTTCTGAACCAGGGTGTGCTCTATTTCATGTGCAACGCCCTCATAGAGTTGAAGACCGACCCGCAGGAAGTGGCGCTCCGCATTGCCCGCAACGAGCTCGACGTGAAGTCGGTCCCGCTGCATCCAATGAAGGATGTTGAGGATGCTGTGCTTCCGCTCGTGGAGCAATGTCTCACAAGGATAAAAGGCAACGTGGCGAAGCGCAACGAGTATCTCGGCACCATTGGCGAGGGCCCGAAGCCGTACCTGTACATAATAGTTGCCACCGGCAACATCTACGAGGATGTTGTGCAGGCGCAGGCCGGTGCAAGACAGGGAGCCGACGTCATCGCCGTGATTCGCACCACAGGCCAGAGTCTTCTCGACTATGTGCCTTACGGGGCCACCACTGAGGGCTTCGGCGGCACCTTCGCAACACAGGAGAACTTCCGTATTATGAGGAAGGCTCTCGACGAGGTGGGCGAGGAAGTGGGGCGCTACATTCGCCTCTGCAACTACTGCTCCGGGCTCTGTATGCCTGAAATAGCCGCCATGGGCGCTTTGGAACGCCTCGATGTCATGCTCAACGACGCCCTTTACGGCATTCTCTTCAGAGACATAAACCCGCAGCGAACCCTTATCGACCAGTACTTCTCGAGGGTCATAAACGGTTATGCGGGGGTGATTATCAATACTGGAGAGGACAACTACCTGACCACCGCCGACGCGGTTGAGGCGGCGCACACTGTGTTGGCCTCCGACCTCATCAACGAACAACTCGCACTTCTTGCCGGACTTCCTGAAGAGCAGATGGGACTGGGACACGCTTTCGAGATGGATCCCACATTGGAGAACGGCTTCCTGCTCGAGCTCGCCCAGGCGCAGATGACGCGCGAGATTTTCCCGAAAGCCACGCTGAAGTACATGCCGCCTACGAAATTCATGACCGGAAACATCTTCCGCGGACATATACAAGACGCATTGTTCAACATAATAGGCATCTGGACCTACCAGGGCATACAGCTTCTCGGAATGCCCACCGAGGCGATACACACCCCGTTCATGAGCGACCGTTACCTCTCCATCGAGAATGCAAGGTACATTTTCAACGACATGAGAAGCATTGGCGAGGAGATGGAGTTCCGGGAGGGGGGCATCTGTCGTGAGCGCGCCAAGACAGTCCTCAACAACGCCATAGTGCTTTTGCAAGAGATTGTCGACGAAGGCCTGTTCACTGCCCTTGAAAAGGGCATCTTCGGAGACGTAAAACGTCCGAAAGACGGCGGCAAGGGTCTTGCCGGTGTTGTTTCCAAGGGAGAATGCTATTTCAATCCGTTCATCCAGATGATGAAAGACAGAAAATAGCATAAATCTCCGTTTTTTTTCACTTTATTTCACATAAAAAAAACTGACAATTATGAGTGGTGGATTATATTCAATGGATCAAAAGGACTTTGATCAGACACTGGACTTGACACGTGTGAAGCCATACGGCGACACAATGAACGACGGAAAGATACAGCTTAGCTTCACGTTGCCCGTCCCGTGCGGCGACGAGGCTGTGGAGGCGGCGAAGCAGCTTCTCAAGAAGATGGGGCTCGACAACCCCCAGGTGGTCTATTTCAAGGAGCTCACCGAGGGCTTCACGTTTGTGAACTGCTACGGTTCGTGCACGCACACCGTGGACTTCACCTCCATACATGTGCCCAAGGTTGAGTCTACCGTGTGGTCCATGCAGGAGACCGACGATTTCATACGCGAGCACATAGGCCGGCACATTGTGGTTGTTGGCGCAAGCACCGGCACCGACGCGCACACCGTGGGCATTGACGCCATAATGAACATGAAAGGATACGCCGGACACTACGGTATTGAACGCTACGAGTACTTCGACGCCCTCAACATGGGAAGCCAGATTCCGAACGAGGAGTTCATAGCCAAGGCCGTGGAGCTTAATGCCGACGCCCTGCTTGTGTCGCAGACTGTAACGCAGAAGGATGTGCACATCCAGAACCTCACCGAGCTGATAGAGATGCTTGAGGCCGAGGGCCTGCGCGACAAGATGATAGTTGTTTGCGGCGGTCCGCGCATAACGCATGAACTCGCGAAGGAACTCGGTTACGACGCCGGTTTCGGCGCAAACTCGTATGCCGACGATGTGGCTTCGTATATAGCGCAGGAACTCGACAGAAGGCTGAACGGCTGAAAGGCGCAGATTACTTGCCTTCCCTCTTAAGGATTATCAAAACCGTGTATATCAGGATTTTGATATCCATCTGTATCGACATGTTCTCTATGTAGAGTATATCCCAGCGAAGGCGCTCGAGCATTTCGTCTACGTTCTCCGCGTAGCCGAATTTGACCTGCCCCCAGGACGTTATGCCTGGTCTTATGCCGAGAAGTAGCTGGTAGTAGGGCGCGCGTTCCGTTATCTGGTCAATGTAGAACTGCCTCTCCGGGCGCGGGCCCACGAGCGACATGTCGCCGCGCAGCACGTTGAAGAACTGCGGGGTTTCGTCGAGCCTGTATTGGCGCATCATCCTGCCGAAAGGGGTTATGCGGCTGTCGCCGTCTGACGACAGCCGAGGGCCGGAGGCCTCCGCGTCCACGTACATTGAACGGAACTTTATGATGTTGAACGGCCTGCCCTTGTACCCTATGCGCTCTTGCATGTAGAATACAGGACCCGGGGACGACCTTTTCACGCCTATGACAAGGAATATATATACGGGAACCAGCAATATTATGGCCACAAGGGATATCAGAATGTCGAAAAAACGCTTGATGAAGCGCTGCCACGAGGGAAGATACTCCGGATTTATTGTTATGAGCGGCTCGTTGAGGATAGACGAGGTTTTCACAGACTTTGTAAGGAAATCGTTGATTTGCGGCACTAAACTTATGACCAAATCGTGGCTGTTCCTTGCCAGCAGTAGAATCTTCTGGAGGTATTCGCGCTGGCCGTTGTGAAATGCCGCCACAACCTCTTCAACACTGTGCTCCCTTACAATCCTGTCGATGTCGTTGATGTTGCCGACACATTCCAGCTTGTCGCGAAGCTCGTCTTCTATGCTGTCGTCAACCTTCAGGTAACCGATGATGAACTTTCCGGAGTGCGGGCTGTGAGACAGAAGGGTCTCATAAGCCTTAAGTGCCATCTTGTCGCATCCCACAATCAGGGTGTTGAACCCTATTTCACCCCTGCGTATCTTCCTGTTTATGTGTGTTGTTATCACTAACCGAGGGATGTAAGTGAGAAGGAACTGTGCGGAAAACAGGAACAGTAGGTACTTGACGTAGTCGTTGGGCGTGTTCACGATGTCGTCAAGGATGAAGATGAAGAAGAAAACCAGGCTTCCGAAAAGCGTTATAGCCAACGTTGTTCCAAGTTCCTCAAGACGGGATTTGCCGAAAACCTTGTTGTAATATCCGAAAAATGCGTGGAAGAAAAGCCAGTAAAGGGGGTAGAGTACCAGGCCCTCGAAGAATTTCCTGTCGAGGTACACCGACTGGAAAACCTCCTGTATTGAGAGCGACTCCCCCACATATTTCCTGTAACAGTAGAGGCCGACCCATGTCAGCATGGCGGCCAGTGTGTCGAAAAGGACGTATAGGAAAGTCTGCTTCGCCTTTCGCATGGGGAGATGGTGTTATGAGGCCTTGATGTAGATGACTTTTATGTCGTCGATGTAGAAGCGTGTGTCTGTTCCTTTGTCGCCGACGCCAGAAAGCACCAGAGTGAGGTCGGTAACGCTCCCTGCGTTGTGGTTGTCCCTGATGGTCTGTGTGAGGTCGAAATGTATTGTTTTCCATTCATCCGGCGAGGCGTAGAAGCCGCCGACGGCGAACACGTGGTGCGGGTTGGTGGCCGACGACATCTTGAATCCAACGTCTATGTTCGACTCGGTGCGGTAGCGGATCTCGAGGAGTGTTCTGTAGTTCCCGATAGGAATGGGTATTTTCGATGACTGGATGTCGAAGCTGAGGCCGTTCTTGTCGTTGAGGACTATTTCGCCCACATTCTTGCCGTCGTACATCACAGGCTGCAGCGTGTTGCTGTGAGCAACGGTGTCGGTTGGTGAGAACGACGAACTGTTGGAGAATGTCTCGAAAAAAGGAATGTGGGTGTATTCGCTGTACACAAACTTCGGCGGGTTTTCAGAAACGTGGTATGTTGCGCCTTTCTGGAGCACAATCTTTTGTCTCAGGATGTTGAAGAACGGATACCCCGATATTGTGTTGCCCATTCCCGACATCGGGAAGCCCGGCACCAGAATCAGGGTGCAGGAGTCGGCGGCTCCGTTGCCGAGGTACGGGACCTTGCATGGAAGCTCCCAGCATCCCAGGTTCTTGTTGTTCACATATACGTTTACATGTGTGAACTTGTGCCTTGTGAGGGCGGTCAGTTGTTCAGCGTCGAAATTCTGGTTGTGGGTCTCGTTGTAGTTGGAGACGTCGATGCAGTTTTCCAGGTCCTCAGGGGTTACACTGATGTAGGCGGGGGTCATGTCGGTGCGCGTGCAGCCGGCGCAGAACGCGATAAAGACGACAAGCACGACAAAAGTGGAAATCTTCCTCATTCTTAAACAGATGTAAGTTAATATTCTCCCAAACTAACGGTTTCGTGCAATAAATATTGCACAGTTGGAAAATTTTTATGATTTTTGCAGCCATGAAAAAAACGTCAACATCAGCGCTCGCCGGCTATGCGGCGATATTGTTTTCAATGCTCCTTTGGGGACTCAGTTTTGTGTGGACTAAACATTTGTTAAACAGCAACTTCCCAGTGTTCACCATAGTCACTGTAAGGCTCTCGATAGCCTCGTTAGTGTTTGTCTCATTCTTCAAATGGCGTGGCCTTTTGGAGAAGATACGGCGTGAGGATCTGAAGGATTTCGTGCTTCTTTCCTTCTTCGAGCCGTTTCTGTATTTCATTGGCGAGAACTTCGGACTTAAGTACGTGGACGCGAGTTTCGCGGCCGTCATCATAGCCTTGATTCCAATTTTAGTGTCGGTTACGATGTTTTTTGTCGAAAGTGTGCCGATAAGGTGGGAGTTCATTCTTGGAGCGGCCATTTCGCTTGTGGGCGTGGGGCTTCTGTCGGTGAATCCTGACGGTGCCATCGGCATCAGTGTGAAAGGTGTCTTGCTCCTGTGCGTTGCATTGGTGGCGGCGGTCGGCTACAGCGTGTTGCTGAACCGTCTGGTGAACAAGTACCGCCCGCTTACAGTAACCACTTACCAGAACCTTATTGCAATACCGTTCTACCTGCCTTTCATGCTTGCCTTCGACATGAAGGTCTGGCCATCGCTGGCATGGGACGCCACCAACATTTTCTGCCTTGTGTGTCTGGCGATTTTGTGTTCCGCCGGCGCCTATATGCTCTATTCTTATTCAGTGAAGCAGCTCACCGTAACCAAGGTCTCGGTCTTCACGAACCTGATACCGATAGTTACACTTCTTGTGGCCGCCGCAATAGGGCAGGAGACATTCTCGAATCTTAAGCTGCTTGGGATTGTGGTTGTAGTCGCGGGAGTGATGTTCAGCCAGACAAAGATAAGAAAACGCTCTGAAATAAAAGATTGTTAAAGACGCAAGTTCACAGTTATTTTGTATCTTTGCACTTTCAAAACAAAAATTCACGCTAACATGAAAGAAACAGTTTACAGAGCAAAACACGAGGCATTGGGTGCCAAGATGGAGGAGTTTGCAGGCTTTTACATGCCGATCCAATACGACAGCATAACTAACGAGCACTTGCAGGTGAGAAACAAGGTGGGCGTTTTCGACGTATCGCACATGGGCGAGTTCACGGTGAAGGGTCCGAAGGCTCTTGCCCTGCTGCAGCACATAACCACCAACGACGTGGCCGCGCTTTTCCCCGGCAAGGTGCAGTATTCATGCTTCCCCAACGGCAAAGGTGGCATCGTTGACGACCTTCTGGTCTACAACCTCCACGACGAGGACTACCTTCTCGTGGTGAACGCCGCCAACATCGACAAGGACTGGGCATGGGTTGTTGAGCAGAACAAGAACTTCGGCGCCGAGATAGAGAACATCTCCGACAGCATATCGCAGCTCGCTGTGCAAGGTCCGCTCGCGCTCAAGGCAATGCAGAAACTCACCGACGCCAATGTGGTCGATATGGAGTATTACACCAACAAGATCATCACATTTGCCGGTATCGACAACATACTCTTCTCCACAACAGGATACACTGGCAGCGGCGGCTGCGAGATATATTTCAGGAACGAGGACGCGATGAAGGTTTGGGACGCTGTTTTCGAGGCCGGGGCAGAATACGACATCAAGCCCATCGGCCTTGGCGCGCGCGACACTTTGCGCCTCGAAATGGGATTCTGCCTCTACGGCCATGAGATCGACGACACCATCTCCCCGATTGAAGCCGGCCTGGGCTGGATTACCAAATTCGTGGATGGCAAGGACTTCATCGACCGCAAATACATGGAAGACCTCAAGGCAAACGGCCTGACGCACAGGATTGCAGGTTTTGAGCTTGTTGACCGCGGCATTCCGCGCGGCGGCTACGAGGTGTGCGACGCAGAAGGCAATGTCATCGGCGAGGTCCGCTCCGGCACTTTCGGCCCGTCGGTTAATAAGGGAATAGGCACAGCCTTGATAAAGAAAGAGTTCGCGAAGGCCGGCACCGAAATCTTTATCAAGGTGCGCAACCGCCTCCTGAAGGCTGTTACCGTTAAGATGCCGTTCTATAAGGTTGATTAAAACGGTTTTTAATATCCAAAAGCGATGTCGTCGAACATCGCTTTTTTTATTTTTGCGGTTTTATTTTTCAGAATGATGAGAGACCTGATATCAAAATTGGAAGCTGACAACATTCTTGCGCGAGAGGAGTTTCTGAACCTAATAGACAATCACACGCCTGACGACGCTGAATATCTTTTTGAAAGAGCGCGGGCAGTAAGGGAGAGCCATTTCGGCAAGGCGGTTTACCTCAGGGGATTGGTTGAAATCACAAGCTATTGTTCCAACGACTGTCTCTATTGCGGTATAAGGCGAAGCAACCGTGGCGCCGAGAGGTACAGGCTCTCGCCCGAGGAAATACTTCAATGTTGCGAGGAGGGACACAAGTTGGGCTTCAGGACTTTCGTGATGCAGGGTGGGGAAGACCCATATTTCAGCGACGATGTGCTTGTGCCTCTCATTGATGAAATCAAGTCGAGGTATCCTGATTGTGCGGTAACGCTCTCGTTGGGAGAACGTTCAAGGAAGAGTTACCAAAGGCTTTACAACGCCGGAGCCGACAGATACCTCCTACGCCACGAGACCGCCGCCACGGCGCATTACTCACAGCTGCATCCGCAATGGATGTCGTACGAGCGGAGAATGGAATGTCTCATGAACCTGAAGGAGATAGGTTTCCAGGTGGGAACAGGTTTTATGGTGGGTTCACCGTATCAGACATCGGAGAATCTTCTCGAGGATTTGCTTTTCATAGCCCGGTTTCAGCCCCAGATGGTCGGGATTGGACCGTTTGTCCCTCACCATGCAACACCCTTTGCCAGCGAGAAGGGCGGAACTGCAGAGCTTACGACATTCATGCTCGGGCTATTGCGTCTCATGCTGCCAGGGGTCCTTCTGCCCTCAACAACGGCTCTCGGCACCATCGACCCCGAGGGAAGGGAGAAAGGGCTGCTTGCGGGCGCCAACGTCGTGATGCCCAACCTCTCGCCTGTGGATGTGAGAAAAAAGTACGACATATACGACAACAAGCTTTTCTCTGGCGAGGAATCAGCGCAATATGTCAGGAACCTTGCCGACAGGATTGCGTCCACCGGCTACCATGTCGAGTTCGTGCGAGGCGACGCCCCCGGCTGGGCGAAGCGTTGACTGAACTAAAATCCATTTTTTCTGAAGAAGCACAATCTCATTTTTTTCTTCATGAATGAAATTGAATTGAAAGACATGTCGAGTAAACGAGCAAATAAATATTCTTTCTGGAAAATTGTCGGCAAGACAATTCTTTTTGTTTTCATTGCAAGCATACTTGTCCCTTTGCTCTACAGGTGGGTGAACCCTCCTGTGACGCTGTTCCAGTGTGTCAGGGCGATGCAGGATGGAACTGGAATACACAAGAAATGGGTGCCGTTGGAGGAAATTTCACCCTATATGTACCGTGCAGCCATCGCTTCTGAGGACAACTATTTCCTCGGCCACCGGGGGTTCGATGTCATTGCCATAAACACTGCTATTGAAGAGCGTGAGCATGGACGTCGCCGCGGCGGCAGCACAATATCGCAGCAGACTGCCAAGAACGTGTTCTGCTGGCCTAAGAGTTCCTGGATAAGGAAGGGAGTTGAGACGTACTTCACTTTCCTGATAGAGACTTTCTGGTCGAAAGAGCGCATTATGGAAGTTTACCTGAATGTTATAGAGATGGGGCCGGGGATATATGGCACGGAGAAGGCCGCGGAAATCTATTTCCACTGCCATGCATCGCAGCTCACCGCGCATCAGGCCGCGCTAATCACTGCCTGTTATCCGAACCCGAGGAAGCGGAACCCGTCTAGGCCGACGCCATATCTCAACCGTCAAGCAGGGATAATCGAAGGCAGAATGGCGAAGTATGGGAACCCGAAGTTCACCGACGAGTACATTGCCGGCACCAGGCAGCGGTATTTGGAGTCTGTGGAGAAGTACAAAAGGAAGCAAAAAAAGAAAAAGCACACAAGATGAATTGTGTGCTTTTTTTGCAAGTCGGGGTGAGAAGACTCGAACTTCCGGCCTCTACGTCCCGAACGTAGCGCGCTACCAACTGCGCCACACCCCGTTGCCAAAAGGC
>CADBQG010000016.1 GCA_902796805.1 uncultured Bacteroidota bacterium
ACCGCACACGCCGATGCTACCGAGCCCGGCAGACCTGACGGCCTGCCAACCTTCGCGACCGTAACAGATTCGGACAACCGTTTTAGCATAACGAAAAATCATGACACAAAACAAGTACGGCAACAAGTATCTCATCATCTGGCAGAACGATACATCGGCTTCAAGTCCAAACTTCTCGGCTTCGGTGATGGACTCCGAGGTCACCATCCTCGCCTGTCTCAACAACGGCGACAAGGTGCCTGTCCGACGAGAAAACGATATGGGCTTTCAAGGAGAAATTGACAAAAAAAGTTTTTTTGAACAATTGTTCGACAAATTCTACGCTTTCCTGGAGGAGAACCTTCACGGAATGTCCAGTCATGTGGTCAGCTTTGCGCGGAACGCAGCCTAAAACACCTTGACATACTTGGTCTAAAACCTGTGCCGCTACGAACGAGTAATGCGTCTTGGAATGAATAGATGCATTTAATCAATTAATAATCAATATATTCCCCCCCCACCCCGCTTGAAAAAAAAATCAAAAAACAGACCGAACTAAAAGAATATTATGTAAACTTGCAGCGACATATTTTCAGATTTTGTTCAGCGGGTCTCACTGGATCTGGGGATGTGACACGAAAAAGTTAAAAATGGAGTCCCCAAAATTATTATCAAAAAAAAACACCAAAATGAAGAAAGCATTTTCTATTGCCGTTATCAGCTGCATGGTTGCATTTTCCTGCCTTTTTTCCTCCTGCAAGCCGGAAGAAGAGGGCGATTGGATATTCACTATCGAACTGGATGCCGCCGGAATAAACTCCTCGGCGCATCAACATTTCTTCCTTTTTATCGAACCTACCATGATAAATGTCATGAAAAACGATGCCGACCGATACTCCGTAGGAGGCCAAAGCTTATATTTCTACGGCAGGGAATCCGCAGCGCTAAACCGCGCCAAGAAATCTTTCAAAAAGGCTTACAAAGCTATCGAGAGCAATCCGGAAGACGTCGCTTCTTTATCCGGCATTAAGGTGGACCTCTACCGCTATAGACTTAATTTTAACCCTGATGAAGTAAGCAACTCTAGCGCTGGCGAAGTGATTGACAGTCATACGTTCTAAATACGGGTCACCATCATACACATGCAAGAAGCCTGGTAAAGCCAAGGCTTCTTTTATTATCTGGAGGAATAAAAACAAAAGGCACATGTTGTTCATCTGACTTTCAATGCAGCAAAGCAAAATGGCTTTTTGACTAGTCGCAATGTTTTCCGTTTATAACCGCCTGGCTTTGTCCCCAAAAGACGAGGACTTGCTGAAAAACTCTCCCGCTTCATTCAAGAAAAGTCGTATTTTCGCAGAGTCTTTTGAATAAAACGAAATAATGACCTACTTGAAAGACAGCCATCGCCCAATGCCAAAATGTTGGTGTTAGATTGTGTTTTTAGATGAAATTCACGATAAAATAGAGGCGTTATCAAATGTGGCCGATAGTCGCTCTTCTTTGAGCCACTGCGCTGAAAATCAAGACTCAACGAATTGTAAATCACCATATTATCAAAGCGTCGAAAATAAAACCAGATCCACTCAATTACAAGAAAAACATACTTTATCTTCAAATTTAACTCAGATAAAGTACAAAAAGATTGCATTTTGCAGAGTGTTATTTTATTATCTTTGCAAACTCAAAAAACAAGCGATATGAACAAGGTGTTAACATTCACTCACCAACATGAAATAACCAACACGAAGTAACCAACCGTCACTTATGGAAGAGCAAAACATTCTGGATGTAAAAAACCGCAACGAGTTTCGCCTATGGCTTGAAACCCACCACGTGACAGAGAAATCGTGTTGGGTGTGCGTGAAACGCGGTCGCACCACCGACGATGATACATTCTGGTATCTCGACGCAGTGGAGGAGGCGCTCTGCTTCGGGTGGATCGACAGCCGCCAGAAGCCCATCGACGGGATGCTGATGCAATGTTTCACGCCGCGAAAGCGGAACAGTCCCTGGTCGGAGCTGAACAAGGAACGTGTGCGGCGGTTGGAGAAGTTGGGACGGATGACCGATGCCGGGCGGCGGGTGCTGCCCCCGATGGGCGCGCGCAGCTTCCGCATCGATGAGGACGTGGAAGCAGCGCTGAAGGCCGCACGGGCGTGGACGAAGTTCAAGTCCTTCCCGCCTCTGTATCAGCGCGTCCGTGCTTACAACGTGGCCTTTTATAAAAATCGGGACGAACATATGTACCGGCAAGCACTCGCGCACCTTATCGAAGCGACGAAAAAGGGAAAGATGTTTGGCGAATGGAACGATTATGGACGATTATTGGACTATTAATTTTCAATTATGCAATCGAGCAAAACGACAATAAAAGAAGTTCAAGATATGAGATACTACATCGTTGACGCTTTTCCCGACCAGCCTTTCGACGGCACTGCGGCGGTGGTGGCGGAGGGGAAATTGCTATCCATATAGCCATGTCTATATTCACTTTTTAAAAAGTGGAAAAATACTATATTTTCGCTTTTGCAAAAGTGATTTTTTTATATTTTTGCATTTTGCAAAAGTGAATTATTATGACACAGGAAGATTATCAACAGCTTGAGAGCCTATTTCTCGCGAAAATCAGAAAGGTTGACATCAAGGTTGTGAGATATTTGTATGAGAAAATAAACTGGGAATCCAGATTGATTGGAGTCAAGGGCGCAAGAGGTGTGGGGAAGACCACTTTGTTGTTGCAACGCATCAAATTGGCCTACAAGAAGACGGACGACGTTTTCTATGTCTCATTGGACAACCTCTGGTTTCAGTCGCACTCGCTTCCCGAACTGGTGGATTGGCTCTATCAACATGGTATCAGGAACCTGTTTCTTGACGAAGTCCACAAATACCCCGATTGGGCGATAGTCATCAAAAATCTGTACGACACCTACGATGACTTGCGTGTCGTCTATACGGGAAGCAGTATGCTTGAGATAGATTACTCAAGGGTTGACCTTTCGCGCCGGCAAACGCTCTATACTCTGCAAGGATTGTCTTTCAGGGAGTATCTGGCAATCAGCAAGATTAAGGAAGTGTCGCCAATGGGTTTGACGCAACTGTTCGAGGAGCACCAGAGTGTGGCCATGGATGTTTCCAGGGATATTCCTGTGGCGAAATATTTTGAAGAATACCTGCGGAACGGGTATTACCCATTTTTCAAGGAGGCGGGGAACGACTATATGTCGAGACTCAACGAAACAGCTGTATTGGTAATGGAGACCGACATGCCGGCAGTAGAAAACATCTCTTACACGACCATCCAAAAGGCCAAGCAGCTGTTAATGCTCATTGCCGGAAATGTCCCTTTGGTGCCGAACATCTCAAAGTTGTCCGCCCAGCTGGAAACGACGCGGGACAGTTGTCTGAAAATGCTGTACACCCTCGACAAGGCCGGACTGTTGCAGCTTCTCACCCGTAACATTAAAGACTACAAGCACCTTGTCAGCCCCGAAAAGATTTTCCTCGGGAACACCAACCTGATGTATGC
>CADBQG010000017.1 GCA_902796805.1 uncultured Bacteroidota bacterium
ATAAAAATCTTCTTCATCAAAACGAATGTCGAAATCTAATTCTCCATCTCGTTTCAAAGAACTACCCACGTAACGCATTTGATTTGTAACATTGTTATCAATTGTGAATTTATTGAATCTATACTCCAAGAACCAACCAGCCCATTCTGTTTGTTTCCATTGATGCCACTCATTCTCGTGCATTTCTTTTATCGCATCTAAGGCCTTAAGCCATTGACCAAATGTAAAACCACAATTAAATTTACGGAAAAGGTCGAACAATGTGTTTGTTTTAGAAACCTTATTCGTAAGGTAGTCTTGGAATTTATCTCTTCGGATTGTAGTGATGCTGTTGCCAAAGTAGTCCTCTTTTGTGAACACACCATAAGTCATGGCTTGGAATAAGTCATTTGTATATACATGAGCCGACGAGTTGTGGCCTTTCTTGGTAAGATAAGTGTCCTTCTTGAAATCCACAAATATTACATTATCGCCATGAAATATATCACCATAATGATATACGCCAATATAGCGAACATCAATCTTTGGATTCTGTTTATTAACCGTATTGGTATAATCATTAAACCAAAGAGGTAATTGTACCCTCTTCTTATATATCGGATGAGGATTTCCCAAATATGTACATGTTCTAACAAGAAGGTGATATACCTTTCCGCCATCCGCATACTCCAATACCCATTTTCGAGGTGGAACAGTAATAATCCTACATTTGTTATTGCCTAGTACATTGATAAGACATTCCTTAAGTTGCCTGTCAGACAACGGCTGGTCCTGAGCAATGACAAGACTCTTATCAAGAGTTATTTGTTCACTATCAACATTCATATGCTTAAATCTTTTAATCCATTGTTGAATAATATTGCAGATATTTAATTTCATCCAAGTATTTCTTTGATTGTTGTAAAATATGGAGCATAGTTGTCCGCATCAAAGTGCAGATTGGCTGAGTAGTCAACTATATCGCATATCATTCTCGGTTTAGCACTCTTTAACTGAAAACAGAGATATGTTTTCCCTGAGGTCGCAAAACCTAATGTTTTTAAGAATGAAGCATCTGCCAAAATAGGCTCTTCAGCATTTAGTTCATATATTTCTGCGTTATTTTTGTAATGTAGCAACAGATATTTAGGCATTACAGCGCATTCATCTTTAAACATTGAACCTTTTCTACCATCAGAACGGACATAATAAAGTTGATTCTTAAGAATGAGTTGTTTATGTTCGCCTCCTTTATAATAACCAACAAGCACTGTCTCATTGTTTATGTTATTATACTGGTTGCGTTTGACAGCACATGTCTGTTCCATACCATTCAGAGTATTAACAATTGACTTCGCTATTTCATGTCCTAATCGAGGAGGGACGGCATTACCAATCATCTTATATGCATCTCTAATGTTTTCGTACTCGAAGATAAAACTATCGGGAAATGTCTGAATCCTAGCACATTCACGCACACTCATTCTTCTGTATTTGGTCAACTTGTCCTTTTGGAAGTTCCAATTCTCATGTCCATAGTACATCATCTTGGGTGATGATGGATGTAATGGAGCAAAGTCGGCAGTCGCATTTATCGTAAAAGATGGTTGTTGCCATCCCCTACGCCTATTCCCTCGATAATAAAACGAACCGAATTTTAATGCCAGAACATCATGATTTGGATATTGATTATTCTTGTCAACCTTTTTGCTAGTATCTTTTATCTTGTTACTAGAAAGAATGTTTGGCACTTCTGTGATATCACCAATGGCTTGTTCTAATGTAATAGGCTTATCGCATGTTGGGACAGGGAAACTGAAAGACACGTTTAAATCTTTTCTAAAGCCAACAAGGAATACTCTTTCTCGATTTTGGGGAATACGATAGTTTACAGCATCAAGCAATGCCCATTGAACATTATAACCTGCATCATTAAGTCGGGAAAGAAAGTCCTTGAATACATCTTTGAACTTATCTCCCAACATACCTTTTACATTTTCTATCACAAAGAATTTTGGCTTTTTGGCACCGATAAGTTCGATATACTTTAAGAACAATTGTCCTCTTTCGTCTTCAAGCCCTTTTTGTTTGCCCCCCACACTCCATGACTGACATGGAGGACCACCTATGAATCCATCACAATCAGGAATCGAACCAGGATCAATCTTACAAATGTCACCAAGCACAAACTCTGTGTTAGGATGATTGCGAACGTACGTTGCACGGCAGTGTTGTTCGAACTCATTAGCCCAAACCACATTGAATCCGGCTTGTTCGAAGCCGAGATCAAGTCCTCCACACCCGGCAAATAGAGAAACTATCTTGTATTCTATCTTCGACATATCCGTTCTTATACTTTATTAAACACACAGTCCCGATGCCACTCTATGAACAGGGGATTAGGCAGATGCTCTTCCGGCAAACGAATAGGCTGATTCTTTATGCTTGCAAAATGAGCAGCATAAAATTCCTCGGTTTCGTATTGTCTTAATTTATCAGCCAAGATGATCTTATTATTCTTGTCTATGCTTATGAATCCTTGGTCGAAAGCCTCGTAGTACAAAGCAGAAAGGCAGATGCCGTTTTCAGGATTCAACCGTTCTTTTTCGTTCACCGTCCAAGGAACAATATGGCTGGCCACCAACAAATCCGGAATACTGATTTCAGTGATGGCGCAGAGTTCTTCGTAGTTATAAAGAATCATCGAACGGAAAGCAGAGTGATTGACTCTTTGCTTGATTATGGTCTCTTTTTCTTTCCCCTCTAATTCTTTGGATGTGATGTGCAATGTCTCTTCTATCGATTGATTCAATAGATTGGCTTTTATCCGCTGTGCTTCCAAGAACAGTTTTTCTTTGTCACCGACAAATTCATTCCAATAGGGCATACACACGCTTAGTCCGCCCGGCATTCCTGTGCGTCCGCTATTGATAATATAAGGGTCGCAAGCGGCAAAATCCACCATCCGCAAAGCAACGGCATTTTCTGTCCTGTTCATCAACTTGGCCAACTCTCTGACCTCCGGTGTGGTATGGTTCAACCGCCCGAATGGTAACTGAAAATACAGAGCCAATGTCAGAATCATTTCGTTTCGTGTCCAAAGTCGTTTAGGCATAATGGTTAGTTATTTTACGCAAGCAAACATATCTATGAATGTGTATTTTTTTCTTTGGCATAATCACATTTTTTATATCGGCATCGCCTGTAACACTTTGCCGTCAATCAATTTTCCGTTTTTGTGTTTGCTTCGTTTCACGCCGTCAGCTCCCCAAGTGCCCCATTGCTTGAAGAAAAAGGCAGAGCCTTGTTTTTCTGCCTGTGCTCTAATAGTGAGCACCCATTCTTCTTTCATCGGCCGCGCTTGCGGTCCACTCTCGCCACCAACAATCACCCAGTCAATATTCGTCAAGTCCAATTCGCCTAAGTCTTCGATGAGGGGTTCGCAAGAAAGAAATCGAATGGGAGCATCCAACACCCGCAAACAATCAATTCTTGGCTTGGAAGATTGTGCTTCAACCGTCACACCCAACCAAACGTTTTCCGGGACATCGTGAGTGATAAAATACTCGGACATACGTTCAGCACGTTTCGTGAGTAACTGATAACGGTGTTGAGGTGCAAGACGGATGGTCGCCATCACTTTGTCAACAAATTCAAATGGAACATCCTTGTGGAATAAGTCACTCATTGAACAAACGAAAATTGTATGCGGTTGTTTCCACCCTAACGGTTCATTGAGACAATCCTCGTGCAGCGTAACCTGAAAACCATTGGTATATTTTTCTTGTCCCATTGCATTCAATCTCCGCGACATTACCTCGGCATAGCAGTGGGCACAGCCTGGAGAAATCTTGGTACATCCAGTTATTGGATTCCATGTTTTGTCTGTCCATTCGATCTTGGTGGTTTTCATTTCTTTATAATTTGAAATGTAATTATCCTGTTTTTCTTGTAAACTTGTTCGTAATTAACTAAAGGAGACCTCTCCGAATAATTTATTAGACCTTCCTTTTTCATCTGTTTTATCTTGTCAGAAGCATGAGCGGACACATGTCCGCATTCCAAAGTGAAATCATAAACATCTTTATTCGTTTGCAGAACACCTTGTATTAGTTTCTCTTGTAATTCGTTTTGAAATCGTTCTATTTTATTTGGAAGTTTCCCGTCAAATAAACTTAATTGAACTTTTCCAAGGTCATCGTCAATATCAAAATTAGCCTCTCCATTAATGTTATTTTTGTCCCATGCTGTTTTTAAGAATTTGTCAACAGCACGTGGATGTTTTGCCCCAAAAATTATTCCGTAAATATTTGCTCCTTTTTTTATAGTAAAGGGATATAGTTTTAAATCGGAATATTCCGGTAATCTGCATTTTAATTGTTCAAGTATACTTTTATGAACGTATTTATAGGGGTTCTCTCTTATCTTACTAATATCGATACTTAAATTTGTTTGAAACGCACGTGTTTTCCCAAACCTAACAAAATATGAGGAGGATAAAAAGTACAAGAAATCGGTTTGCGATAGTTTTTCTAAATCCAATAGGTATTTATCGGCCAAGAATTTCATGCCATTTTGGTCAAAAAAAACCAAGGAGGGGTGTGCTGCTATTATAGATATTGTTTTAGGAAATAGCTCTGCAAAGTCACAATTGCAATAATGCAAGAACAAATAATGATTGTTCAACCTCGTCAACTCTTTTTCATCTTTAATAAAATCTTCGCAACAAGAATGCATTGCGTCATATTTGCTTTTTTCATACTCGTTAAGGCACAGGTGTATTTTGCATTTTTGATTGAAAATATTACCAGATTGTTCTTTTACTTGTTGCAATAAGCGAATAGGGCTGCCAGCAACACCAATAACATCACGACCTGGTCCTGAAAAAAAATCGAAAATCCACAACTCTTTGTTTGGACAACTCATAACAAATGTTGGTAACCATTCTTTTGCATAACTTTCGAAAATCTCCAGTTTTGTAATAGTTCCCTCGTCAAATGGATGTTCGTGTAAATCTTTTATAGCCATGATTCGTTCTACTTATATCGTATTATCTCAAAGTTCCACATCATTGTCGCATGTGGCTTTATCCTCTTCGAAGGTGTATCTATAAACCTGATGCCCCTCCAACAAGTTTTCTCCAGTATGCAAAGCCGCAGCCCGCACGTCATACCGCCTCCTCCGCAGAAGAAGTCTATTGCTTTAAATCCCTTATTTACAGTTGTTTCCATAACGCATGGATTTTCCCATTTTTAACCTGCAAAGATATCCATTTTAATGCTGTTCTCCAAAAATAATATAACCCATGCAAAACCACATTTTTCCCGTCTTCACGCCGCGCCCTGCCGTGCGGACACCTCCAATACCCGCAAACAGATCAATGAATATAAACTTTGGATTTTCCGGAGTCGGAAAAGGAACAGAGAATAGTTCAGGGAATAAATTGTATTGAGGGTCGGGTTCTTTGACCATTCCAGAGAACTCAACATCCTCTTTGCCGTAAAGCAAGTCTAATGCATCTTTTTCAAAAGGCAAAGCATATTTGGTGTTTACGTTTTGAAGATAATGCGTTATTATTGCGGAATCGTCGTTTGTAAATAGTTGTCCTTTATATTTCAGCATATTGTTTCATATTTGAAGTGATTTATAATATCCCTACACTCTCACCGTCATTTGTCAGGCGGACAGTCGCTATCGCTCAGTACTTCGGGGTTATGCCCATATTGAAGAACATGAACGAATACACGTCAACGACTTCCTCGATGGTTTTGTCGAGGGGTTTGCCGCCGCCGTGCCCGGCGTTGCTCTCAATGCGTATCAGGTGCGGCTTGTCGCCGATGTGGCTGTTCTGCAAGGCGGCGGCATACTTGAACGAGTGTGCCGGCACAACCCTGTCGTCGTGGTCGGCGGTGGTGACGAGAATAGCCGGATACTCTTTGCCGTCCTGTATGGAATGCAGCGGGGAGTACTTCCGCAGGTACTCGAACATCTCCTTGCTGTCCTCGCTGGTACCGTAGTCAACGGCCCAGTAGCGACCGATAGTGAACTTGTGGTAACGGAGCATGTCCATAACACCCACGTGGGGAACCGCCACGGCGAACAGGTCGGGGCGCTGGTTCACAACAGCGCCGACAAGGAGGCCGCCGTTGGAACCGCCCTCCAGGGCCAGCATGTCGCTGCTGGTGTAGCCCTGGCTGATGAGGAACTCGGCCGCCGCTATGCAGTCGTCGAAGACATTCTGCTTGTGCATCTTCGTGCCGGCCTCGTGCCACTCCTTGCCGTACTCGCCGCCGCCGCGCAGGTTAACCACTGCATACACCCCACCCTGCTCCAGCCAGGCCACGCGCGTTGCGCTGAACCCAGGCGTGAGGGAGATGTTGAAGCCGCCGTACCCGTACAGGAGCGCCGGGTTCTTGCCATCCATCTTGATGCCCTTCTTGTGGGTGATGAACATCGGAACCCTTGTGCCGTCCTTGGAGGTGAAGAACTTCTGTTCAGTAACGTAGTCGCCGGAGTTGAACTTAATCTCCGAAGTCTTGTAAAGCACCGACTTGTTGCTGGCAACGTCATATCTGTAAATTGTTGCTGGCGTGGTGTATGAAGTAACAGTGTAGAACGTCTCCGTGTCGTCAGGCTCGCCTGCAAACCCGCTTATCGAGCCTATAACCTCGTTGTCGAGCGAACCCTGGAGCACTCCTTTCTCGTTGAAGATCTTGACGAGTGAACGGGCGTCCTTGATGTAGTTGGCTATCAGCTTTCCACCAATATGGCTAACCCCCGTCAACACCTCACCTTTCACGGCTGGAATCAGCTCTTCCCACACCTTGCCGGCGTAGGGAGATACAGGAATGCTGACGACCTTGTACTCAGGCGCGTTGTGGTTGGTCATCACTATGAAGCGACCGTCAACCTCGTCAATGACCGCATAGTCGTCGGTGAAATCGTCGACCAGCTTGACGAAAACGGCCTTCGGGTCGGCAAGGTCCTTGTAGTAAAGCGAGTTTCCCGAAGTTGACTCACTGCCATAAATCACGAGATAGCGCTTCTTCACCACCCCGGCCGAGAAGCTGAGGTTGGGGTTTGTCCGGTCCTCGTAGGCCAAGATGTCTTCGTATTGCGGCGTACCCACTTTGTGGTAATAGAGTTTTCCGTTCTCGTTAACCCCTGAGAGTTCGTTGTCTGGCTCGGGGAAGCGGCTGTAGAAGAACCCGTCGTCTTTCCAGGCTATGCTCGAGAACTTCACCCATACGAGATGGTCGTCGAGCGTCGCGCCTGTTTCTATGTCCTTCACATATATCTCCTGCCAGTCGCTGCCGTTCCTCGATATTGCATAGCCGAGGTAGCGGCCGTCCTCGGAGACTGCGGTGGCCGAGAGTGCCACGGTGCCGTCGTCGGAGAGTTTGTTTGGGTCGAGTAGTTCCACGGCCTCACCGTCAAGTTTGCTCTTGTAATACAGAACGCTCTGGTTCTGAAGACCGTTGTTCCGGTAGAAGAAATAGCGGTCGCCCTTCTTGAACGGAGCGCCCTCCTTCGGATAGTCGAGCATCTCTTTTAGGTGCTGTTTCATCTTCTCGCGATAAGGAATCTGCGACAAGTAGCTTTGAGTGAGCTGATTCTGACTCTTAACCCAAGCTGCTGTCTCTTCAGAGTAGTCGTCCTCAAGCCAGCGGTACGGGTCGGCGACCTCGACACCGAAATAGGTGTCGACGGTGTCGCACTTCTTGGTTTCAGGATAGTTCACAGGCTCGCCGCCCTTGCGGGTCTGCGTGCATGAGGCGAGCAATGACAATGCGCATAACATAATGGTTCTGAATTGTTTTATCTTCATTAGGGATTGATTTTAATTTGTTCCGATATTTTTCCGCAAAGATACACTATTCTTCAAGCATTGTCGCAAGCCTCCCAAAAAAAGTATCATCCACCATTCACAAACCACTATTCACAAATCACTGACTTCTCCATCGAAATATCAACAACCATTTAAACTTTCAAAATATAATTGTATCTTCGCAGTCGCAAAAAAAAGGCGTGAACCGTTCTGAATTCAGATGAGGTTCACACTGCAAATGTTGGAAAAGAAGAAAAAAAGATATGAGAAGTAAATGTTTTATCACAATGATTCTTGTGGCTCTGTTAACGGGTGCTTTCGCTCAGAAAGGCACCAGGCTCGAGGCCACAGTGCTCAACAACACTTTCACCAAGGTGGACCTTGTGAATGCCTATACCGGCAACCAGACAAAATACGCCACCGCCGACATCGTCGGAGACCGGTTTTCGATAGATGTCACGCTCCCTGACGACATCTACCGTCTCGACTTCGGCAACGGGGCCGGACTTCTGCTTGTCCTGAAATCAGGGGAGAACATAAAGCTTTTGCTCGACGCGGAGAACATACAGGAAATCAAGTCTGTAACAGGTTCTCCATCAATAGAGAACATGAGGCAGATGGCCGGTTATTCGTTAAGGAGGAAGGCCATCCTTGACAGCATAAACCAGGCGTTGCAGGAAGACCCTGACAAGAAATACTGGTCGAGCTTCGTTCAGGACTTCAACATGTTCCGCCAGACAAACGGCGATGTGGACGGCTATTTGGAGAAGGTGTTCAGCTATGTCGACACCATGGACCTGATTTTCAAGACATACATGCCAAACGGGAAATTGTCGGGCAAGAATGCTCGTGTCTGCGCCGACGAACTCAACAAATGCCTCAAGAAAGCGGAAATCAGTTACTCCCCGTTTGCGTCATACCTCGAGAATGTTGACCGTTACTACAACTTCTCTGACAGCCGGCGCACTGCCGAGACGGCAAGCTTTTATTCAGAATTCGAAAAATACATGAAGAACCTGAGAGAGAGGCACAATCTCGCCGAAACGACCATCGGCGCCGTGATGCCCAAAATCAAGGGCCTGCTCCAGAATCGCGACAGCCTGGCGTTCAACAACATGCTCAACGTCAAGAACACCTCAAACTGGGTCAAAGATGTCTTTAATTCGATTGGAATCGATGTGAACAACATCGCCGGCAAGGGCGCCGATTATTCGAGAACTGTCAACGAAGACGCCAAGCGTTCAGACTGGCTGTTCACGAAATCACAGGAGAACCTCAGTGCGGTTGTGGCAAAATACCAGGCGGCCTTCAATGAGAGCGACGCATTCCTGAACGCGAAACTGAAGGAGGAAATCAGGAAGAACAAGGGCGACCTGAGCGTGCTTGCGTTCCTCGACATGTTTCCACGCGAACAGAATGCAGACCTCCACAATGAGGTCATCAAGGCTCTTCATGAAACTTACCCCGAAAACCTCATTGTGAAAGAGCGCTGGGCCGCCATGAACTCACCCGCCGCAAAGACATCCATAGGCTCGATGGCCCCTGAACTCGCATTCCCCAATCCAGATGGAAAGATTCTCAAACTCAGCGATTTGAAAGGCAAAGTGGTTCTGATAGACTTCTGGGCATCCTGGTGCGGTCCGTGCAGAAAGGAAAATCCCAATGTTACAAAGGTTTACAGCATGTACCACGACAAGGGTTTCGAGATATACAGCGTGTCGCTCGACAGCGACGGCAACTCCTGGAAACGCGCCATAGAGCAGGACAAACTCGTGTGGCCGAACCATGTAAGCGACCTCAAGAAATGGCAGTCGCAGGCGGCAGCAATATACGGTGTACGCTCCATACCCGCGACTTTCCTCCTTGACAAGGAAGGCAGGATTGTGCAGAAGAACCTTCGCGGCGCCGACCTTGAGCGCGCGGTAAAGCAACTTCTCGGCGAATAACCCGCAACTTTCATGCTCTAAAAGCATATTTTGCAGCATTAAAGACAACAGTTCCTTAATAATTGTTAAAAAGTGTCGTTGCCCTTGACAACGGCACTTTTTTGTTGTATATTTGCACACTGAAAACAATTTATTAACAAAACTGAAAACAAGAGATGAAAACAAAACTTACCACGCTACTGCTCATTGCATTCACTCTTTTATCATGCAAATTGTCGAACGCACAGAACCAAGGCGAAACCGCCGCATATCTGAAGAGATTCGACGAAAAACAACTGGAGATCGTACTCGGAAACTACTACAAAGTGAGAGACTACTTTGAAGAGGCTTATGAAAAGTATCCTGAAATACCTCGCGGAACCCTTGAGGCTGTGGCATTCCAGTATTCCCGGTTCAGCACGAATAACACGAAATCCTGCCACGAATCCGATGAAAACGACCATGGGATGCCGCATTCGTACACTGTCATGGGGCTGACATCAGACGGGAAGGGTGTGTTCCGCGAGAACGCAAAGACAGTTTCGCGGCTTTCAGGATTGGCACTCAAGGAGATTGTTGATGACAACAGAATGGCGGTAATTGCATACGCCGCCGCCTTCGCTCAACTTCAGCGAATAAGGGACTGCTATTCGGATTCAGTGGAGAGATATGCTGACATATTCGTTGAATTGTGCGAACTGCCAGTAAAGACCGATGGTGAATATGATTTTGCCGTCAACAGTTTCCTTTATATGATTTATGCCTTTCTTGACAATGATTATTCAGCCGCTTTCGGTGTTCCGAGACGGAAAATTGACATGAAAAAGTTGTTTGGCGATGAACTGAAAACTCTCCGGTCCTCGTTTGTGAGCATGGAGGCGAACACTGAAGAAGTGAGAGGAAACGAAGCCGATTACGCTGGTGCTGTGTTTAACGCGGCGGCTTCGTGCAACTACACTACTGGGAGAGGCGGAGTTCAGATAAGTTCGGTAACAATTCACTACACACAAGGCAGCTATGCTGGCTCGATAGCATGGTTCAAGAACTGCGCCTCCAAAGTATCTGCGCACTACATAATCAGGTCGTTCGACGGACAGGTCACACAGATGGTCAGGGAAAGCGACAAGGCCTGGCACGTGGGCGTCGCCAACAGCTATACTGTCGGGATTGAGCACGAGGCCATGGGCGACATAGTCTCATACTTCACTTCGAGCATGTACCAGGCCTCTGCGGATCTCGTCAGGGACATCTGCACAAGGCGGAACATCAACCCGCACAGGGTGTTCTACAGGGACACCCTTGACGACGGGACAGTGCTTAACGACGGTGTTCACAGCCTTGGCGGTGCCACGGCTTGCACGCAGATTCGCGGCCATCAGCACTATCCGAGCCAGACACACACCGACCCCGGCCAACACTGGGATTGGAACCTCTATTACAAACTGGTAAATCCCGGCACACCAGTGACATTGTTCACTGACTCTTCAGGGGTATTCACCGACAGCGGCGGTACCATCGGCGACTACGGGAATGACGAGCGGAATATCTTCGCCATTCACTTTGACGGCGCTGACAGCATTGTCATTGAGTTCAGCCAGTTTGAGTTGGAAGCGAACTACGATTTCATGTGGATATACAACGGCAACTCTACCTTCAGCCCGCTAATAGGAAGGTGGAACACTACATCGCCGGGAAGAGTTGTGGTGGCTGGCGAAGACGTTGTGGTTGAATTCCGGTCCGACTGCGCAACAACTGCGGCAGGATGGGTGGCTGACTGGCACGCGTGCAAAAACACAGGTAACACTGACAATGGGAACGGCGACGGGCCGCCTGGCGAGAATGGTGAACACGACGATGAAGATGGCTTGGCGGACGGAGAACTTCCCGACGACAACGACGGCGCCCCGGACGACATCAGCTCACCAACCACTATCATCGACATAGACAACACAAAGTGGATCACCAAAGACTTCACGGCGTCGTTCTCCGACAATGATGACATAGGCTTGAAATGGAGGTTTTACCAAGTGATAGAGTCTGACGGGAATGTATGGGCAGCAAACCACAGAGACGGATTCATCTGCGACAACTTCGACCACTCGCTCAACCAAGCTGTCTGGGTCAACAATTACACATGTCCTTGGAAGATTCTCAGCGCTTCTCTGTGCCAGACGAACGCAAATGTTGACTATTCAGGAATAGCCGCCCGTATCAACGGATCCATACATGAGGCGTGTCTTTACGACTTCTACATTAAATTCGTAACCACTGGGAAATGCTCTTTTTTCTTCAACTGCAACAACGCCCCATCCTTGACCCACCTGTTCTCAGGATACGAAATCTGTTTTGACAAAACAGAGAAGAGCGTAAAACTGTACAGAATTATTCTTGGAGCCAAACGGTTGTTGAAAAAGGTGTCTAACATAGCGTTTGCTGACAATACGAACTACCTTTACAGGGTGGTGTTCGACAATGTCAGCGGCGAAATCCTGTTGAAGCGTCATGCAAACACTATCTTCAAGGTCACAGACGGTGTCATGGCAACCACACCCTATTCTTACATAGCATTTTCAACATGCAAGGCCTCGGTGAGCATCGACAATCTCCGTGTCTACGGCTCGCGCGGAAGCACCGTACATCTTACAGTGGGAAATGCTGAAAGTTGCAACCTTAGGACACAGGCAATAAACGGGAGTCCGCTGACAAAACTGAAGTCGATAGTGGTCGACAAGTCGTACAAAACATCAAGCTTGGCAGAGAAACTGCTAAAGGTTGACTATACACCGCCGGCAACTGTAGCGAACCTTTCCGTAAACGAGGAAACCGTAACCTTGGGCAACGGCAATGTTGTCAGGTATCTAAACGCTTTTTGGGATGCATCCTCCGACAACCAATCCGGGATAAGCAGATACTTGCATGTTAACAGCAACTGGCCGCATCCTGTTGCATCATACTGGACTGACAACGGCTTGGCAACACAATGTCACCATTGCTACTCAAATTCCGGCAGCACCATAAAATTCAGCGTGGTGGCTGAAAACAGGGCAGGCTTACGGTCCGCAATCGCAAGATATGAGACTGACACGAACAAAATAACATACAGAACCGACATTTACAAATGCTCGGTTACGATTGACGGCCAAACCATGAACATTGCACTCAAAAACGGAAACAAAACCTCTGAAAAAAAACACTACATCGTCTTCGACATTTCCGGAAGGAGAATCTCGGAAGGGTTTTTCGTCCATTCAGCGTTTGTCAATCTCAACGGTTTTGCAAAAGGAACCTATATCGTAAAGGTCAACAACGGTTCTGACATCCTCGAAACGCATAAAATTGTAAAACTGTGAAGCAAGCACGTTGAAATGAAGCAAATATGCCATATATCAATGAACAGGCCTCCACCCTACCGCAATATCGAAGAAAGTATATCGATGGAGTCTATCCTTTTGACATGCTCGTTGTTAAGTTGGAGGTAAACAACAAGTTTGCGCAATATCGGAATCCTGACACTATATGGTATGAACGGAGGTTCGGTTCCGGAAAGCAATAAATGGAGATAACTGCTTTCCTCCCCTGACATCATCAACTCGTCGCTGAGGAAGTAGTCCACGAATCTTGCCTCCTGCATCTGGAAATAGCGGTTTGTCAAAGAGTAGTTGTCTGAAGGTGCATAACCTAATCTATCAGACAGTCTTAGGACGAAGTCGAGAGGCAGGTTTGCGAGTCTGTTGGCGGGCAATGAACCCACGGCTTCGATTTCCGACACTAAAAAATCGAACAAATCGGAATCAGGACCGAAGTCAGTGAGAAGCTTGAACAGAATCTCGTTGTAGAAAAAGAGGATTGCATTTCTTGAAGGATCGAAGAGCGTTCCAGCCCTGATGCTGCCAACGGACAAGTCCTTGAAATACTTGAGCGAATCTTTGTTGTTGTCGTTGTATGTTATGTCAAGGACAGACAACGGCTCGAAATGCGCGACATTGAACCTTGACTTTTTGGAAAATGCATTCTTAACCATAAACGACTGATGTCCTTGCAACCGAGTATATGTATTGACTATCAAGGATGTGTCGCCGAACTTAGTGGCGCGAAGGACAATGGCAGGCGTGGCGACAATCATAGGAATTGTTAGTTGACGAACACAAACTTGGTAACAACCTTGTCTTTCCCATCCTCGTCTGATGCCATGACATAATAAACACCCGTTGCCGGGCGGTTTCCGAAATGGTCCTTGCAGTCCCACACAAGCTGGCCTCCGTGACTGTAGCCCTGCCAAACAAGCCTGCCGGAACTGTCGGTTATTTTGCACAACGAATTTTCTTTAAGTCCCTTCACTGCAACAACACCTGCATAGTCGTGAGGCACAGGGTTTGGAAACACGAGGAGATCCGAATAGGATTCGGCTCCGGAAGTTGCAGTGCCCCTATAGCTTACAAGTCCTTTAGACGTGGCAAAGAACACCTCGCCTGTCAAATGGTTTACGTTAATAGAAACAATCTGGTCCGAGAAAAGAGGAGAGTCGGCGGCTGTGAAATGAAGGAGTTCTTCCTGACCGTTCTCGCTCATCAAGAAGACACCGGCCTTGCCCGTACCAATCCACTTTCGGTTTGCTCCGTCAACGGCAATGGCTGTAACTTCTTCGTTTTCAAGAAGAACCGAAACATATCCGTCTTGCTCCAAGAGTATATTGCGAGGATATGTGGCCGAAGTGAAGACCCTGCCTGGAGAATAGATGACCTTTACACCCTTGTCAGTGCCAATCCATATCTCTCCGTCAAGATCTGCAGCAATGCAATACACACGCGACGAGCCCACCTCTGCTGCGGCGTTCATGTCAATGCGCGCAAATTTGTCATCGCCTGTGTTGTCAAGTGTACCGTTGTCTGAGAAAGCCACAAGGCTGTAACGGTTCACAGCACCGTCGCGAGGGAAGTTCACCCATTTGAAACCGTGAGAGTCTATGACAAGATTCTCGGCAACAACACCTTCAGGACTTGAGGCTATTACTCCCGTGCCGATATTGTACGAGTGCCATTCCCCGGTTTTTGCAAGTACCTTCAACATTGTCGGACTCTGGCTGTTGGTCATCCAAAGGTTGCCTTTGTTGTCGAACTGGAGACCAGAGACGAAAACCTGGCCGTATTGGGTCGAATCCAACGGTGAGTTCTTTGCATTGTAATGAGCCACCACGCGGTTGTTCTTGTATTTGAAAAGTCCGTTGCCCCACGAGGCGACATAAAGTTCAGTCTCGTCAAACGGATTGATTGCGACATCTGTCAAGTCATAGGTACTTCTGACCGAGTCATAATTGAGGAAGTCTGATGCGTTGTAACTCCAAGAATTTCCTGAAAACAGGCTCAGTGCGGGAAACCTGTATCCAGGCGCAAACGATGTGGAACCTTTGCGGGTGCCGTGAACAGCGGCAACGATACCGTTGTGAGATGACATTCGTTCCACATAGTCGGTGAAAATGGACGGACGGGTGAAACGCCTGTGGAAATAATACTCGAGATTGTTCCTCACAAGCCCGTAGACCTTGTCGGCAACCCAAATGTCGCTGCCGTCGAGAACTGCGCCCCGCGCGTCAGGATATGCCGAATTGTCGTACCACGACACGAGCGACACTCTTTCCAAGCGGGAATCAAGCAACTCTGCAAAGTCCCAGTTGCACACAAGCATGGAATCTCCGTACACGTTGATACCACGCACCGAACGGTAAACCTTCCCCGTCTGCCGGAGACCATCCTCTGCGATCACCAACAAGGTGTCATCCTCAAACACTTCGAAATTGTGCTTGCAAATATACACCATGCCGTCAACTGACGCCACAAACAAAGCACTGGCGTCGGACACCCTCCTCCAACTGGAAAAATCGAACAATGTTTGCGAATTGCAACTGCTTGCGAAGACACCATCTGTGGTAGTCATATACCATTTTTCGGAGTCATGGGTTATGTCTGTAGGCAGATATTGCCTTCCGTCGCGCTTGGTGAACCAAGTGTCAGAAATCACCAACTCCTCGAGGTCGAAGACAACGATGCCAAAGGGATAAACCAAATAGGCCTTCCCGTCAATTTCCCTGCAGATTTGCAGGGCTTTTGAAGAGGAAATTGATTTGTCCTTGATGTCGCAGACGTTTATTATCCTGTCTCCCTTCACAAAGTCGAGGTTGCCGTTCTCATAGGCCACCATGAGTGTTTTTTCTGTCTCGAAACTGAATATCCCGACAATGTCGATGTCGGAAAGACCCTCAACTTTAGACCAATAGGACAATTCTGGGCTGTCGGTGTCCGCTGTCTCTTTGTCAAGGAGCATTATTGAATTGGCACTTGCTGCATATACCTTACGGTCGTCACAAGCCACCGAGTGGAATGAATGAAGGTCGGAATGCACAGTGAAGTCTCCAATCCGGGTTTGGGCGAAAGCGCCATGAAAGGAAAACATCAGCAATATGGCGGTTAAAACACTCTTTGTCGTTATTTTCATAACTAATTACTTTCAGCTGGTTTGTTTTTTTAGTTGATAAGCGGGTATTATTGAAGTTATTGCACTGATTGCAAGAACCGTTGCAATCACCACGAGGACATCGGCAAGCCTGAGCTGCACGGGATAGTATGGTATTATGTAGTTGCCCCCGCCGCCCAGCTTCACAATGTGGAACGTCTGCTGCAAGAAACAAATCAGCGCACCCAAGAGCACACCCAACAGACTGCCGGCTAACGAGATGAGGTTGCCCTCGTAAATGAAGACACGCCTCACAAATCCACGCGAGGCTCCCAGTCCGTTCATTATTCCAACATCGTGCTGTTTCTCTATAATCAGCATTCCTAACGCACCTATGATGTTGAACGAAGCCAGAACCAATATCAACGCCAGTATGAGGAATATTATCAATTTCTCAGACTTCATCGTCCTGTAAAGAGACTCTTCCTGCTGATACTTGTCTTTGACCACAAATCTATCGCCTACCGCCGATTCCAGATCAGAACGGAACTTCTTGTATTTTCCAGGGTCCGACAGAGCCACCTCAAGAGAGGTAACCTCGTCGGGATAGTTCATGAGGTCGCGCACGAAATCGATGGAACAGAAGAGATAGTCCTCGTCATAGTTTGTGTTTGTGGCCAACACGCCGTCAGGAATCATGTGGCGGGTTGAGAACGACTCGGCGGCATTAGAGAAATTCTTCTTCGTTCTGACTGGGTAATATAGTTTCAACGCCTCGAAGCTGTTGAGGTTTATTTGAAGCTTGCCAGCCGCTCCGGCGCCGAGCACAGCGCACGGTATGTTGTTCCTCTGCATGGAAGCCTCGCCGTCAACAAGCATTCTGTCAAGCCCCTTTCTGGAAAAATAGCCGTCCGGAACACCCTTCAGGTAGAGAAGTTCCTGGCGCGACTCGTAAGACACCAGAGCAAGGTCGCAGACTATTGGATACACATGCGCCACGCCGGGCATTTTCTCCACTTGAGACAACGGAAAACTGTCCACTCTGAAAGACTTCCCCTCCGCCGCGGTAATCTCGAAGTCGGAATGAAGCTGGTTGAACCATCCGCCTATTATCTCAGACATTCCGTTGAAAACGGACAGGACAACCACCAGTGCGGCAGTGCTGACCATTATGCCCACCGCAGAAACTCCGGAGATTACATTTATGATGTTATGCTCCTTCTTTGAAAAGAGATAGCGGCGCGCCACAAAAAGGGCAGTCTTGTCGATTCCGAATCTCACAGACTATTTTTTCAGCAGTTCGTCAATTCTCTCGAGATAGTCGAGGGTGTCGTCAATGAAGAAATCCAGACTTGGGATTACGCGCACCTGGTTCCTGATCTTCTGACCAAGCCTGAACCTAATGTCCTTTGAGTTGCTTTTCACAAGCTCTATGACTGCATTTTTGTCAGGAGTGTTGTACACGCTCAGATATGCACGGGCCACGGAGAGGTCTGGCGAGACGGTCACATTGGTCACCGTTATCATGCACTTGTATATGTTTTTTCCGTCAGCAAGGAAAATGCCGGCCAGCTCACGCTGGAGCATGGCGGCTATCTTTTGTTGTCTTGTGGTGTTCATCGATTTTTTTTTAGAAACGCAAAATTACACAATTTGAACGAATGTTGTGCAAGAAAAAGAAAAAAAGGGTGTCAGACTGCGGTCTGCTCCCCGTTCCAAATCTTCCACGCGGCCTCTGCCTGTTTGTGCAGCATCTCAAGGCCGTTCTTCACTGCTGCGTGTCGCAGTCTGCCTTCGTGCAAAAAAACCGTCTCCTCGGGATTATACACAAGGTCGTAAAGGAAATGCCGTTCTGTGATAAACTCGTATGGAATTGGCGGGCATGAACCAGTGTCGGGAAACATTCCAAGCGGAGTGCAGTTGACTATGAGGTCAGCAGAACTTATAATCTCGCGGTCCAACATGTCGTATGTCAAGTCGCTTCCTTGATTCCGCGACACAGTGGTGGTCTCAACCGACATGCGCCGCAAAGCGTGGCGAACCGCAGCTGCCGCGCCGCCACAGCCGAGAATCAGCGCTTTTCTGAATGTGCAGCCCTTTAGAGAGTCGTAGAAACCGTATGAATCGGTGTTATAACCTACAAGTTGGACTCCTGCCGGAGTGTTTTCAACGAGAATTGTGTTGACGGCCCCTATTTCCGCAGCATCGCCGGACATCCTGTCGAGGTAAGGGATGACCGCCTTTTTGAACGGGTTCGTGACATTCAGGCCGCACAACTCTCCATCGGCCTCCACGAGTTTCAAGATTTCAGAGGGGTCGCTGATTTCATATAACAGGTATTCACAATCTGTTATGCCCTCATTCCTGAACTTTTCCTCAAAATAGAGTTTCGAAAAACTGTGGGACAATTTCTTTCCAACGAGTCCGAATCTCCTCATACTCTTTATTCAGCAGTTTTTTTCGGTTTTCTTGCAGACTTGAACCACTTGTAGGCCACATACAGGACTCCGAGCGCACAAAGAGCAAGAAGCACAATAGTGAGTTCGTGGTTGTACTTGTCGATCAAATCTTTCTGACCATGAGCAACATATCCGAGTACAGCGAGTACAGAATTCCAGCAAGCCGCGCCGATGGACGTGAACAGCACAAACATCCCCAAATTCATCTTCGCCAGGCCAGCGGGTATAGAAATAAGCTGCCTGATTGCCGGAATGAGACGCCCGACAAGAGTTGACACATTGCCGTGCTCGTTGAAATAAGCCTCAGCCTTCTTCACCTTTTGGCTGTCGAGGAGGAGCATACGCCCCACCCTGCTGTCGGCAAACCAGTAAACTATGGGCCTGCCCACTATCATGGCCAGAAAATAGTTCACAAGCGCCCCGGCAATTGCGCCGACTGTGGCGAAAAATACAACTATCAGCACGTTCAGGAACTTGGAATCTGTGACATACAGCGAAGCGTTGTCCTCGTTGCAGGCCTGGTAGGCAGCTGGAGGCACAATCACCTCCGAGGGGAAGGGTATGAACGAACTCTCCACCATCATCAGAAGGGTCACAGTACCGTAATTGAGATGGCTGTTGTACCATTCAACAACCCTGCCGGTTACAGAACGCCCGCCGTCGTTACGCAGCGTGTCTTGCGAATAGGAGCAAAACACGACAATGGAGAAAAACGTGAGCAAGAATGTCTTTTTCATTTCAGCCGGAATATTGTTACAAGTAAGGATACACTAAGTCGAATATGTTCTGATATTGGACGTATAGTTTCTTCTCGTCAATGTCGAAGAAATCCTCGAAAATATTTTCTTCGTTGATTACCAGGGCGTTCCTCAGATGGTATTCAGCTTGTGCAGGGTTGTTGTCAAGCATGTGCAATATTGCCATGAAATAGCCGAGATGCTCGAATGATTCGTCATCCCTGGGGTTTTCGAGGCACTCAGACACAAACTCGAATGGAATGAAGTCTCCCTTCATGTCCAGGTCGTAGGCCGACATGGTAAGATATGCGCAATAGGAATGGTCCTCGTTGAACAGGGAACGTGCGTTCGCGCAGACGAACTTGAAAGACTCGAGGCTTTGCAAGTCGCTGAACACCTCCATCAGGAAGTTGGAGTCCTGGATATTCAACTTTATCTTGTCAGAAATCCTCGCGAAGTAAGCGGGAAGCTCGTCAACCTTACCTGCCTCGTCAAGGGTCATCACTATCTCGGGAATCAGTATCGGGAAGTTGAAATCAGTCTGGTCGGCCTCGCACAAGTGAGACAATGCCTCCTGATACCTGCCCTGGCATCTTCTTGCCGTGCCTATAATCACATTGGCCGACAAATTGTCGAAATGCTCGTTTATGTACTTTGCGTACTCTACAGTCTTGTCATACTCCTTTACAGATATATATGCCTGGCACAGCGAGATGTACGATTGAGGGTTCTCGTTGGCAGAAATAGAGAACTGGAAGGCCTCTATTGCTTTGGCATACTCTTTTCTGAACATGTGCGCGTTACCCACAGAGCGCCAGACACGGAAGTCGAGCGGATAAGTGTCAGACAATTTCTCAAGAAACAGCATGTCGGTGTCAGGGATCTTTACGGACATCCCTTGTTCCTCGCTATTATCCACGTCTATTTTTGCAATCAGTTTGCCGTTGTGCAGTTTCTCAGCACCAAGGCTGTCAAAACCTAAGAAATGCCTGCTGATTGTGATATCATCGATAAACTCGATTACATAACCGTCAATGTCCAACGCTTCTTGGAAATAGTCGAAGGCCTTCGACACATCGCCCTTGTCGAGCGAGATCTTGGTGCGAAGCGTGTACATCTGCGCCGTGGGTTCAATCGCAATTGCTTTCCTCGCCAATGAGTCCGCGTCTATGTCTTCCAAGTTGTACTCATAGGCCGAAGCTGCCATCTCTTCATATAGTTCAACGTCAGAGGGCGAGTCGGAAATCACAGTGTTGAAATACGCCTTCGCGGCGTCGGTTTTCTTTGTAAGGAAAAGATAGCGAATGTTCCATACCTTGAAGACAGTGATGTCGGGATATGTCTTCAGGGCAAAAGAAATCGCCTTTTTCAGGTAAGAGTCAGTTTCTTGCCTCCAATAAAGGGAAAACTGCTCCATAAGGTTCTCTATCACAACTTCCAAGTCTTCATCATCGCCAGAGAACCTCTGGTTGTTGTCACAGGCCTTGCAGAAACTCAGCATGAGTTCAAACCCCGGGTCAGTTCTGCCATGGCCGTCGTCATAGAAGTTGTCGTATCCGTCGTTGAAACCGTCGTAATTGTCCATATTGTAGTACTGTCAGTATCTTTTATGTGCCTAATTGATGTTCAACTGCTTTTCCAGTTCTTCGGGGTCCTTTCCAAGCAGAGTGATGTATTGGACGAAACCCGGTGTCAGGGAGTCGTCTGGATAGTGGTTGATGAAGTCGCGGTATTCAGACTCCGCACTACGCCAGTCGCCGAGTATATCTTCGTAAACAATAGCCCGTTGCCAATAGCAGTATCTTGCTGAAGGGTTCTCGGGATAAAGTTGCTGGAAGTCGTTGAATATGGCGAGGGCCTTCTTGGCGTTACCGGCCCTGAAGGCGTCGCTTTTGACGCTTTTCGCAAGTATCATGCTCGCCACACCCGCCCTGTAGAGCATCTCCGGCGAAATGGTGTCGCCCGGATGTGCCGCAACATAGTCTGTTGTTTGCCTAACAAATGACAGGAAAGCGGCTGTGTCAATCCTGCCACAAAGCCTGTACAATGAGTCGGCATGGCGGTATGAATCCTCCAATGTGCTCCTTTCTGCTTCCGAGACTTTGTCCGCCGACTGTCTTGCATTATTGCAGGAGCAAAGCAGGACAATCATGAGGATGATGGTTGAAAGTCGCTTCATCGCCTCATTTTTTGGTTTTGTAAGCCGGCTTCACTTTTCCGGCCGCAATGTCGTTAAGTTTTCTCTTAAGCACCATCTTCTTGATTTGAGGAAGGCTGTCGGTGAAGACTTTGCCCTCCAAATGGTCGTACTCGTGCTGTATTATGCGCGCAAGGATGCCGTCTATGTCCCGGTCGTGAAAAACGCCACTCTCGTCATAGTACTCGATGTGTATGTCCGATTTCCTGACAACCTCCTCGCTGATTTGCGGAAGGCTGAGGCATCCTTCAGAGAACGGCATGTCGGAGCCGAAACGGTCGGTGATGACCGGATTGATGAACGCCCCCTTGAACGGCACATGGTCAGGATAGACCTCTTTGTATGGCGTGGAGTCGACCACGAACACACGGAGCGACTTGCCCACCTGCGGGGCGGCAAGCCCGACGCCTTCAGCATGGTACATGGTGTCAAACAAATCCGACACGAAAGTCTTCAGACCCTCGTCGCCAAGGTCAACTTCCACGGCTGTCTTGCGGAGCACAGGCTCCCCGTATAAATAAACTGGTAGTATCATAGTTGACTGTTCCTTTCTTTCAATATTTCCTGCTGTTCGAGGTACGACTGGAGAATTATCGCCGCGCTAATCTTGTCGACCAGGGACTTGTCCTGCCGCCCCTTTTTCTTCACACCCATGTCGATGATTGCCTGGAAAGCCAGCCTCGACGTGAAACGCTCGTCGATGCGGGCGATTGCGGTGCCGGGCGAAATCTTAGGCAGTTCCTTCTTCAGCCTGTTGACGAACGGCTCGATGAACCGGCTCGACTCCGACGGCGTGTTGTCGAGCTTCAGCGGCTCGCCGACAACAACAACGGAGACATTCTCTGTCTGCAAATAGTTCTTGAGAAAGTCGAAAGCCATTGCCACTGGCACCGTCTCCAACGGGTTGGCACAAATCATCAGCTCGTCGGTAACCGCGAACCCCACACGCTTCTGTCCGTAATCTATGGCTAACACCCTTCCCATAAATGCTTAAAATTGCCTGCAAAGATACACTTTTTTTGCGTAGGTATCAAACAACATCAGCCCGAAAACACCATCTGAACATATTCTGCCTTAGGTATGATGTTGTCTCATGGAAGCAAAAAAAACAATGAGGACGTGCTGAAGCACATCCCCATCGCTCTCATCATAAAAAATAGAACGGAAAACCGTATTAGTAAGCTATGCCTTGAGCAATCATAGCGTCGGCAACTTTGATGAAGCCGGCGATGTTGGCGCCCTTGACATAGTTGATGTAACCGTTGGCTTCAGTACCGTATTTAACGCAGTTCTCGTGGATGCTGTTCATGATGTGGTGGAGTTCCTCGTCAACTCTCTCTCTCTTCCATGAGAGGTGTTGAGCGTTCTGGCTCATCTCGAGGCCTGAAGTTGCAACACCACCGGCATTGGCAGCTTTACCAGGAGCGAACGAAACACCGGCTTTCTGGAGTTCGGCAACAGCTTCTGCTGTGCAGCCCATGTTGGAAACTTCAACAACATACTTCACGCCGTTAGCAACGAGAGCCTTTGCGTCGTCACCGTTGAGCTCGTTCTGGATAGCGCATGTCATAGCGATTTCGCAAGGAACTTCCCAAACTTTCTTGCCAGGGAAGAACTTGGCAGAAGCGAACTTCTCTGCGAACGGAGCGACAACGTTGTTACGGGTTGCATTCAAAGCGTCCATGTAAGCGATTTTTTCAGGTGTGTTGATGCCTTCCTCGTCGAGGATGTAGCCATCAGGACCAGAAATAGCAACGAGTTTCGCGCCGAGTTCGGCGAGTTTGAGGGCAGTGCCCCAAGCCACGTTGCCGAAACCGGATATGATGCAGCGTTTGCCCTTGATGGTGTCCTTCTTGGCAGCAAGCATACCTTCCAAGAAATAAACAGCGCCGAAACCTGTGGCCTCAGGACGGATCAAAGAACCGCCCCACTCAAGACCTTTACCTGTGAGAACGCCAACGTGCTCGCCACGGAGTCTCTTGTATTGACCATACATGAAACCGATCTCACGACCGCCAACGCCGATGTCACCGGCAGGAACGTCTGTGTCGGGCCCGATGTATTTCTGAAGTTCAGTCATGAATGACTGGCAAAAACGCATAACTTCGCCTTCTGATTTGCCCTTGGGGTCGAAGTCTGAACCACCCTTGCCACCGCCCATTGGAAGTGTAGTAAGAGAGTTTTTGAAAGTCTGCTCGAAAGCAAGGAATTTCATCGTGTCCTCTGTTACTGTCGGGTGGAAGCGCAAACCGCCTTTGTAGGGGCCTATTGCCATGTTGTGCTGTACACGGTATCCACGGTTAACCTGGATTTCTCCCTTGTCGTCAACCCAAGTAACCTTGAATTTGATTATTCTTTCGGGTTCGAGAAGTCTCTCAACGATCTTGTACTGATCGTATTTCGGGTGCTCGTTTACGAAATCGCAGATGGTTTCGAGAACTTCCTTGACAGCCTGGTTGTACAAAGGCTGGCCAGGGTTTCTTTCTTCAGTTTGTTTGATTAATTTTTGAAGATCCATACTATAATTTTTTTAAGTTTGGTTTTTTTGTTTGTGTTCTGAAAACGGGTGCAAATGTATAAAATTTATGCAACACCGCTCACCATAAAAAATATTTTTGAAACAATTCGCGCCAAAACGGCTAAATCATTGACAGTATCGCTTTTATCGAAGCCTGTCGGCTGAACGAACAAGCATCTCATCCTTCCTTACAAACCTGTTGGCAAGGAAAAGCGAAACCGCCTCCACAACGATAAGGGCTATGAGCGGCACATAGTTGTAGTCGAAAGCGAAGGTCTCGCCCCTGGCCGAGAAGAATTTGCCGTACACCATGTCAGGACATACCCAGAGCATTATGAAAAGTGTGATCAGAAAGACTATCTCCGTAATTGAAATGATCCTCATCTGCCTCACGCGGTTCTTGAAAGAGAACAGGGCTATGGCAGACAGAACGGTCGTGAGTGCAAGGCAGAACGCCACATAATAGTTCCTCACTACGGAAAGGCCTTCGGGAACATTCTCCTTCAACGAGATGGAGTTGTAGACATATTGCGCACCGTCAGTGGAAAGAAAACCCAACGGGATGAATATCAGCACTATGGGTATGATGGCGGCGATGAAAAGAAAAATACTTTGAACTCTTTGTATCATAAACTTGGATTATTGGAAAGTTTTGTTTAAAGTTATGGGAGGCAGCTTGGTGCCCTTTGACGTGGAATTTGCCGGAGATATGTACGGCGTGAACTTAACCTTCACGTTCGATTCGGTTCCGTCGCCGTAGTCAAGGAGGTTCTTGGCGAAGTTGACAACGCTCTTGGTCTCGCCGCTTTTCACAATGCCCAGGAGGTCGACCATTAGAGGCACGGAAACCAGGGTTGTGCTTTGCGGGCTGATGAGCGTCGTTTTGGAAGGATTGCTGCCATGGGCGATGGAGTTGCCGTCGAGGAAAAGGTCGTAGTCGTATGCGCAGAGCATCGCCGCGTTTGCAGTCTCGTTCTTGGCGTTGACGTTCACGCTGCAGCCGACCTTGAAGTCCTTGTTCTTGATGGCTGTGGCGGCCTTTTGCAAGTCTGCAAACGACAAATCGCTGATACTCTTTATGTTACTTAGGTTAATACCAGCCCAAGTGATGTTTGAAATGTTGGCGAGGCTGAACTTGCAATTTATGAGGTTGACGAGTTGCGCAAGTCCGCAGCCCGCGAAAAACATCGTCGTTGCAGCTATCAGCAATGCCAAGCCTGTTTTCTTCAAATAGCTCATGCTAATATAGTTATGTTATTTTGTTTAGAAAAAAACACGACCGTCTTGCATTACAATCTTGCGATCGGAGAGTTGGGCAAGTTCGTCGTTGTGGGTTACAATCATGAAAGTCTGATGAAAGGTGTCGCGAAGCACAAAGAAGAGATCGTGGAGCTTGCGGGCGTTCTCGGTGTCGAGGTTTCCTGAAGGCTCGTCGGCGAGGATGAGCCTCGGGTTGTTGACCAGAGCCCTGGCAACCGAAACCCTCTGCTGCTCCCCTCCAGAGAGTTGAGACGGCTTGTGGTCGAGTCTTTCGCCAAGCTTCAGAAAGTCGAGAAGTTCTCCGGCGCGTGCAAAGGCCTCCTTTTTTGGCTTGCCGGCAATAAGCGCTGGCAGAGCCACGTTCTCCAGGGCCGAAAACTCAGGCAGGAGGTTGTGGAACTGGTACACGAACCCGATGTTCCTGTTGCGGAAGTCCGACAGTTTATCGTCTTTTAGGCCACCCAACGGCTGCCCGCCAATGACGACCTCGCCGGAGTCGGGCTTGTCGAGAGTGCCGATAATGTGCAGAAGCGTTGACTTTCCCGCGCCTGACGGGCCCACAACGGCTACTACGCTGCCCTGTTCCACCGACATGGAGACCTTTTTCAGGACTTTCAGCGAGCCGAAGCTCTTTTCTACATCTCTGACTTCAATCATACTTTCAAGAAGAAAAGGTTCCCCGCCTTACGGCGGGGATCCGGCTTATTTTTTCTCAATTTCGGATGCGAGGCGCGCGGTGAGCAGAGGCACTATCTTGGCCACATCGCCCACAATGCCCACGTCCGACACGGTGAATATCGGCGCAAACTTGTCCTTGTTGACCGCGATGATGAAGTCAGACTCCTCCATACCGGCAAGGTGCTGTATGGCACCTGATATGCCGAGAGCGAAGTAAATGTCAGGGCGCACCGTCTTTCCGGTCTGCCCAACCTGCCTGTCGTGGTCAACAACGCCGGCGTCAACCATGGCGCGCGAAGACGACACCTCAGCATTGGGGAACACTTCGGCGAGCTTCTGGAGTTTCTCGAAGCCTTCCTTGTTGCCCACGCCGCGGCCGCCAGACACGAGAATCTTGGCGTCGGTAATATCAACCTTGCCCTTGTCAACTTTCACGTTCTCCACCAAGCGTACGAGGAACTTGCTCTTGTCGAACTCGGGCTTGAATCTGATGACCTCCCCCTTGCGGTTTGCGTCGCGCTCCATCTTCTGCATCACTCCAGGGCGCACTGTGGACATCTGCGGACGGTGGTTCGTGCACATGATGGTTGCCATCAAGTTTCCGCCGAAAGCAGGGCGTGTCATCATCAGCTCGCCTTCCTCGGATATTTCGAGGCGGGTGCAGTCGGCAGTGAGGCCTGTGGTGAGGCGGGCGGCCAAGCGCGGCCCGAGGTCGCGGCCTATCGTTGTGGCGCCTATCATCAGTATCGACGGCTTGAACTTCTCCACAACCTGGAACATAGTCTGGGCATACTGCTCGGTCAGATAGTCCTTGAGTTCGGGCTCGTCGATGCATATCACCTCGTCGGCGCCGTATTCAACCAGCATTTGCGCATGTTTTGTGATGTCGTGGCCGGGGAGTACCGCAACCACCTTCTCATTCAGCATAGTTGCGAGTTCATGGGCCTTGCCCAGCAACTCGAGAGCTACAGACTGAACCACGCCGTCGCGCTGCTCGGCAAATACAAAAATGTTCTTATAGTCGGTTTTTTCCATTTTCACTGTTGTTTTGTGTTAGATGATATATTTTTCCTTGAGCTTGCTTATTATGATTCCGACAGCCTCCTCGGGGTCAACCTCATACACCTGCCCTGGTGACTTCTGGGGCTTGGTGAATGACTTCTTCACCCTTGTGGGGGAGCCTTTCAGCCCGAGGCAAGTCTCGTCGACGTCGATTTTGTCGGCGCTCCACACTTCAACTTCCTTGTCGAAAGCCTCCATGATGCCCTTCACGCTCATGTAGCGCGGCCTGTTGGCTGTTGACAGCACGGTGAGCACGCAGGGTGCGGGTACCTCGAGGATCTGGTATCCCTCTTCTGTCTCCTTCTTGACGGTACACAGCCCGTTGCTGTATTTGAGGTCTATTACGTATGATACCTGCGGAAGTCCGAGGTGCTCGGCCATTTCAGGTGCCACTTGCGCGGTGTCGCCGTCTATGGCCTGGCGGCCTGCTATGATCAGGTCGTAGTCGAGCGTCCTGATGGCGCCGGCAAGCGCGTTTGAGGTTGCCAGCGTGTCGGCACCGGCGAATTTGCGGTCACTCAGGAGTATCGCCCTGTCGGCGCCCATGGCAAAGGCCTCGCGACAGATGGCGTCGGCCTGCGGCGGTCCCATGGTGATGACTGTGACAGTGGCTCCATATTGGTCCTTGAGTCTCAGGGCCATCTCAAGTCCTCCCTTGTCGTCAGGGTTCATGATGCTCGGCACGCCGTCGCGGATAAGCGTCCCGGTCTCGGGGTTGATCTTTATCTCGTTCGTGTTAGGAACTTGCTTGATACAAACTATTATGTTCATGTCTTGATATTTACTTTGTTACATATTGTTTCTTGTGAAGCGGCAGCCTGGCAGGCTGTGCCTTGCCTTATTTGAAGAGGTTGCCGGCGATTACCATTCTCTGAACCTCGGAGGTGCCCTCGTAAATCTCGGTGATCTTGGCGTCGCGCATCATCCTCTCCACAGGGTACTCGCGAGTGTAGCCGTAGCCGCCGTGGAACTGCACCGCCTTAGTGGTGACCTCCATGGCTGTCTCGGCGGCGAAAAGCTTGCAGCGCGCTGCCTCAACGGCATACGGGATATGCATGTCCTTGTTGTACGCGGCCTGGCGCACGAGCAGCCTTGCGGCCTGGATCTTGGCGTCGAGGTCGGCCATCTGGAACTGCGTGTTCTGGAACGCCGCTATCGCCCTCCCGAACTGTTTGCGCTCTTTGGTGTACTTCACAGTCTCGTCGAGAGCGCCCTGCGCTATGCCGAGGGCCTGGGCGGCAATGCCTATGCGGCCGCCGTTGAGCGTGTTCATCGCTATCTTGAAGCCCTTGCCCTGCTCGCCGAGAAGGTTGCCCTTCGGTATACGGCAGTTCTCGAATATAAGCTCGCAGGTGGCCGACCCCCTGATGCCGAGCTTCTTCTCCTTCTTGCCGATAGAGAACCCGGGAGTGCCCTTCTCCACTATGAAGGCAGAGATCCCCCGCGTGCCAAGCTCCTTGTTGGTCATGGCCATCACCACATACACATGCGCGTAGCCGGCGTTGGTGATGAAAATCTTGGTGCCGTTGAGAACCCACTCGTCTCCGTCGGCAACGGCAGTGGTCTGCTGCATGGCTGCGTCGGTGCCGGCGTTGGGCTCGGTGAGGCCGAAAGCCCCGATCCACTCCCCGGAAGCCAACTTGGGAAGATACTTCTGCTTCTGTTCCTCCGTCCCGTATTCAAGGATGGGGTTGACACACAATGATGTGTGTGCCGACACTATAACGCCTGTGGTGGCGCAAACCCTCGAAAGCTCTTCAACAGCCATGGAGTACATCTGGTTGGTACCGCCCTGGCCGCCGTATTCAACAGGCACAGGAATCCCCATTATGCCGGTCCTGGCCATTTTCTCGACCGTCTCCACCGGGAAACGCTCCTGCTCGTCAATCTCAGCCGCCAGAGGCTTCACCTCGTTCTCGGCGAACTCTCGAATCATCTGTAAAAAGAGTTCCTCTCTTTTTGTTAAACCGAAATCCATATACAATATATTGATTAAAAAAATAAATGTTCCGAATTTACTCTAAACCTCCATGGGCTTCAGGTCGGGCGATACAACCAGCGTAGCCTCAGTGGCCGCCTGCACATCCTCAACAGTGAACACGGGGTTTATCTCCTTGAGGACAATGCCCTTGTCAGTCACCTCCATAACACCCATCTCGGTAACAATCATGTTGACCTGGCCTTTCGCGGTGAGCGGAAGCGTGCACTTGTGGAGAATCTTGGGGTTGCCCTTCTGCGTGTGTTCCATGGCGAGGATCACTTTGCGGGCGCCAACCAACAGGTCCATAGCGCCGCCCATACCTGGTGTCAGCTTGCCTGGTATCATCCAGTTGGCCAAATCTCCCTCCTCGTCAACCTGCATGGCGCCAAGGACAGTTACGTCAACGTGGCCGCCGCGAATTATGGAGAACGAGTCGGCAGAGCTGAACGAGACAGCGCCGGGCTGGGCAGTTATGTAACCGCCACCTGAATTCACAAGGTTTTCGTCTTCCTTGCCCTCTTCAGGCGTTGGGCCCATGCCAAGCAGGCCGTTTTCCGACTGGAGTATCACGTTGACACCTTTCGGCAGATAGTTCGGCACCATGGTCGGCAGACCGATGCCCAAGTTCACAACATCGCCGTCCTTGAGTTCTTTTGCCACTCTCTTGGCGATAATCTCTCTCATTTGATTCTTGTCCATATTTGATTCTTTTATGTTTTTATTGCTTGATTTTCTTGATTATTATTCATGACCTTCTGAACTTGTGGAAGTCCGACGAATCCCACGACTGATATAGAAGAATGTGGTGTATTGTGTCAATCATAAGTATGAAAAGGCGCAGATCGTTGTCTGCAAACCATTTTATGGCCTTGTCCTCCTTGCGACATGCGGCTGCAAAGAGCGAGAGGAAACTGCAGCCGTTCCTGTCAAGCCAGGCTATGGCGTTCTCCTCGTTGTCGATGGCATTGCTAAGAACCGCAAACTCCGGGTATCCGTTGTCGAGAAGCCACTGTAGGGCCGCCTCGTTGGAATGTATGGCCGACGACAGCGCCTCCAACTCCTGATAACCGTTGCTCATCAGGAAGTCGCTGAACTTCCGGTCACCCTCAAGACTCTTGTGGAAGGCGACCAGGACTTTGGGGTCATAATCCAACAGACTGTGCATCTTCAATGTCAGGTTTATTGTTTGAGACTGACAGTCTTGTTGAAGACTAACGTCTCCTCGGTGGAGTCTGGATCGCAGTAGAAATACCCTATTCTCTCGAACTGGAAGTGCTTTACCGACGAGGCCTTCTCGAATGTGAGGCCATTCTCGACGAAGACATCCTTCACCACGAGGGAGTCGGGGTTGAGGTTGTCGAGGAACGTCTGTCCCTCATCGCAGCTGTCGGGGTCGGGAACACTGAAGAGACGGTCGAAAAGGCGCACTTCTGCCTTCTTCGAGTGACTGACGGGAACCCAGTGTATGGTTGCCTTCACCTTTCGGTTGCTCTGAGGCATACCGGTCTTGGTCTCCGGGTCGTAGGTGCAATGGATTTCAACGATCTCGCCGCTATCGTCCTTGACAATGTGAGTGCATTTTATAATGTATGCATATTTAAGACGAACTTCCCTGTCAATGGAAAGCCTGTAGAACTTCTTGTCGGCGTTCTCCCTGAAGTCGGCGCGCTCGATCCAAAGTTCTTTTGCGAAGGGTATCTTACGCGTTCCAGCCGACGGGTCTTCGGGATTGTTGACCGCCTCCATCTCCTCAACGAGGTCGTCCGGATAGTTGTCAATCACGAGCTTCACAGGGTCTATGACCGCCATGGTCCTTATGGCCGTCTTGTTCAAGTCTTCACGCGCACAGAACTCGAGGAGGGAGACATCGATGATGTTGTCGCGTTTGGCAACGCCTACAGTCTCGGCGAAGTTGCGCACGGCCTGCGGTGTATAGCCACGGCGTCGCAAGCCGCAAATAGTCGGCATTCTCGGATCGTCCCAACCTCTGACGTGGTTTTCCTTCACGAGCTGCAGGAGCTTGCGCTTGCTCATGATAGTGTAGTTAAGGTTCAGTCTGGCGAATTCGATCTGCTGAGGATGATGAATCTTCAGTGCCTCGCAGAACCAGTCGTATAGCGGCCTGTGCACCTCGAACTCGAGTGTGCAGATGGAATGCGTGATGCCCTCGATAGAGTCGCTCTGCCCATGGGCGAAGTCATACATAGGGTAGATGCACCACTTGTCGCCGGTGCGGTGGTGGTCGGCGTGGAGGATGCGGTACATTATGGGGTCGCGGAAGTGCATGTTGGGCGAGGCCATGTCGATCTTCGCGCGCAACACGCGGCTGCCGTCAGGGAATTCGCCCGCGCGCATCCTGCGGAACAGATCGAGGTTCTCCTCTACAGAACGGTTTCTATAAGGACTCTCGTCTCCGGGTTTTGTCGGCACTCCCCTACCCTTGCTGATCTCTTCCTGTGTCTGGTCGTCAACATAAGCAAGACCGTCGCTTATAAGCTGTTCGGCCCACAGGTAAAGCTGGTCGAAATAGTCAGAGGCGTAGTGTTCCTCTGCCCATTCGAAGCCTAACCAGCGAATGTCCTCCTTTATTGAGTCCACATACTCCGTGTCTTCCTTGACCGGATTGGTGTCGTCGAAACGAAGATTGCACTTACCGCCGTATTTTTTCGCAATGCCGAAGTTCAGGCATATCGACTTCGCATGTCCGATATGGAGATACCCGTTGGGCTCGGGGGGAAACCTGGTGTGGACTTTAGCTTCGTTTTTTCTGTTCCGGATATCTTCCTCGATAATCTGCTCTATGAAATTCATCTCTTCTTATATTAGTCGAATAAACAATTTTTATTTTCTTCTTCTTTTGAAAACACCTGTCAGCGCTGTTATCGCCGAAGCAGTCAAGCCTAAAACAGCTATTATAGCGGCAATTCGGGCAATGTAGTCGCCGTGCCGGACATAGAAAGTCTCCCCGTTCTGCGCGTACACACGTGTTGCAAAGGCCGTACGTTGATCATATCCGGTCTTTTCGAGCACATTCCCGAGCGGATCGACAACACCGGAAAAGCCTCCGTTGGCGGCGCGCAGCACATACCTTCTGGTCTCTATGGCGCGAAGACGGGCCATTTCGAAATGCTGCCTGTGCCCTTGGCTGTCTTTCCACCACGAGTCGTTGGTGATAACGGCTATCACATTGGCCCCGTTCGTCACGAACCTGCCCACAAGCTCGCCGTAAACCGACTCATAGCATATCGCCGTTCCAACCCCCACTCTCTTGCCATCGGCCTCGAAAGTGAAGACCCTCTGCACAGTGTCAACGCCAAGCGACGAGTTTGAGCCTCCCAATTCTATGAGTATGTCGCCAAGAAATCCGAAAATCCTCGGGAAAGGCATCTTCTCAACACCAGGCACAAGCCTGCTCTTGTGATACACGCTCTCAAGGCCGTTGCTGTTGTAGAAACCTGCGGTGTTGTAACTTTCCACAAAAACGTCAGAAGCCATTTTTGTGGCTGATGGCGACATTTTTTTGTCAGAAACCACAAATGTTGACAATCCGAGGATGAAATTGAGGTTCGGGCAATTCTTGACTACAGAATCGAATCTTGCGAAACCGGAGTACCTCGTGTCTTCAGGAAGGAAGTCGCCGTTCCTGAGATTATCGACTGATATGCCATGGGCCACGGACGACTCCGGCGTAACCACAAGGCTTGTTGACGGCTTCACCAAAGGCACTGCAAGAGATAGCAGACGGTCGATTTCCTGGACGTTTGTAAGCGAGTACTCCTCTGTCCACGGGTCGGTGTTCTGCTGCACCACAACAGCGTCGACAGGAGTTGAGGTGTCAACGCCTCTCATGGCTGAAGGCAGCATCGCAAGCGAAACAATGATGGGGGTTGCTATTGCAAGCAGCAGTAACGCCGAGTTGACGATGACTCGCCTTTTCCCAGCCCTGTCAACGCACAAGCAGATGATTCGATGGAGAATGAGATTGCACAACAGCACCCAGAGCGTGCCGCCTGCCGCCCCGGTGAGCGAGTACCACTGCACTATCTTCGGCGTCGTCGCGAACACGTTGCCGAGACTAAGCCAGGGCCATGTCAGATCCCAATTCTGGTGAAGATACTCGAATGCAATCCAGGAAGAGACGAGGAGAATCGCTTGCAGCAACCTGTTTTTGGAGCATTTCTTGCACGAGTGCCACAACGCGAAGACCACAGTCTGAAGGAGGGCGTTGAGAACCACGGCGGCAATAGCGCCGTAAACCGTGCAGTACGCTATCCAATAGGTAGTTATCAGGTTAAAAGTTAAGAATGCAGGATAGAACAACAGGATTCCGCGCCCGAAGGCGTTCTTTTTTCCTTCAGATATTGAAGCATCGCTCAGGAAGAGAAGCGGAATGAAGGCAATGAACATGAGAAACGGCAGGCCATGCGGATACCAGGCGAAAGCCATCAGCAGCCCGCTTGCAACACTTACCGGAAGTTTGCTATGCCATATGAGGTCTCTCATCTTGAACACGCTCTATTTCTGCATTTTCTTGTATTCATCTATTCCGTCGCGGAGGAACTTGAGATACTTCTCGACGTCCCGCTCATAATAGGTGGGACCTGAAAGAACCTTACCGTCAGGAGAAACCACAAAGTAGCACGGTTGGGAGTTCTCGTTGTAGAGAGTCTGCTCGATGTGCCTGTTCTTTCCTCCGAGAGTTGTAACCAAGTCGCCAGCCGCATTCTTGAACTGCTCGCTTTCAGGAAGTTGTATAATCTTATCGTCGCAATACAGCGTGGCCACAATCACCTCTTCGGCGAAAATTCTCCTGACCTCCTTGTCAACCCAGACAGCAGCCTCAACATTGCGGCAGTTGGTGCAGCCGTGTCCTGTGAAGTCGAGGAACACTGGCTTGTTCTCTTTCTTGGCCACGCGAAGTGCCTGGTCGTAGTCGAAATAGCCTTTGATTCCGTGCGGGATGTCGAGTTTGTCGGCGTAGAGGGGTTCTTCAGATAGAACGTAAGTTGAAGAACCGCCGCCGTTTCCGCTCTCTTCCCTCACAATGGCGTTAATGTCGAAGTCTTGGGTGTCCATCGGGGGAAGCCAGCCTGAAAGGGCCTTCAGCGGCGCGCCGAACATTCCGGGAACCATATACACCACAAACCCGAACACAGCTACAGAGAGCAGGAACCTGAACCAGCTCTTCTGAACCGGATACTCGTCGTCGTGCGGGAATCTTATCTTGCCAAGCAAATAAAGCCCGAGGAGCGAGAACAGCACGATCCAGAGCGCGAGATAGACCTCCCTGTCGAGGATTCCCCAGTGGTAGGTCTGGTCGGGGACGTTTATGAACTTCAGGGCGAAGGCGAGCTCCACGAATGCAAGTATCACCTTAAGGGTGTTCATCCAGCCGCCCGACTTGGGGAGTTTCTTAAGCAGGTCGGGGAACAGCGCGAAGAACGTGAACGGCACGGCGATGCCGAGCGAGAAACCGAGCATCCCGACGATCGGCTTCACAAAGGAGCCTCCCGCTGCGTTGAGCGCCACGGCACCGGCTATCGGCAGTGTGCATGAGAAAGAGACAAGCACCAGAGTGAGTGCCATGAAGAAAATTCCAACCACACCGCCGGCGTTCTGCCGTTTCGCCGAGCCGTTGACCCATGAACTCGGGAGCGTTATCTCGAAATATCCGAGCAACGACAGGGCGAATATGAAGAATATCACTGCGAACAGTATGTTCGGAATCCAGTGAGTGCTCAGCACATTGCCAAGGTCGGCGCCGAATATCAGCGAGAGGATGATGCCGAACACAACGAAGATCAACACAATGAAGAAGCCATATAGCAATGCACTCCTTTTTCCCTCGTGGCCTTCCTTCGAGAAGAAGGAGACAGTCATGGGAATCATGGGGAAGACGCACGGCATCAGCAAACCGGCGAGACCGCCAAGCACAGCCATTATAAAGTACCTGAGAAGCGATTCATCTTCTTTGCCGGCGCCGTCAGCCGGAGACGAAGGCACAGCTGCGGCCATGGTGTCGGCAGGCGCGTCGTTTTGCTCAGAGGACAATTCGGAGGTGTCAACCTGAGGCATGACCACCGCAGGCTTGAACCCCTTGACATCGAAGGCAAACTTCTCCTCCACGGGGGTGCAGCGGCCATCGATACAGGCCTGGCCCTCAAGTTTACCGGTGATTTTGAACGGAAGAGTGTCCCTGACTTTTACCTTCTGTTTGAAGGTAACCTTGCGGGTATAGAAGTTGGAGTGCGCTTTGAAAAGCGTGTCGTAGTCGCTCTGGGGTTTGGGCTCAACAACACTCCCCAAACGCTCGTATGAATTGCTTTTGTTGAAGGAAAATTCAAGCGGGCTCTCTATCTGGCCTTCTCCACGAGCTTGTGAATACAGATGCCAGTTGGGCTGTATATCGGCCGTGAACTGCAACTCCGCCACGGAATCGTTGACCTTCACGGTCTTGTAGTTCCATTTCACAGGCTCAACCTGCTGTGCCATGGAAGGCACAGAGACCAAAAACAGCACTGTCAGGGCGCAAACAAAGCGGTAAATCCTCATATATCTCATTTTTAAAACAAGGTTGCAAATATACAAAAAAACTAAAACGACACCCAAACGGAAGAAATCTGCCGCTGAATGGATGAGTACCAGCAACGACAGACTTCCGCCGATACACAAACAAACCTTTTCAATAGAGTTGATGAGGTTTCGCCATGAAATCGCAGAAAGTGTTCAAAATCACTGCTATCACATTTCGAAGAACCCCAGGCCGCCTATGGCACTGAACATGCGGTCGATGTAGTCCCAGGTTGTCGCCGACCAGGAGAATCCGAGCCTGTGCAACACCTGGGTAGTGTAGAAATTATCGGTGGGAATCTCTGTAACCTTCTTTCCGTGGGCTATGTCCTGGTATGCAAGCAGGCTGGAGAGCGTCTTCGATTTTTCCACGTCGTCGGAGGCTGCCTTGAGGGCGAGGTCGAATTCCTCGTGTTCAACAAACTTTATGTCGGTGTTGATGCTCTTCAGCTGCGTCAGCACGTCGCCAAGGAACTGGCAGTGACTGTTATAGACGTGGAACAGGCAGCACTCCTTCGGCGCCGAGGACAAAAGCACCACCGATTTCGCCACCTCGTTAATCGGCGAGAACTCCACTTTCTGTTCGTAGAGCTCGTATGGCAGGCAGCCTAACATGTTGTACACCTTTATGCGGCCCATGAATGCGTTGGTGGAGAAGTTGACCTGGAATTCGCCGTCGGTCGAGCGTGCGGAAAGATTACCTACACGGATCACCTTTGCTTCAATCTTTCCATCGGCTACGGCTTGCAGCACAAGGCGTTCGGCAACGAATTTTGAATAAACATACTGGTTGCCAATATACTGTCCGTTGAAGAGTTTCTGTTCGGTGAACACGAAATCCGAAGGAACCTTGCCATCCACGTTGACACCGCCTGTGCTTGTCGTGGAAATGTGCACAAGTCTTGCTCCGGTGGCCTCGCAGAATTCAGCGCAGCGCTTTGCCCCGCCAATGTTCACATCCTCTATTTCGGTGCCTTTGCTGAAATGTTTCACCACAGCGGCACAGTTGAACACAGTGTCGACTTTTGCCGTTACAACCGCGGACAGATCGTCGGTAACATTACCGAGAACAATGCGCAGCCGGCTGCCGAAAAGCTCGTCGTAAGTGTTCTCGAAGTAATAGAAGAGCAGAGTCTTCAGTCTGTGCTCCGCGGCTTCCACTCCAGACTCGCGCACAAGGCAGTGGATTTCAGGGACGCCGGAATCGAGCAGTTCCTTGAGAACATGGATTCCAAGGTACCCTGTTGCGCCGGTTAACAAGGCGCAGCCTGTCTTCAGGCATTCTCCCTTCTTGAATGATTCTATATTGTTGTATTCAAGAATGCGATTGATGGACGAGTAGTCGAATTCGGCAGCCTCCCTTTCCTCTTTCCCGGAATCGGTTCCGCCTTTCACCAAGACTGCGAGGTCTCGCGGTGTGGGATTAGTGAAGAAATCACCGTAAGCCACATGCATTCCTGCCTTGTCGGCCTCTATGATGACTCGGGTGACCATCAGCGAGGTGCCGCCAAAGTCGAAGAAGTTGTCCGTGGCACCCGCCTTGTCCATCGCCAACACGTCGGCGAAAATGTTGCAGAAAACGGTCTCTACATCGTTGGCTGGGGCAACGTACTCGCGGTCGGAGGCTTGGATTACGGGTTTGGGCAGAGCCTTTCTGTTAACCTTCTGGTTCTGGGTGAGCGGGATATTGTCAACCTGCATTGTGGCTGCTGGGACCATATACGACGGCTTCTTCGATGAAATGAATGCGTTGAGGGCTTTCACATCAACAGTTTCTCCACTCACGACGTATGCCGCTATGTATTTGCCGCCATTGTCGTAGTCGAAGGCCTGCACAGTTACATCCTGCACACCTGGATACTGGCGGATCACTGCCTCCACCTCCTTCATTTCTATTCTGAAACCGCGGATCTTGACCTGTCCGTCTTTCCTCCCCACGAACTGAACGTTCCCGTCATGAAGATAACGCACAATGTCGCCGGTCCGGTACACACGGGAATATCTTGTGTCGTCATCGAATGGATTGCTGACATACACTTCTGCAGTCTTCTCGGGGCGGTTGAGGTAGCCGCGGCTCACCTGCGGCCCGCTGACCCATAACTCACCGACTGCGCCGGCAGGAAGCCTGTTGCCTTGTTTGTCGACAATATAGAGTTTCATGTTGTCGAGCGGTCTGCCTATGGGAATGTCGGCCTCATACTCTTTGACGAGATAGTTTGTGGTGAAGATTGTGCATTCTGTAGGGCCGTAGCCGTTGTACATGCGGTAGTTCGCTGGCGGGTTCAGGGCTGACAGTTTCTCGCCGCCTACGGCAAAACACCTGAGCGAGCGGTTGTCGACATTGGTAGCGAACTGGTATCCCACCTGGGTTGTCATGAACGAATGGGTAATGCCGTTCTGGTTAAAGTAATTGTTAAGGTCGGGGAGGTTGAGGCGGATATCCTCGCCGATGATATGGACGCAGGCGCCGCAGGTGAGTGCAGGGTACATGTCCATCATGCACGCGTCGAAGCCGTAGCTGGCGTATGCCGCAACACGGCAGTCGGGGGAAAGCTCGTAGTTCCTTTGATACCAATGGCAGAAGGCCGAGATATTGCCGTGTTCGAGCTGGCAACCCTTTGGCACCCCGGTGGAGCCTGAAGTATAAAGCATTATGAAAAGGTCTGAAGGACGAATTTCTATTGACGACGGTCTTGACGCTGGCAAGCCGTAGATGTCATCTGTCAGCAGCACAGGGCCGGCGTAATCGCTGACCAGAGGGCGCAGCGCGGCGTCGGCAATCAGCAGTTTCGCCCCCGCGTCGTCCACCATGAAGTTCAGTCTCTCGGCAGGATAGCTCGGGTCGAGCGGCTGGTAGGCGCACCCTGCCTTCAAAACACCGAGAGAGGCCATAACCATCCACTCGCTTCTCGGTATTATTACTGATACCACATCTTCGCGTCCGAGTCCCTTCGACTGTATGTACGAGGCTATCCGGTCTGTGATTTCGTCAACCTCTGCGTATGAGATTTTTTTCTCTTGGAAAACTACGGCAACGTTGCCGGGATTCTGCCGTGCCTGCATACGGAAAAGCGACACCACTGTCTGAGTGGAGTCGTACGGCACCTCTGTCGCATTGAAGCTGTCGAGTGTGGCGATCAGGTTTTTGTCGAGCAGTGAAATCTGCCGGAGCGGGATGTCAGGACTGTCGACGAATGCCCTTGCCGCGTTCGCCACCGACTCGGCAAGGCTCTGCATCAGTTCTTCGCTGTACCTGCCGTTGTCATACTCGATGCAGACACTTGGAAATCCGTCCATTTCCTTGATATAGAAAGCAATTTTGAACTTTGGAATGTCAAGTTCGAGATTCTCGACTTTCAGCTCCTCACCGCCACATATATAACGGTCGAGAACGCCTATCTGATATGCGAACATGATGTCTGCTGCAAGGTCGTAGTCGGAGGAAATTTTGGCGAAAGGATACTGTTCATGAGTGAGCGTGGCGTCGAAGTTGCCGGCAGTCTCTTTCAGGAATGCCTCAACAGTTTGTGAACCGACTTCGGCAGAAAGCGCAAGAGTGTTCACAAACATGCCTACAGTGTTTTGGATGCGCAGGTCGGAGCGTCCGTTGCTGATTGTCGTTATGCACACCTGCTCGCTGTTCGAGAACCTGGAAAGTGTATAATAGACCGCCGCCAGTGTCAGATGCGCCGGTGTGAATCCGCGCTCACGACAGAAACGGCTCACCGTGTCGAAGTCAAGGGCGCTGCAAACACAACCAGTCCTCCCTTCATCCGAAGGATTTGTCATGTCTGAGGGGATTTCTGTAACTCCTTCCACCTTCCCCAACCTCTCATGGAAAAACTCTTTGTCTGCAACATTCTCGCCAGACACCTCAGCATCCTTCTGCCCGGCAACGAAATCGGCGAAAGTGAAGTTCTCGGCTTCAATGTCCCGACCGTCCATAAGGTCTGACAACTGTGAAAGGAATATGTTCATCGACGCACCGTCGAATATCAGATGGTGCACATCCATAAGGAGTGCAATCTTAGTCTCTGTTGACACTATCTCCATGCGGTACAGCGGACCCTGCGACAGATTGAACGGCCTGACAAAAGTATTCTTTCGCTTGTCCAGTTCAGAGTCGTCCATTGCGGTCTGTGTGATCTGGAGAGACTGGCCTGAATCATAAACCAGCACAATTTCTCCCGACAAGTTGCCAAAATGCACTTTGAACATAGGATGAATATCCACTATTTTCTCAAGAGACTGCATGAGTCTGGTGGTGTCAGTGTTGCGAGGGAAAGTTACCATCGACGGCACATTATAGACTGTTGAGAGCGGCTGTTTCATGCACTCCATGTAAACGCCCATCTGGGAATACGACAGCGGTGTCCCCGACATGTCAGCATGTGCCGGCTCCGGAATCTCTGTCTTTTCCTTTTCTTCGCACATCATCTTCTCGAGGATTTCATTCTCCACACTTTGAAGAGTGCCTTGCTTGACCAACGACTTGGAGTCCAAAGTTATTCCGAAGCGTTTGTTGATTTGCACAGCGAGTTTTATAGCTGAAATAGAAGTCAGTCCGGCATAGGCAAGCTCGGTGGTCACGCCGAAATCTTCAGACCCGATGACGCCGGCAATAATCTTGTGGAGTTCGGCCTCGAGTATGTTGAGCGGCGCGGCTGAGCCTGAATCTGAAGAGACGCGGCTTCTGACAGGCTCCGGAAGCGCCTTCTTGTTGACCTTTTGGTTCTGGTTCAGCGGAATTGCATCAATCTGCATGGTAGCAGCGGGCACCATGTATGGCGGCTTACGGTCACGTATGAAGTCGTTGAGAGCGTCAATGTCAACTGACTTGTCGGCCACTATGTAGGCGGCAATGAATTTTCCGCCGCCCTCGTCGTCGAAGGCCTGCACGGTGGCGTCCTTTATTCCCGGGAAATCGCGGATAACCCCCTCAACCTCCTTGAGTTCCACCCGGAATCCTCGAATCTTCACCTGCCCGTCTTTTCTGCCAACGAAGTCCACATCGCCGGAAGGAAGGTAACGCACCATATCGCCGGAGCGGTACACACGCGAGTATTTGGGGCTTGTGTTGAAAGGGTTTTCTATATACACCTCGGCAGTCTTGTCAGGGCGGTTGAGATACCCGCGTGTCACCTGCGGGCCGGCAACCCATAGTTCACCGGCAGCCCCGACAGGAAGACGGTGCCCATATTTGTCAACTATGTAGCACTTGACGTTCATCTGAGCCTTGCCCACGGGAATATTCCTCCTCTTTTCCACAACGTCGAAGTTTGTGACATAGCAAATCGATTCAGAAGGACCGTAGCCGTTGCATACGATGTAATTGTCCGGAGGGTTCAGCGAAGGCAGCTTCTCGCCCCCGGTCAGAAGTCTTTGCAGCGAAGCGCACTCGAAGTTCGTGGCGAACTGGTAGGCCACCTGTGTGGTCATGAAGGCGTGAGTGATGCCGTTGTCCTCGAAATAGCCGTTCAAGGCGGCGAGATCGAGCCGTATCTCGTCGGGTATGATATGCAGTTCGGCGCCGGCGGTCAGCGGCCCGAAGATCTCCTCAATGCTGGCGTCGAAGCCGTAGCTTGCATACGCACTCACGCGGCTCGAGGATGTTATGTTGTGGCAGTGTTGGTGCATAAGGCAGAAGGCCACAACATTCCTGTGCTCAATCTGACATCCTTTCGGCAGTCCGGTCGTGCCAGATGTGTATATCATCGTCATAAGACTTCCAGGCAAGGGCGGCGTAGGCTTCACCTGTGTCAAGACGTCGGTATAAATTCCGCTTGTCAGAAGCACCTCGCCCGCGTAGCCTTCCACCAACGGATACAACTCACTGTCGGCAATCAGCAGCTTTGCTCCGGAATCGCGAAGCATGAAGTCGAGGCGCTCCTTGGGATAGCCGGGATCCAACGGCTGGTAAGCGCATCCGGCCTTCAGCACGCCGAGCGACACAACTGCCATCAACTCGCAGCGCGGTATCAGCACCGCCACTACATCTTCCAACCCAAGTCCCGACGAGGCTATTCGCGACGCTATGGCGTCGGTCTTTTCATCCAAATCCCTGTATGTCAATCTTACATCATTGTAAACAACTGCCAACTTGTCAGGGTTTCGCAGGGCCTGTTGCCTGAACATGGAAACTACAGTCTGGCTTTCGTCGTAATCAACATCGGTGTCGTTGAAACTGTCGATCAGGCGCAGTCCTTCATCAGAAAGAATCGAAATCTCATTCAACTTCCTGTCCAACACGGTTATCTGCGCAATCACAGTCTCATAGCCCAGTACAAACTGCTTCACGAAAACATCAGAATAGATATGCGCATGGTATGAAACAACCATTCGGTAACCTTCATCTGTCTGGAAAAGCTGAAATTCGAGAGGCCGGTCGGTGATGTTGTCGAAGAGCTGGATTATTTCGAGTTTCTCACCGTCAATGCCAACATCATGGAAAAGTTTTCCTTGATATGCGAACATTATCTGGGGATTTACCCCATGCTCCGAACAGAATTCGGAATACGAATAGGCGAGGTGCGAGCGCACTCCATCCGAGGTCTCGGCACCGTGTTGAAGCAGTTCGGCAACGGTCATCTCGCCGTCAATATGAAAGGTGGCGGGGAAAGTCCTCACGAACATACCCAAGGTGCGATTCAGCCTAGTGTCGCCACGACCGTTCCAAATGGTGGAGAACAAAACGTCGTCCTCCGCTGTGTAACGCGATAGAAGGAGTGCAAATGCGGAGGTGAAGATGTCGCTGCGCTTAACGCCGTTAGACTTGCAGAGCCTCCCAACGACCGCTGTGTCTATAGCGAGGTCTATCTCTACAGTCTTTGCACAGAAATCTGCTCCATCCACGTCGGGCGCCAGGTCAGTGTCGACATCGTCGCAGGCGAAATGTTCCTTATACCACAGCCTGTCGTCTTCCATAGCCTTGCTCTCCCTGAGTGCATTTTCCTCGGCAGCGAAGTCAAGGGAAGTGTATGACTCCTGTGAAAGGCTTTCGCCACGGTAGGCGGCGTCGATGTCGCTGAAGAGGACTATCAGCGACGAGCCGTCGATTACGATATGGTGGAACTGGAAGAAGATGTAGTTGGCGTCAGGGGCAGATAGAAGCTTGAAATATACGAGCGGCTCTCCGTCGAGATACATGTTCTTCGGCAGTCGTTTCTTTTCGGCCTCGATGTCGGCGATCTCTTCAATGACGATTTCAGGCATCCCTACGGTGTCAATGTATTGCACTGCTGTTCCCTCGTCGTCTATCTTGACTCTGCATGACGTGTACGGATGTGCCTCAAGTGCCTTCAGAATGGCGTTTTTGAGTCGCGGCAGGTCTATTTTTTTTGTCGCTTTGAGAATGTACGGCACATTGTATAGGGCTTCGGCTTTGTTCTGCATGCATTCTGCAAATATATCCGACTGCGGGGAATTCAGAGGCGTCTTATTATCCATATTGTTGTTGTTTTTATACTATTTGACTATGTCTTTGTTGTTCCTTTTCTTTTTGTCTAACCAAGATGTGGAGAAGACCGTCGGGGTAACGCTGATCATCACCCAGCCCCAATGCAGGCGACGGTTTTTGTCGACTTTCTGGAGAGTCTCCATTGTTTTCGTACCGCGCATATAAGTGTATCCGGCAGCGACCTTCACAAATTTGGCGAACGTGTATGAAGCCTCGGCCTCAATCTGGTGTCCGAGTGGTTTTTTCAGGTTCTCGATGTTGGCGGCTATGGCGAAGAAGTGGTACGCTGCGCTTACATTCATGTTCATGACAGGTTCGGCGGAGACACCGAGATAGAGATTCTGGAGTCCTGGAGTGAAATTCCCCACATAACTGTCGAGATAGAAGAAGTCCATGGCGCCGTAGAAAGCGTGGTGCGAGCCGAATACCGGTGAGAATCCCCTTATCTTGTCGTGGAACACCATGCCCAACTGCCCTTGAGATGGTATGTTGAAGTATTTGTCGCCGCTCAGGTAGTCGTAGCCAACACGTATCTTCAGTACCTCTATGGGCGTTGCAGTGAGTTTGACGCTGCCCATGAAGGCGCTCAGCGGTATTCCGTGTTCTTCCCTGCCGGTCTGGTAGTAGAACGCACCTTCGAGGTTGGTGTATTTAGGTTTCAGCGCGACAAAGGTCCCGAAGAGCTGCTGATAATAGGTCTTGGGTTTCTCCTTGTCAGGCTCCTGCATCCCGATGTTCATCCCTATGAGCGAGAACCCCAGCAGAGACTTCGGCGTGTCGTAATGGTACCAAAGGGTCTGCATGGTCTTGTAAGGTTGCATACCGCCTGAGTAATAGGTGGTGCCGGTCTCGATGTTCGCGGCGTTCTGGTTGTAGGCGAGGATCGCGTGCACCTTGTGCCCGTGCCCTTCATAACCGAACTTCGCAACATCGTGGGTCGGGGCGGTCATGACCCAGTCATCATGGCCGATGATGCGCTCGTCGTCGTATTCCAGTCCCTGGCGTCCAATTTTTGCGAAAAGACCGTGCCTGCTCATCATGTTCACCCAGGCCTCCTTCAGCGTAAGGCTTCCTGCGGAATGTCCCCATACGCCCGCGAACTGCGGGGTGAGCATGACCTCGAGCCAGGAGCGCTTGTAGTTAAGGCTTATCGTGTACCGCCCCATGATGAACTGTGTGCGGCGCTGATTGTCAAGACTGTCCGGGTTGAAGCCGCCGGCACGCAGCTCACCCCTGTTGACCAATGACGCGCTGATGGAGAACTCGTTGTCGGGAATGGTGTCGGTTTCTTGCGCGACTGCACCAGACCCGAGGAAGAACACCACAATAATCAAGGCGGCAACCCTTGCAAGCCCGAAGGAAAACAAATTGGAACTGATATAACTTTCTTCTCTTGCGATACGCATAACTATATGTTATGTTATATGTTATAATCAAATGCTTATGCCAGGGACACCCCGGTATTTTCACAAGCGCAAATATACAGAAAATCTAAACACACACTGTATCTTAAAATTCGTTATAATAATCTCTAAAAATTCTTATCTTTGCGGCCTTAAACACGTTTGATCATGGTCGCTTATAACAGATTTGATTGTCACCTCAAAAAGCACTACCTTATTTCCTCACTCCTAATCCCTAATTCCTAATCATGAACTACTCCACCCTTCCCTCGCCGTGCTACATCCTGTCAGAGGAGGCACTTCTTGCAAACCTGCAGATTTTAAACCTCGTGCAGAAAGAGGCTGGTGTCTCCATAATCTGCGCGCTCAAAGGCTTCGCCTTCTGGCCTGCCTTCCCCGTCATCCACGACTATTTAGCCGGCGCCACGGCAAGTTCCGTCAACGAGGCACGCCTTATTGCAGAGGAGATGTGCTGCGAGGCGCACACCTACGCACCCGTATATACCGACCGCGACTTCGAGCAGCTACTGGCATTCAGCAGCCACATGACATTCAACTCGCTGTCGCAGTTCAACAGGTTCGCGCCCAAAACCAAGGCATTTCCCAAGAAGGTGAGCATCGGACTGCGCATCAATCCGGAATATTCAGAAATAGAGACCGATTTGTACAACCCTGCGGTGCCGGGCTCGCGGCTCGGGATCCTGCGTGAGCAAATGCCCGACATTCTGCCTGAAGGCGTGGAAGGCCTTCATTTCCACGTCCTGTGCGAGAACGACAGCCACGCCCTCGAACGCTGTCTGAAAGCCGTGGAGGAGAAATTCTCGGGACTTATCAAGCAATGCAAGTGGTTCAACATGGGCGGCGGGCACCACATCACACGCGCCGACTACGACATACCGCATCTCATCGGTCTGCTCAGGGACTTCAAGGCTCGCTATCCGAACCTCGAAGAAGTCATTCTCGAGCCGGGCGAGGCCGTGGGCTGGCAGACTGGCGTGCTCACCTCCACAGTGGAGGACATTGTGGAAAACAAAGGCGTAAAGATTGCCATGCTGAATGTCTCATTCGCCTGCCACATGCCCGACTGTTTGGAAATGCCCTACAAGCCGACAGTCATCGGCGCAACCGAGCCGGACGAAAACAGCAAGCACGTTTATCGTCTTGGCGGCTGCTCCTGTCTGGCCGGCGACTTCATAGGCATGGGCGACTTCGCCTTCCCGGAACCGCTTGAGATTGGCGACACCATAGTCTTCGACGACATGATTCACTACACCATGGTGAAGACCACCTTTTTCAACGGAGTGAACCATCCAATGATCGGGGTGATTCACACCGACGGAACGTTCGAGGTTCTGGCCCAGCCAGGCGATTACCAGTCTTACAAGGCGAAACTGGGATGATGCAGCATTCCATCAAAACACGCGACGGCGAATCCAGGAAGGAGATCTTCGACCCTGTGAGGCGGATCTGGGTGGCCATGACTCCAGAAGAGGAGGTTAGACAGAAATTCATATTATTCCTGTTGGACGTGAAGAAATTCCCGCTGTCGCACATTTCCGTAGAGCATTCCATATCCGTCAACGGCACCGTGCGGCGCTACGACATCGTTGTCTTCGACAGCGAACTCAAGCCCTACATCCTCGTTGAGTGCAAGGCTCCGGAAGTCCCCCTCACCCAAGAAGTCCTCGACCAGGCCTGCAGCTACAACTCCGTCCTTAACGCCCCTGTGGTATGCATAACCAACGGTACAGACGTAAGGATCTTCGCCGCCGGTTCAAAGACTTCAAGTCATTGAATAAGGCAACATGGTTGTTTTCAGAGCATCGTTCTGTATTAGTTTTTTTTGTATCTTCGCGCCCGATTTTTTTAACAAAACAAACAATTATGAAATCAGTATCTATTAGCGGTTCTCCACGTGAGAACGTAGGGAAAAAAGATGCAAAGGCGCAAAGGAGCCGCGGAATGGTTCCGTGCGTGATTTATGGCGGCAAGGAACAGCAACTCTTCGTGGTTGAAGAGAAAGAGTTCAAGAATTTGCTCTACACCCCTGAGGTGAAATATGCAGAGCTGAACATCAACGGCACAGTGAGAAAAGCGATTGTACAGGACACACAGTTCCACGCAATCACCGACAAACTTCTCCATGTCGACTTTCTCGAGGTTGTTGATGGCAAGCCTATAACCATTGAGATACCATTGAAGGTTACAGGCACCTCACCCGGCGTCCTCAAGGGCGGTCTGTTGAAAAAACGCGTTCGCAAGCTCAAGGTTCGCGGTCTTCTCGAGAACGTTCCGGAGTGTATCACCGTTGACATCTCCCCGCTCGACATCAACGACATGATCAAGATTGGCGACATCAAGGTCGACAACTTGGAAATCGTCGACAACCAGAACAAGGTTGTTGTGTCTGTGAACCCAACCCGTGGTTCGGCAGCTGCCGCTACCGAGGAGGAAGAAGCCGCAGAAGAATAAAACCGGAACTTTATATGTTCAAAATAAAAAAGGTTGTCTGTTACGACAACCTTTTTTTTATAGTTCCATATCATCCAGCGACTCTGATATTTCGCCGTAAGTGTATCCTTTTGACATGAGAAACCTCATCAACCTGTCTCTCCGATTTTCTTTATGCCCGTTGGCTTTCAACCATTTTGAAGCCGCATGTTTCAAACTATCGGCATAGTCTGCAGGATTGATTGCAGAGACTGCCTGGGCGATAATATCCCTCGGTATGCGCTTGGAGGCAAGGCCTGAAACAATCTTCTGCCTCCCCCAAGAACTTTTCAGCTTGCTTCTGACGTATGTCTCGGCAAATCTCTCGTCGTTGACAAAACCTTCGTCTTCGAGCATTGTTGAAACTTGGTTAATCTGACTCTCTGAAAGCCCAAGCGACCTTAATTTCACCTCAACATCATGCTTGCAACGCTCCTGGTAAGCACAGAAACGCTCTATCTTCTGCAATATTTCGGAAGTTACTTCCTTCATCTTTCGGTTGTAGGCTCGCTCCAGAGTATTATCTCGTCATTGTTCTCGTTGAGATAGTGAACCTCGTTAAGACGGCTGCTCTGGTTGGCGGAAATTCTTATGAACTTTCTGTATTTCATGCACCATTTTAACCTTATCGACGGGAAGCCTTTCGTAAGATAGGCATTAACAAACGGATGCGTCACGATTGATACTTTCGGTTCGTTCTGTTTCTCAAACAGGAAGTCGAGGGCGTTTGAAATCTCATCCTCAATGACTATGGGCGGCTTTATCTTGCCCGTGCCCTTGCAGGTAGGACATTGCTCGGTGTTCTCTATTATCGTGGCCTGGCGCACGCGTTGGCGGGTAATCTGCATGAGGCCGAACTTGTTGAGCGGCAGAATAGTGTGCTTTGCTTTGTCGTTGCGCATGAAGTCGGCCATAGCCTTGTTCAGGGTTGTCTTGTTGCCGGCCTCGTGAAGATCCACGAAGTCTATCGTTATGATTCCTCCCATGTCGCGCAACCGAAGCTGCCTTGCTATCTCGGCGGCAGCTATCATATTGGTGTTGAGGGCGTTCTGTTCCGGTGTCTGCGTTGACTTGACTCGGTTTCCGCTGTTCACGTCAATCACGTGCATGGCCTCGGTATGCTCTATGATGAGATACACGCCATTCCTGACTGTAACCACCTTGCCGAACGAGCCCTTGATCTGCCGGGCAACGCTGAAGTGGTCGAAAATCGGCTTTTTGTCGTTGTAGAGCGTCACAATGCCCTCCTTTTCGGGCGCGTGCACATGAAGGTAGTTCTTCACCTCCCTGAAGATGTCCTGGTTGTCGACATATATCGCGTGGAACGAGTCGTTGAGGAAGTCGCGGAGCAGCGACGATATCTTGTTTTCCTCCTGAGCAAGCCTGAGGGGCGGCTTTGAGGCAAAGAGGTTCTCAACGGTGGTGTCCCAGCGGTAGCGGAGCATGTCGAGGTCAGAGGAGAGTTCCTCAACGCTCTTGTTCTCCGCAACGGTTCGGATTATGATGCCGAAGTTGCGCGGACGTATGCTCTGCACCGCGGAGCGCAGCCTTTTGCGTTCCTCGTTGCTCTTTATCTTCTGCGAAACCGACACCTTGTCGCTGAACGGCACCAGCACGAGATACCGTCCCGCGAATGATATTTCTGTTGTTATCCTCGGGCCCTTCGTGGATATGGGTTCCTTTGCCACCTGAACCATGACGCTCTGCCCGGAAGTTATCACGTCGCTGATCTTGCCGTTCTTGGGCACCTCTTCAAGGAACTGGATGTGGTTTATGCTCCTCTTGCCGTTCTCGATGGCCTGCGAGACGAAGTTGTTCACAGTGCGGGCGTTGATGCCGAGGTCAAGGTAGTGAAGGAATGCCTCCCTCTCGCTGCCAACATCGACGAACGCCGCATTGAGTCCAGGCATAATCTTTTTCACACGCCCGAGGTAAATGTCGCCCACAGAGAACTGAGCCGACGACTTCTCAGTGTGGAACTCCATCAGCTTCTTGTCCTCCAAAAGAGCCACCTGCACATCCTGGTTGCGCGTTGAGATTATTATCTCCTTGATTATTTCGTTCTGAGTGTTGTCCATTGTGATAAAACAAAGAAAACTAAACAATTGTGAGCAATTGTTTAGTTTTCGTTTTTCTAAACACGCTTAAGAACTATTTGTTCTTATGTCTGTTCTTTCTTAGTCTTTTCTTGCGCTTATGCGTGTTCATTTTGGCACGTTTACGTTTTTTTCCGCTTGGCATATTCTTCGATTTAAGTTATTATTTTTTTGAATTATTCTTCACAGATTCCACGAATTCCTTGCAAGGCTTGAAAGAAGGGATATTGTGGGCCGGTATTGTTATCGTCGTGTTCTTTGAAATATTCCTGGCTGTCTTCTCAGCTCTCTTCTTAACAACGAAACTGCCAAAACCCCTCAGATAGATGTTCTCTCCGTCAATCATAGTCTTCTTCACTGAATCCATGAAAGCCTCTACAATAGTCTGAACGCTGTTCTTTTCATAACCAGTGCGGTTGGAAATTTCATTAACGATTTCTGCTTTCGTCATAATGTTTCTTTTGTTTAAGTGTTATTAAAAAATTTCGGCTGCAAAAATACAATAATTTCTTTATAATCCAACACTTACGTGAAAATTATTTGATTTTGTCGAATAATTTGCTGGCGAGGCGGCTCGCCCCGATCCTGAAATAAGCGGGCGTGAACCACTCGTCGCCCATGGTCTGCCTCCAGATGTTGGCGTATTTTTCGGCTTCGTCGGGCTGGGAAATCCCTCCGGCGGCCTTGATTCCCACCATCTTGCCTGTTGCCTGGTGGTGCATCTTTATCGCGAAAGCCATCACCCAGAAGGCCTCCGGCGTGGCGTTAACCGACGTCTTGCCAGTTGACGTCTTGAGGAAGTCGACCCCGGCGTAGAGAGCCAACTGCGATGCCCTGAATATGTTCTGCGGCCTCTGAAGCTCGCCGGTCTCCAAGATCACCTTCATCGTCTTTCCGAGGCAGGCCTTGCGAATCGCGAGAATCTCATCATAAACCTCCTGGTACTTCCCCTCGAGAAACTTGCCGCGCGATATTACCATGTCGATCTCGTCAGCGCCCTGCGCCACTGCGTACTTCACCTCTTCAACCTTGAGATTGAGGGGCGACTGCCCGGCAGGGAACGCACCGGCCACGGAAGTCACTCTCACTCCGCTGCCCTCGAGCTCGCGCTTCGCCACTGACACCAACGTGGGATAAACGCACACCGACGCCGGCGACGGTATTTCACGCTCCTCGTCGCGGAACTCCCTTGCCTGGCGACATAGTGATGAAACCTTCTCCTCAGTGTCGCTGCCCTCAAGGGTTGTGAGGTCTATGCTGCCCAACATGGTGCGGTACATCTTCTGCCGCTCCTCGTCGCTGCGCTCTACATTCATGCTCGCCTGCACCTTCTGCGCCAGCTGCATTTCTGTAAAAGGGAATTTCTGGATGCTGATTGTTCTTTTCTGTTCTGACATATCTGTTATTTTTTCTTTTCTCACTGATTCTTTCTGAACCTGTTCAACGACAGCCTCAAAGACACTATGTGCGAGTATTGCGCTATCGAAATGTCACCGAGATCGGTGAACGCGTAGTCTATGGAGACAATGTCCTTGATGTTAACCCCTATCCCGAAATTTACCTGCAGGGTGGTCTTCCTCTTTCCATCGAAGTCGGCCTCGGTCTGGAAGTTGCCGATACCAGCCCTGAGCGCGACAATCCTCTTATAGTCGAATTCAACGCCAAGATGCGGGTCTGCACTCAGCACATTACTATTGATAAGCGAGTTGCGCCTTCCGTCAAAAGTGAAGTCCATGCCTACGGCGAAAGTACCGTTGAAGCCTTTCCCGAAATGGACAGTCTTGCCGCCACTCACAATCAGCGCGGGCATAGTGAGCTCGAGACCGTTCTCCGGGATCTCGTTGCCGGTCTGCTGGTAAACGGAAATCACGTCGTCGGAGAGGGAATACTGCCAGGCGTTGAACGTGGAAGTTGCATCGCGGAGCATCACGCCTGCCTGCCAGCCTTTCCTGTGATATTGCACCCCGAGGTCGAGCCCGAAGCCCCATGAGTTTGCAAACCTGCCAATCTTGCGGTATATTATCTTCGCGCTCGCCCCCACCGAAAGTCCCGGAACTTTGGGAAAACTGTATGCGTAACTCAAAAACACAGCGTTGTCGGCGGCGGAGAAGTACGTGATCTTGTCATAGTCGACGTTGCCCTGGGCGTCGATGAGCTGAGTGGTGTTCATTATGTTGTCAACACCGAAGCGTATGTACGTGAGCGCGACGGCGGAGTTGGAGTCAATCTTGAAGCCTAGGCCGCCATTGTCGTACTTTGCGATGCCGGCAAAATATTCGGCGTGCATGAGCGAGAGCTGGTAGCGCTTTTCCATCCTCGTCAGCCCGGCCGGGTTCCAGTACGCGGCCGACACGTCTTCAGAAAGGGCACACATCGTGTTCGACATGCCAAGCCCCCTCGCGCCGACACCGAGCGAAAGGAACTCGTTGCTGTATTTCTCCTGGGCAGCAGCGAAGAAAATCGACAGAAGAAACAATGGTGTTATGAACGCCTTAAACTTCATTTCCCGCCTTTTTGCTTGATGACGAATGACTTCCTGTCTCCAGAAAACAACTCAAAGCCGACAAACTGACACTCGAGAGAGCCGTTCATCACATTCCATTTTTTCGAGGGCTTGAGTCCGACATGCTTCAGTGCATCAATGTCAGAACTTATGAGGAACGCCCTGCACCCGGGGTATCTGTTCTTCAGCGTGTCGCCAATTTCCCGGTACAGACTTGCGCTGTCGTCGACAGAGAGCCTCTCCCCATAGGGAGGGTTGAAGATCACGAGCGATGGTGTACGCTCAGGACTTGAGTGCTGAAACTTCTCCCTCTCAAGCACCACAAAATCCTGAAGTCTCGCCTGCCTTACGTTTGCTCTGGCGGTCTCAAGATAGCGGGCATCGATGTCAGAACCGTAGAAGTTGACGCTGACGTCGTCGGCAATCTCGGCCTCGTTCCGGATTTCAGACCAGAGCTTTCTGTCGAAGTTCTTCCAGCGGTAGAAACCAAACTCGCGGCGGTAGAAGCCCGCCGGAATGTTAAGGGCGCTCATGGCGGCCTCTATGAGTAGCGTTGCGCCGCCGCACATTGGGTCAATCACGTCGCAGTCGGCCTTCCAGCCGGTCATCTTTATGAGTGCCGCGGCAGTAACCTCGTTAATAGGCGCCGGATGGTTGCGCACCTTGTAGCCGCGCCTGTGGAGCGACTCCCCGGAACTGTCGAGAAACAACTGTGCCTCGTCCTTGTAAATGTGAATGTGAAACTGGACGTCAGGACTTTCCCGGTCCACGTCGGGCCGTCTGTCGAATGCGTCTCGGAAACGGTCGCACACAGCGTCCTTGGCAAGTACCGAGGCATAGAGCGGTGTGGAGAATATGGAGTCTGAAGCGGTGGTATGGAACGCAAGCGACCCGTCGGGCGAAAGCACCTCCGAGGCGTCATAATCGAACACATTCTTGTAAAATTCGTTGTTGTTCCTGAACTTGAAGGCCTTTCTTCTCCAAAGCACCCTCAAAGCAGTGCGGCAGAAGTAATTGGCGCGGTACATCATCGAGATGTCGCCCTCGAACGATACGGCGCGGCTCAACTTGCGGCAATTCTGCGCCCCAAGACCATGCAATTCCTTGAACAGTTCGTTCTCCAAACCCGCGAATGTCTTCGCTATAAAGTACTCCATCTCTTTGATTTAACTCCTAAAACGTGATGTTTGTTGCCAGCCGCAAAGATACATAAAAAAAAGATTTCGGCCCCTTGTTAAGGGACCGAAAATTATGTTATGTTTCCCTGAGCTGAATAAACTTTTACTGCTTGACGAATTTCTCAGTGAAACAGCCTTCGATTGTGGAGACTTTCACCACATAGAGACCATCCTTAAGGCTTGAAACATCAACACGAGCGTCTTCACAACCGCCTGAAACAACCTTCCTGCCAAGCATATCGAAGATCTCGAAGGACATGAGGTTTGCCGCGGATATGTTCAGGAAGTCGCTTGCAGGATTCGGATAGACGATGGAGTTGCCGCCGGCATGGCTCTCAACCCCTACGTCAAGGAAACGGACGTCGAAGGAGAGAGTGTTGCCGAATTCGTAGATATTCGTTATCTCGAAGCTGTTCTCGAATTCCCCGTAAACAAGATACGGACGCGGGTTCGTGCCGGGTCCGAAAGATGTACGCCCGCTCGCGCTGCTGAAAACCGCCCGATAAAGGCTGCCGTTGACAGTGTCAGACTGACTGTTTGGCCTGAAGACCCAGTATGAGTGCGGCTTGTTGTGGAAATCGAAACCGCCGTTGCCCGACTCGTGCATGTCAGAGGGATCGACAAAATCAGTCCACCTGCCTATAATAAGACCGGAGGCCGGAACGTTGTCCATGAAGTCGTCGCAGTTCCTGTACTCGAAGGTGAACCATTGGTCGGGGTCGACCGACGACCTTATGAAATAGCAGTTGTGATGGTCGGCTGAAGTGTTGCTGTTCAGCACATAATGGCCGTCCTCAGTTATCTCGATTGGCTCCTCCACCACCCCGAGGTGCTTGTACTTCAGTATAGTGGACACCTGCTGGAGGTTGTTCTGCCCCATCTGGTCCCAGATGCCGACAGGATAAACATTGTTGTAGTAATAATAATGGTATAGGTCGGGGAGCCCGAGCGAATGCCCCATCTCGTGCGCGAATGTGTTTGCAGAGAAGATAGGCCCGGAATCCGCGAACTCGAAATTGTAGGCGAGTGGAATCTTGCCGTTGACAGTCAGGGTGTATGAAAGCCCTGCATACTCGGAGCTGAAGAAGTCCATGTGCGGCCACAGCAGGTCGCCCCAGTTCCCGACATCACCCTTTATCACAAAACTTATGTTGTCGATGTAGCCGTCGCCGTTGCCGTCGAGACTGACACTCTCGTCAATAAGGCCGGCAGAGTCGATGTGGCTGAGTACCCTGACGAGCAGCTTCCGCTCGCGGTCGTTTGTGTACAAAGTTGATTGCGGAGGGTATCCGCCGGGGTTTGACGGACTCTGTGGCTGGAAATACCCGCGCGGATAGATGTCCTGATATGACAATATCGTCGAATTCTGGCAGTTGTTAGGGAAGATTGAACGATAGTTGATCTTTCCGTATGTCATCACGTTGAAATAATTGTACACCGAAACCGCTTGGAAAGACGAGTCGTTGAACATCTGATCCACATAGTCAAGCGACGTGGTGAACTCCTCGTCGTCAGCGAAGCGTATGAAAACCACGAGATTCGTCAGCATCATGTTCTCACCGCTCCTGGCGCGCACCACAGGCACCTTTGAAAGGTTCTTCGGCGGCATCGGCATACGACGAAGAAAGTTCGAATCCACCGGCTCAGAGAAGCCGGAATAGAAGAGTGCAACAAACAATAGCACTAAAAATTTACGCATAATATATCTTTAACAACTCTGCAAAGATACACTTTTCTACGACTTCAGGCCGAAAGTTCAGTGCAATTTAAGATGCAGCAGCACACTTCTTGCAGGGCCTTCGTCGGATATCCACATGGCCACGCGGGAATAGAGGTTCAGCTTGCGGCGCAACATTTTGCGTGCCTGCGTGAAAAACGGCCGCTGGGCGATGAATTGCGTGCCCGACTTGGCGGCAAACTCGCGCCCGTCGTCGAGGCTGAAGTGCATCATGGCGTTGGTGTTGCCGGTTCGGCGCACATAGCGGTTGGCGTAGGCCAGGCCGCGCTTGTTAGTGGCGTCGAAGATGAGCTCCGCTTGGGCGAAACGCTCCTTCACCTCGTCGATGAAACGCAGGATTTGCTCCTCGTGGCAGTATTGGAACACGCCCGAAACGATGAGCAGCGAGGGCAACGACGTGTCGATGCCGTCGGCCCAGGCAAGGTCGAACAGGTCGCCGGGGATGAGGATCTCGTTGTCGGCCTCACCAAGCACACGCCTGCGCTCGGCGATGACTTCGGGGAAATCCATCTCGTAGAAAATAGCCTCATTTGGCTTCAGGCGGAAGTAGGCCGTCTCCAAGCCCGCGCCAAGGTTGATGACGTTGCAGCGGCCATGCTTCGCCATGAACGCCTTGGCCATCTCGTCGAGGTTGTAATAACGCGCCACCGATGCCATCTGCACGTATTCGTTGGAGTTTCGGGCGATGCTGTCGTTGGGGATGGCGTGCTCGATGGAGAGCGACTTCTCGTCGTAGAAATACTCCGGGAAGCGCCTCGATACATAAATGCGTGCCGTCAGGGGGATATAGAGCGTGTCGGCCACGCCTTGCATTTGTTGCTTGTTTTTATCCATTTTTTTTTCAGTCATTTGTTGATTCTTTCAAACCTGAAATCGCAGCATTCATCGCCTCGGCAGCAGGTGCCCGTGCGGGTGAATTTGATTCCTGGAAGCTCTGAATAGAGGTATTCGTCGATGCGGCAGAAGCACGGCCCGAGTTCGGGCACGCCCTGCTTCTTGAAGATGGTGGCGAAGATGCACTGACGCGTGTCGAAGGCGCACACGTCCTTGCCGAGGTCAAGCTCCACGCTGTACCAGCCGTGTCCGTTGCCTTTCATCATCATTTTGGGAATCAGCTTGCGCAGCAGGGGGAACACGCCGGGCAGCTTGGCCATGCGCTGGAACATCCGCTTGCGCGGCGCGAGGCAGGTTTCCATTGTGGCGACGATTTTCTGTTGCGAAGTCTCCGCGTCGATGCCTTCGGCGAGGTCGGACTGATAGATGGCCAACGCGCAGAAGAGGTTGCAGAGGTGCGGTCTGCTGATGGGTACGCAAAACTCCTGCTCGTCGCGGATGAGTTGCTCAACGCGGCTTTCGATGTCGCGCAGCTTGTCGTCGGGCAACGTCTTGAAGAGGGCCGAGAAGCGGCTGTCGGCCATCATGCTTTTGGCGGTAAAAGATTTATTCATATTTTTTTGTTTATTATGCTGATTTTGAAGTCGCAGCAGCTGCCGCCCTTTCCGAGCGTCTGGGTGCGTCCCCAAAGCAACTTGGGGTGCATGTCTCCATAAAGGATGTCATCGGCCTCGCAATAGCCCTTCACTATTTCAGGGCAGCCGTACTGCGTGCATTTCTCATAATACGGACACTTTACCATGTCAAAACGCATCTCATTTTTGCCGAGGTGCATGTTCTTGGCCTCAAAGCCCATCTGCGGCCCGAATGTCTTTGCCGTCATGCTTAAGAAAAATTGGGGCACGATTCTGTAAAGTCCTGGCATCTTGAATATTGCCTTGATTATCGGAGACATTTTCCCTGCACGCCATCTGTAACAGCCTACGATAAAATCAGCTGCTTCTTCACGACTGATACCTTCGGCGGTCATAGCGTCAAACATCGCGATTCCCGGATAGATGCGCTCGCGGGTGTGGATATGGTGGGCTTTCGGCTCGTCTTTGTTTTCCTCCACAATTGCATCGTAGCGTTCGCGCGCCTTTGCCATTATGGCCCGAGCCTTCTCACCACCGTATTTCTTTTCCACATGAGCAACAATCCTTTTAAAATAGTTGATTTCCTTAGCCATGATGGTTATTATTTTTTTCATTTCTGTCACGTGATTTCTCCAGAAGATAGTCGCAATAGGCATCTCCTTCGGCAAGCGATTTCGTTCTTGTGTACTTCACACCCCGGAAGCCATTCAGATATTCTTTGTCCAGGCAACAGATAAGCTGGGCGGCCTCCGGACAGCCAAGAGCCACTGTGCGATTGTATATCGGGCAACCTGTGATGCGCAGAGAGCAATGGCGATTGTCCACTACCACATCCTCGCACTCATATCCATCGGTCAGTTTCCTTGCAATTGCAGGCATCTTCTTCCATATCAGCGCAGGTATTCCAGGAAGAGAAGTTAGTTTGAGGAAGATGTCGCGCAATCTGCTTCCTGCTTTTGTTCCCAAAGCTCGTGTAACTTCAAGAGCTTCACCCGGAGCGCGGCTCTCAATCGCCCGATAGAGTGCAACCGCAGGGAATATCATGGTCAGGTCTCTTCTTTTCGCGCCTCGATGACCGGTCGCAAGCCGTTGAAGTTCCAAATTAGCGTCTCTCCAGATTATAGCCGCAGTCTCCGAACCGTATCGTGTTTTCAAATCCGTAAGAAATCGCCTGAATATCATCGATTTATCAAGTTTGTATCTATACTTTTTTCTCATCAGTTTTTTTTAATAACGGCAATCGCGCAAGGCATTCTCCCATCCACTACGCGAAAAGTCACATCCTTATATCCGGCTTCTATGAAAAAGTTCTTGTAAGATTCAAAATCAAACTGTCGCTTGAAGCCCGCCCCGGCTTTCCCGAACAGGGAGGCAATCTTTCCTGTCTTTCCGTCAGTCATGTTGATATAGGTCGGAACAATGACCTTGCCACCAGGCTTGCAAATCCTGACAAGTTCAGCAATCGCGCCGTTTGGGTTGTCTAACAGATGGATGACGTTTCCGGCTATCACCTTGTCGAACCGGTTGTCACCGAAGTGAAGGTTTGTAATGTCGGCAAAGGCGACTTCCATATTGGGAAACCTTTTCGCCCTCCTTGCCACCTGCTTCAGCATCTCTTTCGAGAAGTCGGTTGCCGTCAGACGTGCGCAAACAGGCGCAACACAAACACTGATGGCTCCCGTTCCGCAGGCGCATTCCAGGACGTGGTCGTCGAACGAAATATGCTCGGCCACAGCCCTGCCCGTCTCGCGATACACCTTCCCGTTCAGGAGACGTTCAACGAAATCGTAAAGTACGGCCACTTTGTCCCAAAACATTGCTTGACGTTTTTTCAGAACAAGAAATAGCGCGGCACACGTTGCTTGTACTCGCGGTAACTGTCGCCGTAGGTCTGCTCGCAGTAGCGTTCCTCGCCGAGGATGACACCGTGCATGGCCCAGCAGTATGGAACCATCATCAACAGCAGCCACAGCGAGGCCGTGGCGATGATGATGCCAAGCATGGCGAGGGTGAAAACGGCGTACATCGGGTTGCGCGAATAGTTGTAGATGCCCTTGGTGATGAGCTTGTCGCGGTCGGCGGTGCCGTAGGAGTGGAACGACCACATGAACAGCGCGAAAGCCACAGCGTAGACTATTGCTCCGACGGTGAACCACGCCGTGCCGCACTTGAACGGGAGGAATACGGCGATGATGATGACGAGGACCTGGAAGATGGTGTTCCATTGGGCGTACATCTTGGTTTTTGGGTCATACCACGATGTGTCAACCGCCCGTTTGCCGCCTTCCTTGAAGAGGGCCATGCAAACGAACTGCACGAGCACCATGGCGACGGCGGGAATCCATGCCCCTACGAGTGTGGGGCGGAGTGTGGTGAAAAAGCTCAAATTCTCCATAAGTCGAATGAGTGTTAAGGTTTTACGCTGCAAAAATAACACAATTATGTAAAAAAAGAGGCCTCATGAAAGGCCTCTTGGTATTGTTAACGTATTACTTACTTAATCGGAAGGTCAATAACTTAAAATGAAGCACAAATTACTTGGACCCTTTGTCCTTCTGTCCTGCATGGCCGCGGAAGATACGTGTCGGGGCGAATTCTCCGAGCTTGTGGCCGACCATGTTTTCAGTAACATACACAGGTATGAACTTGTTGCCGTTATGGACAGCAATCGTAAGGCCTACGAAATCCGGGGAAATCATAGAGGAGCGGGACCAAGTCTTGATTGTGCTCTTCTTGCCTGACTCCTGCGCTGCGATAACGCGTTGTTCCAGCTTGTAGTGTATATATGGACCTTTTTTTAATGAACGACTCATAATTGTTGGCTTTTAAGTTATTTTTTTCTTCTTTCAACGATGTACTGGCTCGAATTCTTCTTCGGGCGACGGGTCTTGTAGCCCTTAGCCGGCATACCCTTGCGTGAGCGCGGGTTACCGCCGGAAGCACGGCCTTCACCACCACCCATCGGGTGGTCAACCGGGTTCATCACGACGCCGCGGTTGCGCGGGCGGCGTCCGAGCCAACGGCTGCGGCCTGCCTTACCCGAAACCTCGAGGCTGTGATCGCCGTTAGACACGATGCCGATTGTGGCCTTGCAAGCGCAGAGAATCATGCGGGTCTCGCCGGAAGGGAGCTTGATGATTGCATACTTGCCGTCGCGCGACATGAGCTGGGCGTACGAGCCGGCGCTGCGGGCTATCTTGCCGCCCTCGCCTGGACGCATCTCGATGTTGTGGATGATTGAGCCGAAAGGTATCTCGCCGATAGGAAGGCAGTTGCCAAGGTCGGGAGACACGCCTGTGCCGCTTACAATCTGCTGCCCTACCTTGATGCCGTGGGGAGCCACAATGTAGCGCTTCTCACCGTCTGCATAGAACAGGAGGGCGATGCGCGCTGAACGGTTGGGGTCGTACTCAATGGTCTTAACGGTGGCCGGAACACCATCCTTGTTTCTTTTGAAGTCAATCAAACGGTACATCTTCTTGTGACCGCCTCCGCGGTACCGTACCGTCATCTTACCACTGTTGTTTCTTCCGCCGGTGCTGTGCTTGGGGAACAAGAGGCTCTTCTCCGGCTTGTTTGTGGTAATGTCATCGTAAGCGCTTATAACCTTGAAGCGCTGACCCGGCGTTACTGGTTTGTACTTTTTTAATGCCATTTCTTTTTTAAGGGTTATCGGCCGGCGACTGGACACTGTACTGCCAGCATCCGCCGCCAACCATTATTAAATGTTACTGTAGAAATCGATTTTCTGATCCTTGTCAACGAAGACGTATGCCTTCTTGAAGTTGTTCTTCTTTCCGAGTATCACGCCTGCCTTGGTGTTGCGTGCCGTGGTCTTGCCGCGTTGGATAAGGGTGTTCACGCGAACCACTTTCACGCCGTAGATAGACTCTATCTCGCGCTTTATCTCGGGCTTTGTGGCGGTGCGGTCAACCATGAAACCGTAGCGGTTGTACTTCTCGGAAACCATGTTCATCTTCTCGCTGATGATGGGCTTTATGATTACACTCATTGTTTCAGATTTTAAGGTTTTAACTATTCGCTCAACATTTTGTCAAGCTCTTTCAAACTGTTTTCGCAAATGATGATGTGGTTTGCGTTGAGGACATGGTAGGTGTTCGCGTCAAGGGCGCGCATGATGTTGGTGCGCTGCAGGTTGCGTCCTGAAAGGAACACGTTCTTGTCGTTGTCGGGGAGGAGAAGAAGTGTCTTCTCGCCCTCGAGCTTAAGGCTCTTGAGCATTGCCTTGTAGTCCTTTGTCCTCGGGGTGTCGAAGGTGAAGTCCTCCACTACGGTGATTTTGTTCTCCTGCTGCTTGTAGGTGAAAGCCGAGAAGCGGGCGAGGCGCTTTACCTTTTTGTTGAGCTTGAAGCTGTAGTCGCGCGGATGCGGCCCGAACACCGTGGCGCCGCCGCGGATTGTGGGCGACTTGATGCTGCCGGCGCGTGCGCCGCCTGTGCCCTTCTGGCGCTTCAGCTTGCGGGTGCTGCCGGAAACCGCCGAGCGCTCCAGGGTGTTGTGGGTGCCCTGGCGCCTGTTGGCCAAATACTGCTTCACGTCGAGCCATATAGCGTGGTCGTTGGGTTCAACGTTGAAAATCCTGTCATTCAAGGCAACCGTCTTTGCGGTCGCTGTGCCGTCTATCTTATATACTGTTAGCTCCATCTCTCTATTATTATATATGAACCATTGGCTCCCGGTACGGAACCCTTAACTAATACCAAATTCTTCTCTTTCACGATCTTCATGATCTGGAGGTTGATCATCTTGACCTTGGCGTTGCCCATCTGGCCTGCCATGCGCATGCCCTTGAACACGCGTGAAGGGTACGATGACGCGCCCATTGAACCCGGCGCCCTCAAACGGTTGTGCTGGCCGTGCGTGGCGTCGCCGACACCGCCGAAGCCGTGGCGCTTCACAACGCCCTGGAAACCTTTACCCTTTGAGCTTCCGCTCACGTCGACGAACTCGCCTTCCTCGAACACGGTAACGTCGAGCACGTCGCCAAGCGACTTCTGATGGCCTTCCTCGAAACGGGTGAACTCACGCACGATCTTCTTCGGGGTTGTGCCGGCCTTGGCGAAATGCCCCTTCAGCGACTTCGTGGTGTTCTTCTCCTTCTTCTCGTCGTAGCCCAATTGGATAGCGCTGTAGCCGTCAGTCTCGACGGTCTTCACTTGCGTAACCACGCAAGGACCAGCCTCTAACACTGTGCACGGCACAACCTTGCCGGAGGCATCGTAGATGCTAGTCATCCCAATTTTTTTTCCTATTAATCCTGACATTTTTTTGGTTAATTTTGAAATTTATTACGTTTGTCTTGCATGACATACAATCATCTTTTTATTGCCAAAACCTTGATTAACAATTATTTGACTCCAAATCGACAGTCCATACATCAAGCGCGCAAATATACAGTTTTTTCTTATCAACCAATACTGTAATATATTTTTTTTCAGAAAATTAAATTCTTCAACACCGCACTACTTTTGGAAAACAAAAAAAACTATCTTTGCAATGTGTGCGAAGATTGGTTCCACATGCAGCGTTGAAAACGTCAACACATTGAGTTTCAAAGGCAAGAAGAGGATTGCAGAACTCGTGTCGCGTTTGCTTTTTCAACAAGCCGCTGTTGATTTTGCGAGAATTTGAACAATCAAAACATAAAGATTATGGAATTACCTTTTGCAGAAGCGTGGAAAATAAAGATGGTTGAACCCATCAGGAAATCCACACGCGAACAACGCGAGAAGTGGCTCAACGAAGCCCACCAGAACGTATTCATGCTGAAGAGCGACTATGTCTACATCGACCTGCTGACCGACAGCGGCACCGGCGCCCAGAGCGACCGCCAGTGGGCGGCCATGATGATGGGCGACGAGAGCTACGGCGGCGCCCGCTCGTTCTTCCACATGAAGGACACCATCACCGAACTCACCGGCTTCGAGTACGTCATTCCCACACACCAGGGACGCGCGGCCGAGAACGTTCTGTTCTCATACCTCGTCAAGCCCGGCCAGGTCATCCCTGGCAACGCCCACTTCGACACCACCAAGGGCCACATCGAGAGCCGCAAGGCCTTCGCCATCGACGTGACCGTGCCCGAGGCCTACGAC
>CADBQG010000018.1 GCA_902796805.1 uncultured Bacteroidota bacterium
CTAAAGCTGCGAATAAATGAGCATAATAAAAGCTTGCTTTTATTATCGAATGTGAGCAGCTTATTAAAAATTGCTAAACTCATTCCTTGTGTCAGGGTTATTCAACTTTTCATCTCGATTGTTGTCGTGCAGTTTCGACTTTTATGTCAATGCGCAATCATTCAAACAGACGCAATTTCTTAACGCGTAAACGTTTCACATTTTTTGACGAAAATATTTCTTAGGCGCGTCCTTCAACTCTCCAAAGGAGAGTTTGGAAGTTATCACGCGCGTGCGCTGGGCGGGCCGACATTGGGAGGCGGGGTCGCGGTGAATGGCGAAAGCATTACAACAGCGTGCAGAGGCGCTTGCGTTTATAAAATGCAAAAGGCTTGCGGCACTATGCATAGTTTCACCCGCCGTTCTTGCATTTTATACTACTCTGCCGCTGTTGTTTGCTTTCGGCAGAGCGCGGCGCTTTAATGTCGGCTTGATTTTTTGGTTACTTTTTGATCAAGCAAAAAGTAACGGAAAGAGTGCTGAAAATATTAGAGCTATTTAGCAATATTACGTGAAGCCTTACTGGATACAAATGAAAATTTTTGTTAGATTAAATAAAAACAGAAGAGACGACCAACCGACCGTCTCTTCTGTTTTTAAATGAAATTGTGATTAACTAATAATTATTGTTTTGGTTCGATTCTAACGCAACGAACGCTGAGATGCATTGTCTTGTTCTCCTCCGAGAAGCGGATGTCGGGACAAGAGTGGTTTATACGACTGCACACGCCCTTGACAGTGTGCTCTATTACTTCGCTCGTCCAGAACTGCGTTACGCCCAAAAGTCTGTAGAAAGCGTTGATTTGCGAGTCGTAGTATCCTGAACCCATTGCGTTGAATCCGGAAACTGGCTCAATGCCTGCTGCGTCGGGAAGCCATGCTGAAACGTCTGATGTTTTCAGTTTTTCGCTGCCCCCGGCCATTGTCGAGAGGTTGTCGTACTGGCTGATGGAGGGGATTGCCCAGCCTTCGGGACAGATGCCCTGCACGTACTCGCCGCGCATCGATTCCTTTGTTGCGGGTGCGCTCTCGTTGTCGCCGGTTGCAATGCCCATGGCCTCATACCATGAGTAAAGCCTGCCGAACTGCTCGTTGCTTTGGTCGTTGTTGTAAACCTTGGAAGTCTCTGTCTCAGAATTGAGGTTTTTGGCCGTCCAGCATTCGCAGCCCACGCGCACAACCGGATACGACACACCGTTGATGTCAACGTTCTGCTCGCATTCGGGATAGTTGACGGTGAATTTCTGCTCGTAGGTGAGCAAACCGCCGCAAGGCTCGCGAACAGTCCAGGTTACAGTGGTTGTGCCAACTCCGATGCGTGTCGGGGAACAGCTTATTGAAATGGGTTCCGGATCGAGGGTGGGGATTACGATTGCGGTGTCGCAAGCGCCGTACCAAAGGGTTATTTCCTGATCCTTGGTAAGCACAGGTGAGTAGTAGTCGTTGGCTACAAGGATTTTCTGCTTATAGACGTTGTTTGACGGCTCAACGGCGCACTCAGCGAACTTGAACAAATAGCGGATGTGCACAGAGTCGGCAATGCCGCCATCGTTGGCAGTGGCGAGTTTGAATGTCTCTGTGTATTCGTCGCCTGCGGCTCCTTCAATGTCTTTCCATTCGCCTGCGTTTATTCTCTTCTGCCACTGTATTGTGTAGTTACTCTGATATGCGGCGTTCTCAATCACCGGGTTCGCCTTTATGTCGATGTTGATTTCCTCGTCGATGCAGTACTCGCCCTGCTCTGTCGCGCCGTCGTTCATGCTGATCTCACCGGGCTGAACGTTGCCCACCGTGGTGTGGATTGCGTTTGAATACACGGTGTCCTTGGCAGCGTTGTATGCGCCGCGGCGGAACCAGCCGGTCTTGTTGGTCTCTCCGTTGGGAGTGTATGTCTCGCCCGTTGCACCGGCTATGATTGTCCATGTTGCGTTGTCCTCAGAGAACTGCCAGCAATAGGGGTTGTTTGTGCCGTCGGCCTTGAGTTGTCCAACCGCCGGCTCAACGTTTGTGAACTTCTTGATTGTGTCGGTTGCGGTGCAGGTTACTATCTCCTCGCCTATCGTTCCCGGTGTTATTGCCGGATAGATGTCCAATGTAACTAAGAAGAAGCGCGTGAGGGTGTCGAAGCCGCGCTCAGTGTCGATGTTGTCGGTCCATACGCCCGCAAGCTTGATGGTTACGGTCTGTATTGCATCCGAAGTGTTCGAGGCGTTGGATATTGTGATTTTGTCGGTGTTGTCAACGTTCACTGTATATGACACGCTGTTGTTTGTACCCTGGTTCTCAACGCGGTATTTAAGGCCTGTGAGGTTCGACACGGGAGTTACGTCAACCTGGCCGCCTGTAGTTACAGCCACAGAGGCGTTGTTGATGTAGAACGGCATATAGGTGAAGCGCACCACGCCGATTGCGCCGGCACCGCCGGTTTTTGTTCTTGTCCATGAGGATACTACACCAGAGCCGCCGCCGCCATACTTACTACCAGCAGTTGGTGATGACGCGCCTGTTCGTCCTTGTCCACCATCTCCACCAAGATCGCCCCCAGAGGCTCCTCCATCAGCCGAGAATGCAGTGCTATTTTCGCCATCCTCACCGTCAGCTTGGGAGCCAGCTGCGCCGCCACCGCCACCGCCTATACTTCCATGAGTTCCATTACTGCCATTACCACCACTGAATTTCCAAATTCCTATGGAATTTTCAGCTTTTCCGCCTTGGGCACCTGTTGTGTTGTTTGTGCCTGTAACAGATTTGCCTCCTTCAGCAACCACCTTCAGACTTTTGTATTCAACAGTGGTGTTTCCGCCATCTGTCACCCTGCTCGAAGTAGCGTTGCTTTCACCATGGCGTATATTGGAAACCAAAATTTTTGTTGTTCCGTTCAAGTCAACGGAAAAAATATTGCCTGCGTAAGCGCCGCCGCCGCCGCCGCCAGAAGCTCTGTAATTAAGAAATCCCCCACTTACGTATCCTCCGGCGCCGCCGCCGCCCCAGGCTTCCACCTTCACTTTCGACACATTGGCCGGTATGGTCCAGTTGCCGTTCGACTCCATTCTGGATGTTGTGTACTGCTGCTGGGCCGCCAAAAAGCCGCAACTGAACACCGCTGCGAGCATTAGCAACAATCCTTTTGAACTCGTTTTTGAAAACTTCTTCATAATTATAACTTTTAACTTTTATCAAAAAACAAACAGTGAAAAAATTTTCACTTAATCATATTACTACCATCGACTCAAAAAAGTTGCGGCAAAAATACAAAAAAAATGAAACGAAATATAAAAAATTGATATAGTATTGATTATCAACTAAATAAAAATGTTAATTTATGTTAATAACCATCAAAAAGAAGTGCTTTTCTTGTTCTTTTTCATTCAAAATGTCAGTTTGGCAACCGGCTATTCGTATCTCAGGGCGGAAATTGGGTCCATATTTGCGGCCTTCTTGGCTGGATACCAACCGAAGAATATTCCGGTGAACGCACAGACGAGGAAAGATATAACTATCGCCTTCTGGCTGACGACGTACGGCCAGGAAAGAAGCCTCGAGGCCACGTATGAGAGAAGAAGTCCGAAAAATATGCCAATGACTCCTCCTATGAGGCTCAGAATTATGCTTTCGGTGAGAAATTGCATCTTTATGTCAGAGTTGCGCGCGCCTATCGCCATGCGCAGGCCTATCTCCTTGGTGCGCTCGGTGACGGTAACATACATGATGTTCATGATTCCTATGCCGCCAACCACCAGGGATATGGAGGCTATTGCCGCCAGCAGCATGGTGAGCATCTTGTTCACTGAATTAATGGAAGAAACCAACTCCTCCTGTGTCCTGATCTCGAAGTCGTCGGCGGCGCCGGCCTTAATACCGTGGTTGCTGCGCAGGATGTAAGTTATCTCCGTGGCAGCCATCTCCGATTCCTCCTCTGAGGTGGCCGAGGCGAATATCATGTTGAAATAGTTGATGCCTGAGAAACGCTTCTGTATTGTCGTGTACGGTGCGAACACAATATCGTCCTGGTCTTCGCCCATCTGGTTCTGTCCCTTGGAGGCGAGAACTCCGATGACGGTCATTGGAATGGAGCCGAAGCGAACGGTCTGGCCTATTGGATTCTCGCCGTTTGTGAAGAGTTCTTTGACCACAGTCTGACCTATAACGCACACTTTCGCGTATCTCTTAACATCTTCCTCTGAGAACATTATTCCGCTTTTCAAAGAGTATTTCCTGATGTCGAGATAATCCTCCGACACGCCGTTAATGCTGCACGGATGGTTGTTTGAACCGAACACGAGCTGCTTTGAGGAACCCACCATCGGCGACACCTTGGCCACATACACAGTATTGTTTTTCAGTGCGTTGAGGTCGTTTTCATCCAACGACTTCGACGAGGCGTTGCCCATGTTGACACCGCCGCGCATCTGCCGCGCCGGCATCACCATTATCATGTTCGACCCCATGGACGAGAGTTCCGACTGCACATTCTTTGTGGAGGCCTGGCCGAGACTCACCATAGCGATAACAGAGGCTATGCCTATGATGATGCCAAGCATTGTGAGGAGTGTCCGCATCTTGTTGCGGAACAACGACGATATTGCAAGTTTGAAAAGGTTTGCTATGTTCATTCCGTGGGTGTTTTGCTGATTTCCTGGAGCGCCTCGGCCGCCGACTGCGGCGTTATAGGAGCGTCCTCTATGATTTGCCCGTCGCGCAGGCGGATTTTCCGGGTCGTGAAAGTGGCGATGTCGGGCTCATGGGTGACAAAGGCTATCGTCTTTCCTTGTGCGTGCAGGTCCTGGAACAGGCTCATGATTTCGTATGATGTCTTAGTGTCGAGGTTTCCGGTGGCCTCGTCAGCAAGCACTATCACGGGGTCGTTTACCAACGCCCTGGCTATGGCTACGCGCTGTTGCTGGCCGCCCGAGAGCTGGTTGGGGGTGTGTTCCATGCGCCCCTCGAGACCTACGAGCTTCAACGCCGCCACAGCCCTGTCTCTCCTTTCCTTGGCGGGAACATCCTTGTTGTAAATCAGCGGCAGCTCAACGTTTTCGAGTGCGGTGGTCCTGGCCAAAAGGTTGTAGTTCTGAAAAACGAAGCCGATTTTGCGGTTTCGCAGCGCCGACAACTCGTTTTTTCCCAGGCTCTTCACCGAAACACCGTCTATTATGTAGTCGCCGGCAGTGGGCGTGTCAAGGCAGCCCAAGATATTCAGGAGCGTGGACTTCCCGGAGCCGCTCGTGCCCATTATGCTTACAAACTCCCCTTCGCGAACCGTGAAAGAGACTCCGCGCAGGGCGTGCACGTCTTCGCTGCCAACGCGGAAAACGCGCTCAAGTCTCTCAATCTTCAGGATTTCTTTTTCCATTTTAACGCTGTTTTTTCTCCCTCTTGGGCATGAAAGGGTTGTCTCCCGACTGCTTGACCTGGTCACCGAAGACTTCGGAAATCATCGTCAAAACTTCCTGTCCTTCATCCATGCCGGAGACTATCGCCTTCACACGGTCGTCGGTGCCAATGGTTACCTGCTTCTGCACAAAGCTTTTGTCTCCGCTTTTTATCCAGACGGCCTTCTTGGTAATGTCCTTTAGACCTTCTGTACGGTCTTCCCTGCTCTTGAACATGGAGTTGAAAGTGAAGCCCTTCTTCTCAAGCTGTTTCTGGTAATCGTCGCTCAGGTTGACGTAGAACGCCTGAACCGGTATCGTGAGGCCCACCTCTTTCTTGATGGTGATTGTAACGTTTGCGGTCATTCCGGGATAGAGCTTTTGCTCCGGGTTAGGCGCATTTATTATGACAGTGTATGTTACCACATTAGATGTAACCTCCGGATTCAGCCTCACCTCCTTGACAGAGCCGCTGAAGACATCGTCGGGAAAGGCGTCAACCGTGAAACTCACCGGCTGCCCGGCTTTAACCTCCCCGATGTCGGCCTCGTCGACCTTAGCCTCAACCTGCATCTGGGTGAGGTCGTTGGCTATTGTGAACAATGTCGGGGTGTTGAATGAAGAGGCAACGGTCTGCCCCTCCTCAACGGCTTTGTCGAGCACAATGCCGTCGATCGGCGAATATATCGTGGCGTACGAGAGGTTTGTCTGCGCACGGGAAAGGTCCGACTTGGCGGTGCGCAGCTGGTTATTCGCAAGAGTGAGCTGGTTGGTTGCAGCCTCGTAGGCCTCTAACGTTGCCGCCTTGTTGTCGTACAGAGCCTTTGTGCGGTCGTAGGTCTGCTGAGCCAATGTAAGGTTGCTCTGGGCGTTCGACACGCTCGTCTGCGCCTGCGACAGCTGCTCGTTGAGGTTCGACTTGTCCAACTCCGCCAGCAACTGTCCTTTCTTCACCACGGAGTTGAAGTCCACATAAAGCCTCTGCACTATGCCCGACACCTGCGTTCCCACGTCAACTTTGTAAACCGGCTGCAGCTCGCCAGTCGCCGTTACCGCAACCTCTATGCTGTCAGTCTTGCACCTTTCTGTAATCACCTGCAAATCGGAATTCTTCTTCTTTTTCGCCCCTATCACAAAAAACAAGACAACGGCAAGCACTGCCGCCGCGCCTATTATCCACCATAATTTTTTATTCTTTCTCTTTTCTGACATATCATTGTTGTTTTTATCCTGATTACAATACGCATTTTTTCAATCACTACATCTTCACCGGCACACCCATGTAAACGTCGAGTATCTTGCGCTTGAAGACGTAGGAATATTTGGACTGCATGTACTGGTTGAGTTGGTTGAGGTAGTTTGTCTGCTGCTGGATGAGTTCCACAGCGGTAACCGATCCGTATTTGAAACGGGTTCTATAAGTGTTAAAATTCGCTAAATAGGCGTCTTTCTTGGCTTCGGAGGCGAGATAGTCGTTCTGGGCGGCCAGCACATCGATATAGCTCTGCCTGAGTTCCTGTCCAATCTGGTGCTCGGTTTCACGGCGCTCTAACTCCACCTGCTGGGCGCGGTACTGCGCCTGCTTCACGTTGTTCCTGACACTTCCGTGCTGGTAGATCGGGATGTTGAGGTTGAGCGAGACATTCTCGCCGAGTTTCTGCCATACCTGCGAGCCCCACGACTGGTTCGGACTTGTCAGGTTGGATCCCGAATACCCGGTGTTGATGCCGGCACTCAACGACAAGTTGGGATAAAACGATGCTTTCTGTATCTTCACATCGTACTCGGCGCTCTGCACGGCGTTCTCCGAAATCTTGAGCTCGGGCAGATACCCGTTCGAGCGGTCAATCAGGGTCTGCAAGTCCGGCAGGTCGAGACTTCTGAAAAGCGTGGCGCTGTCGGGCGGAGAAATACGTATCTGCCTATCGTGGTCTATAGCAAGGAGATTCTTCAGTGTCAGGTAGTTCGACTGTATGTTGTTCTTTATGTTTTCAACACTGTAAAGGTCGGAGGTGTATTGCGCCTGAAGCATCTTGTAGTCGCTCTCGAGAATCTGACCCACTGCAAGCTGCTTCTCTCCTTGTTCCATCTGCTCCTTGCTCGAATTAAGCACCTCTTGCTGGTAAGTTAGCATGTCCTCGTTCATCATTATCGCCAAGAAGGCCTGAATCACCTGTATGCGGACATTGTTTCTCGTACGTTCGTCGGCCAGCAGCGACTGCTCAACGCCGAGTTTGCTCTGTTTTATCTTGTTCGCATTGCTCAGTCCGTTGAAAAGTGTCATCCCTGCCGAAACGCCGTAGTTGCCGCCCCACCCTACCGAACGCTCGTAATTGCCGAAAGAGACGTTCTGCGACGCGGTGGCCGAAACCGAAGGCGCAATGTTTTCCCGCGCCTGCCGCAGACTCAACTCGGAAGACTGAACATCTATGCCTGAAGACTGTATAGAATAATTGTTGCCCTCCGCATATCTTATACATTCTTCAAGGGTGAAAACCGAGGGCAACGCATCACCTCCGTTATCCTGGGCATAAAGAAAGCTATTGATTGCAAGGACACAAATGAACAAAAAAGGAAAGAATTTCTTCATATTAGAGAACCATTGAACTTTTTTTTGACTTGGGATATTATAAAATGTTTAAAAATTGTTAATAATTTTTATTTTCGATTTTTTTGATTCGGAACGATAAATCGTAATTTCGACGCGATAAATCGCGTCGCTACAAATTATCATTCGCGTTTGCAACCATAACGACGCGACGAATCGCATTTTCGACGCGATAAATCGCGTCGCTACAAATTATCATTCGCGTTTGCAACCATAAACGGCGCGACGAAATATTTATTTCAACAGACTGTAAATCAAATATCTAAAATAAAACAGCCCTAAAAATAACGATAAAATATGATTTTGATTGTTGTGGTTATTTTTATAAAATTCTGACGAAAAATCAGGTATTAATAAAATAATGATTGATATTCAAATAGTTATAAATTATTTTGCTTGAGATAAATCATAAGGGCGGCTATATCTGAAGGGTTTACACCGCTGACTCGCGAGGCTTGTCCCAAATTTTCGGGTTTCAGTGCGGAAAGTTTTTCACGGGCCTCGTTTGACAACGACTGCATGGTCCTGTAATCGAAACTGTGGGGAATTTTTACATTGTCGAGATTTGATAGATGCCGTGCCATCTCTTCTTCCTTTAAAATATAACTTTCATACTTAATGTACGTTTCAGCGTTTACTACTTCTTCATCAGAAGCGCCGATGTCTTTAATGAAAGAGGAGAACTCTGCGTCATATTTCATAATATCCTGCACAGATACCTGCGGCCTAAGCAGAACGTTATGCAGTTTTACATTTTGGGTCAAAGGTGATGTTGAAAGTTCAAGCAAAAGTTCATTTACGACAGTATGGTCGACTGTATGATTCTTGACAAAATCAACTATTCTTTCTTGTCTTTCATACTTGCTCACTAATGATTTGTATCTTTCTTCTGAAATAATACCGAGTTTATGTCCTATCGGAGTGAGTCTCAAGTCGGCATTGTCCTGTCTCAGGAGTATCCTGTACTCTGCACGCGAGGTAAACATTCGGTAAGGATCCTGCACGCCTTTTGTTACAAGGTCGTCAATCAGCACACCAATATAAGCTTGCGAACGAGAGAGGACGAGCGGTTCTTCTGAAATAAGTGAAAGATGTGCATTTATGCCTGCCATAAGTCCCTGGCAAGCCGCCTCCTCATATCCGGTTGTGCCGTTAACTTGTCCGGCAAGATACAGGTTTTTTACAACTTTCGACTCCAACGAGTAATGCAGTTGCATAGGATTGAAATAGTCGTACTCTATTGCATATCCAGGTCGGTATATCTCAGCGCTTTCAAGTCCTGGAATCAGCCGGAGTGCTTCAACTTGTATGTCTTCCGGTAGTGAAGATGAAAACCCGTTCAAGTAATATTCATTGGTATCTCTTCCTTCAGGTTCGAGGAAGAGTTGGTGGCGGTTTCTTTCTGCAAACCTCACAATCTTGTCTTCTATCGACGGGCAGTAGCGCGGTCCCACTCCTTGTATCCTTCCCTGGAACATCGGCGATTTCTCAAAACCTTTCTGAAGCACCTTGTGCACATTTTCGTTTGTATAGGTTATCCAACAACTGAGTTGTTCGGAAAGTTTGTTTTTATTATAAAAAGAGAACCCGGCGGGATTATCGTCGCCCTTCTGTTCCTCCATTTTTGAAAAATCAACAGTTCTGCCGTCTATTCTGACAGGCGTTCCTGTTTTGAGTTTTTTAACCTCAATTCCGCATGATTTCAGCTGTTCTGAAATGCCAAATGAAGCCCCCTCCCCTATCCTGCCTCCGGAAAAAGAAATCTCGCCTACGTGTATTTTCCCGTTAAGGAAAGTTCCGCTTGTGATGATTACTCTTTTCGAATGGAAAGTCTTTCCCAACTGTGTTCTGACTCCTGAAACAATATTGTTTTCGATAAGAAGTTGCTCGACTGTATCCTGCCGGATATTCAGGTTAGCTGTGTTTTCTATTATCTGTTTCCAAAAAAGAGAAAAGACCGTCTTATCGCACTGCGCCCTCGGACTCCACATTGCCGGACCCTTGGATCTGTTCAAAAGCCTGAACTGTATCATTGTGTTGTCGGTAACAATTCCTGTCATTCCGCCTAACGCGTCTATTTCACGCACAATCTGACCTTTCGCTATTCCACCTATTGCCGGGTTGCACGACATCTGTGCAACCAACGACATGTTCATTGTTATTAGGAGAACCCTGTGCCCTAACTTTGCCGCAACAACAGCCGCTTCACACCCAGCATGACCGGCACCAACAACAATTATATCGTAAGCATCTCTCATCTTTTCACGTGAAAAGTGGATAAAATGTTTTGATTGTCAATATTTTAAAAATTATCTTGGACAAATTTTGAAATATAAAAATCTTCTTTTGCCCTCATTGTTATACTTTCTGCCTCTGTCTTATCGCCATAGCCACAGAGGTGAAGCGCTCCATGAATTATAACCCTTAAAAGTTCTTTTTCAAAAGATACTTCAAATAAGTTTGAATTTTCTTTTATCCTGTCAAGGCTGACAAGTATGCTGCCATTTATTACATTGCCAACATTTTCAGAAAAGGTGATTATGTCGGTGAAGGTATCATGGTTCAGGAAGTGAATGTTCTGACCAATCATATAATCATCATCGCAAAAGAGGTAAGAAATTTCACCAGGTATCTTGCCTTCGTTTCTTATGGAATTGTTTATCCAGATTTTGTGTTTTACATCAGGTTTGTAATCCGCACTTTTTTCAAATTCAAACTTTATCATCAGAAGGTTTGTATATGAATATTGATTGATAAATCAGCGTGTATTGCTTTCTGTTTTATATACAGACTTGTGTGTGAGAGTTTTTTTGCTTGAAATTGAACTGTTATTCGTTTTCACGTGGAAAGTTGATATAAGTTGTTTATTGTCAGATGATATTTCCATACTGTCCGATAATTTTTCCATAACGAACAACATTGTGTTTTCTGAATCTTTTTTGGAAACAAGTTGTGAGAAATCAAATGTCTCGAGTTTATATGAAATATTCAATTCTGAATCAAAGATAGAAAACTCAACATTTAAGTCAAATTTATTCTCCGAAAGCAAAAGATAGTCGCAAACCATCTGGTTGAACATCGAGATTGTGCCGAAATGGTTGTTCAATCCATACTCGTCGCAAACCTTTTCTATGGTTTGTAGAGTAGATTCATAGCAATTGTCGCTATTCAGATTATTAAGTACTATCTCAATCATAATTCCTAATCTATATGGTAAAAATAATCGTTTGCTTTTGCTTTGTAATAATAGTTCAGGTTGGCCGGTACTGATTTAAGCATCTCGTTCTGCTTGTTGCGCTGAATGTCGAAATTCCAGTCCTTCGGCGGATTCATGTTGGGAATCTGGATAGATTCCCTCGACTTGCGCTCCTTGTCCTTTTCCTGCTGCATATCCGCCTTCTCACTTTGTAACAAACGCGTGGTTATATCTTTCTGACGGTTTATGGTCTGCTGGGTTATTGTCTTGTTTACAAGATCTTTCTCCGTCTTCTGCATATCTTCTATGATCTTGTCCAACGACTTGTCGCCGACACCGTTTTTCGATTTCAAGTCACTCTGGTAGTCCTGGAGCATCTTCCTGATAGCTTCCTGCTGCGCTGCCATCTTGGCGAACTGTTCGCTCATGCTATGTTGAGGCTTGCCAGTCTGTCCCTGCTTGCCTTGCTGCTCCATCGAGCGCTTGGCCGCCTCCATCTGACGGTTCAACTGCTGCTGCAACTCCCTGGCGGTTGCCTTCTTGGGCTTGCCTTGACCTGGCTTGCTGCACGAACCCCCACCCGACTTGTTGCACTTTGCCTGTGCCTGCTGCTGTTGCTGCTGCATCTCTTTCATCGACTCCATGAGCATAAGGGCAAGGTTGTTCATGGAAGTAAGCGCGAACTGCTGATTCTTAGAAGAAGTGCTTATCCTTCTGTTCTGCATTTCAGACTGGGAAGCCTCTATGTTGTTCTGAATCTTGGAAACCTCGGTCTGTATGAAAGGTTTTACCGCCGCCTGACGGCGCGCAAGTGCGTTTAACGAGTCTTCTATATGACGCATGTTCTGCTTAACCTCAAACTGCTTCTTCATCAAATCCGACACAGTTGAGGAATTTGCGGATGTCTTCTGCGCCTTCTTCATAACTTCCTCCTGATCGAACGATATATTAACCAAATTATCCAAAATCTGCCGCAATGTGGCAATGTCTTCAGTTATGCTCTCAAGTTCGCTTTCGTTGAAGTCCTGCTCCATCTGCTCAGCTAACTGCTCAAGGTCATCGGCAGCTTTCTTCTGGTTATCTGATGATTTTGAACGGTTGTTCTTGTCAAGGTTCTGCATTCCCTGCTGCATGTTTTGCTCTATATCCTTCTCTAACTCCTTCGTGTCTTTGAATTTTGTGGGATCTTCAAGTTCTTCGTTTATTTTGTTGAGATTCTGAATGTCTTTCTTTATTTGTTCAAACTTATCCTTGAAATCGCTCTGTTTCTTCTGCAAAGATTCTTTTGAATTTTGCTTGTCCAAAGTCCTGTCGGCGTTTTCCTTCATCTCCTTGGAAAGACTCTTCATATTGTCAACCAATTCGTTCAACTTTTTCTCAACTTCAAGTTGCTTGTAGAGCTGCAGTTGCTGGTCAAGAGACTCCTTTATGTCATCAGTCGACATCTTCATCTTCTCCATCTGTTCCTGTATCTGGCTCTTGTTCATGTTCTGCATCATGGCCTCCAACTCCTTCAACATCTCCTTCATCTCTTCAGTGAGAATCTCATCCATTCTCTTCTCTAATTCCTGCTGTTTCTGGAGAATTTCTTCATCATAGTTCTTGTACTGGTTTTCTACCTGATGCTGGTTTTCCTGCTTGTTTTTCAGTTCATTTATCTTCTCCTGTAACTTTTGATAGTCCTTCATCAATTTCTCGAGACTCTTCTTGTCCTGCCACGACAACTCTTTCTGCTGCATCATCTTCTGCTGCATCTTTGCAATCTCTTTGGATAAATCGCTGCTCTCTTTCATCAAGTCATTGTAGTCAGTCTTAGACTGCTGTTCCGACTTTTCTATCTCATCCTCTATCTCTTCCATTGTCTTCACACGGTATGTCTGCACTGAAGATTTTGCCGACTTTGCACCGTTTACTCCATCGTTATCATAAACCTGGAAATAGTAGTCTATCTTCTCTCCAGGGTTCAATCCAAGCATGTTTTGGTCGAAATAATAGTAGAAATCCTGAATTGTTACGTTGTTTTGTATGTTTATCGGTATAACTAGACTTGGCGACGTTTTTCCATCTTTGTCTGTTTTGCTATACACAAAATTCAACTTACTGAAACCGTAGTCGTCTTTTATGTTGCCTTTGAAATATATCCGGTCGCTGAACGAAGAATCCTCTTGCGACTGAACATATATTTCGGGATGCATGTCGCTTATAACAGTTATTTCGTCGGTCAGTGTGTCTTTTCCGGTCATGAACCTGTTTTTGTTTATAACCGAATACCTGAACGAGTTTTTTGCTGTGTGACTGACGATATATTTGTCGTTGTCGGAAGAAATATTTTTTACGTTTTCGTCAACAACAAGTATCAGGTTGTCTGAATTTCTGGTTATGAAATTCCATGTTATCCTTGTGCCCTCAGGAACAGTGAGATTCGTTATGTTTTCCAAAACCTCGTCATGCTTTCCGAGATATGAAGGGTAATGCAGGGAAATGTCAAACCCTAACATCACCGGTTTTGGAAGCACGCCTATATTGTAAACCTTTGATTGAACCTCTTCTGTAAATATTTGAAAATCAATAGGTTGTTGTAGATTTGAAAAAGTATACGAAAATTCTGAATTTGATTTTTTTGAACACTTGTAGTCGTGGTTTCTGTATTTTATATAGACCTCGTCAGGAATCTCGCTTCCTTCAACCTTGAAGTTAAGTGTGAAGTCCTCATACTGGAATGATTTGAGGGAGTCGTTTGTTATAAGAAATGAATAAGGAGCGGGTTTTTCATACGTCTCCGTGTAATTCACTATTCTCTTTGCCGGCTCGGTGAAAAGTTCTTTCTTTATGGTTAGAATTATGAAGAACAATGCTATTGGCAGAAGAGACCACAGGGCAATTTTCTTCGTTTTCTGCACTGGGATTGCCTGCACGAAAGAATAGGCTTTGAGGTTGTCAACTTTGGAATCAATTGCGGCGGAAAGAAGCTCATAACTTGCATAGTCGCCGTTTTCAAGCTGTTTCTGGAGTTCGAGGAGATTGAGGAGTTTGTCGTCTATCTGGTTGAAATGCTTTCCAACTATCCTTGCAACATCCTCATTTGTAAGTTGTTTTCCGAGTCCTGCTATTTTCAGTGCCGGTATTATGATGTTGAAAACTGAAGTTACTGCGGCGAGAGCTATGAACGCATAAAACAGCACTGTTCTGACTGTTGTGTTCGAATACGAGAAGTATTCAAAGAGAGAGAAAGCCACGAATGTAGCCAAAAGCACAAGCACGAAAAGGACAATCCCTTTGTAGAGCTTGTCAAGGTAGTACTTTTTCAGGAAATTCCTGATTTTCTCATTCAAAATCTGAATCTTTGAAGATTTCATTTGGGTTATCCTCTTGTGGTGGTGTGTAAGTTATGTTGAAAAAATCAGCGGAATTTTCGCGGTAGTATTTTGCAAGAGTCTTGTTCCTTCCAAAAAAGCGCCTTATGAAGAATAATTTCAGTATCCTGTTGTTGAACTTGTTGGTACTCGAACGTTTCTTGAAAAGAGAATAGAGATGTTTTGGTCTTGACACGTTAGTTGACATGTTGGAGGCCTGCATTTCATAAAGCATGAGGCGTGTAAGCGGCACCTTAACCGGACACACGTCGTCGCAGGCGCCGCAAAAGGTTGTGTTCTTGAATATGTGCTGCGCCCGGTTGTAGCTGTCGAGTGTGTTCAACTTCACTATGTCGATGGGAGAGACAGGGTCTTTTTCGTTCGCCTTTGCCACAGGGCAGATGTCGAGGCACCTTCCGCACTTTATGCAATAAAGCGACGGTATAAGATCCTCAACTGAGAGAATGTTCTCAATGTCGTTGAGATTTATAACCACAGTAAGCCCTATATCATGCTGTTCAGGAACGCCTTCGGTTGAATAAACCGAAGTGGTGGGCGGCGTGTACTGAGGACGCGACTGTATTATGCGCACATTGTCTGGAAGTTTGTTCTCTTTAGAGCTGTTGCGGAAAGAAAGGAAAAGCGAAAGGTCGGCCACTGATGTTATAACCTGGTCTATTTTCACCACTGCCATTATGTTCTTCACCTTGTTGAAGCATTTCTGCGACTTCCTGTCAATGAAGACGAGGGAACCCGAATCGCATACGGCAAAGTCGGCGTCAATAACAAGCAGATCAACGTCATCCACTGAATTCTCAAGGTCTGAAGGAGCGATGAAGTCGCATCCTGACAACTTTCCATTTACTTGTATTGAGGAGTCGGAGCAAATGCGGCTGAACGACTTCTGTTCTACAATATCCTGAACATAGCCGAGCAGCGAGCTGTTGTCCTTCGACCACAACACGTTAGCACCACGGCTCGCAAGCACTCTCTCAAGGTTGAGCAGATGCTTGTCCATGTTGTCGAAATAATTGTGCCTCAGTGCATGAAGCCTGTCCCTTATTTCCTCAATTTTATCGTTAGGAAAGGTGGTGTTCATTTTCTGCCGTGGTATCTATATGTCTATTTTCTCTATTCTTTTTTGATGCCTTCCTCCATCGAACCCTGCCTCGAAGAAAGATTCAACAGTCTTGAACGCTGTTTCCTCGGAGATGAAGCGAGCGGGAAGCACAAGAATGTTGGCGTTGTTGTGCTGCCTTGCCAAAGCGGAAATTTCCGGCGACCAGCACAGCGCCGCCCTAACTCCTCGGTGCTTGTTAGCGGTAATGGCCATGCCGTTGCCTGTTCCGCATATCAGGATTCCGAAACTCCCATCCTCACCTGAAACCCTTTCCGCCACTTTGTGAGCGAAGTCGGGATAGTCCACACTCTCTGAAGAAAAAGCGCCGAAGTCCTCGAAATCATTTCCCTCCGAAAAACGACTTTTAATAGCACTTTTCAACTCGAAACCCGCATGGTCGGAACCTATGTATATCTTCATCTTTTCAGTTTTTATACAAGTCTGCAAAGATACAAAAAAAGAGAAAGTTCAATTTTTATGTTTTCCAAAAAATTAAACCCATGCTAAATTCTTAAATTCATAAATTAAAATTTTAAACAGGATATTATTAGTCGTGTTGATTGGTTGAAAACAAATTCCATGAAGATTTGTTTTACTGAGTTATTAAAAGTAATCAACAAGCGAGAGCAGCAATTGTTAATAGTAACTTTCAGATTTTTAGAATGAATGAATTTTCCAAATTTTCTTTTATTTTTTTTTGAGTTGATAAAAAATGAGTTTTGATAATATTCGTGTTGTTTATAAAACAGGTTGAAAAAGATCCAAAAATGTGGAGTTTATTTTTTATGAACATGTATTCACTTTTTTTTGAAACCGTAACTTGCGTTATTTTAATAAAACCGTTATTTTTCAACAATCTAATGTTAATAAAATAAATAATTGATTTTCAGATATTTATAAGTAGTTTATTTGTTTCTCGGGTGGTAGAGAGCTATATTTGTGCGCAGGTAGTCCTGATCGAGATGGGTGTAGATTTCGGTTGTGGTTATGTTCTCGTGCCCGAGCATCTGCTGCACTGCCCTCAGGTCGGCGCCGCCCTCTATGAGGTGCGTGGCGAAGGAGTGCCTGAAGGTGTGCGGGCTCACTTTCTTCTTTATTCCTGCGTCTTCAACCCACTTTTTAACATACATGAAAACCATCTCCCGCGAAAGGTGCGACCCTCTCCTATTCAAGAAGACAAAATCCTCCTCCCCTTTTTTAACTTTTATGTTGTTTCTCTCACCTTCTATGTAAAGTTCAACCATCTTCTTCGCGGTGGAGCCTATTGGAACAATCCTCTCCTTGTCGCCCTTACCTACCACTTTTATAAAGTCGTCGTCGAAAAAGAGGTTTGAGATTTTGAGGTTTACAAGTTCGCTGACACGGAGTCCGCAGCCATACAAAACCTCCGCCATGGCCCTGTTCCGATGTCCCTCCTTGGTGCTCAAGTCTATCGAGGCGAATATCTTTTCTATTTCATCGACGGTAAGGAAGTCAGGAAGGCGCATTTCGAATTTAGGGGATTCAAGAAGTTCTGTTGGGTCGTTTTCTATAACATCCGAGTATATAAGGAACTTGTAGAAAGCCTTTATTCCCGACAAGAACCTGGCCTGCGAACGTGCCTTTATGTCAGACTCGTACAGGCTTTTTATGAAAAGTTTGATTTCTTCGGCAGAAATATCCTCTAATTTTTTTTCAGGAAAGAAGTCTTCGAGTAGTTTTATGTCGTGGATGTAAGATTCGATGGATTTTTTAGAGAGAGCCTTTTCATAAACGAGGTATTGCCTGAAATGTTCAACCAAATGGTTCATTTTTTGAAGTCTTTCAGTATTTCGGTGCGCAGCATGTCGAGGGCGGCGTTTGCGGCGCGCTCAACAATCTGCTTTCTCCCGGTGTTCTTTCCGAAGTTGAAGAGTCTGGTAGTGAGACGAGTGGGCGTGGCCACCGCAATCCACACTGTGCCGACGGGCTTTTCATCAGTTCCTCCGCCCGGGCCGGCGATTCCGGATGTGGAGACGCTGTAGTCGGTGTCGAAGAGTTCCATTATGTTTAGGGCCATGTCGCTGACCACCATCTCACTAACCGCGCCGTGCTTCTTGAGGTTGTCCTCCCTGACACTCAAAATGTTGCGCTTTATAGAGTTGTTATAGGCCACTACCCCACCCTTGTAATATTCCGAACTTCCCGGAACTGAAGTAACAAGTTCTGAAATCCTGCCGCCAGTGCAGCTTTCTGCCACTGCAACTGTTTTTTTAGCTTTTTTTAGAAGTTCACCCACAACTTCCTCCATTTTTCTGTCCTCGTATGAAAAAGCCAGATTTCCAACCTCTTCCTTAAGTTTTTCAAAGTGGCGGTCCAATAAAGGTTCGTCTTCGCTGTTTCCGTGCAGTGTGAGCCTTAGCCTGAGTATCCCCGGAGTTGGAAGATAAGCAAGCTTTATGTCGGGAGGAAGTTTTTGCTCAAAATTGCCGAGTTTGTCGGAGAGGTTGCTTTCACTGATGCCGTTGCACATCAAAACCCTGTAAATCAAGCGTTTTCCGTTATTAACAAATGTTTCCATTCTTGGAATCACCTCATCGCATAGAAGTTTTTCAGTTTCGAAAGGCACGCCGGGAAGCGCCACCAAAACATTTTCTCCTTCCTGAATCCAAAGTCCCGGGGCGGTTCCGAGAGTGTTTTTAAGCACAGAGCAGCCTTCCGGCACGTCGGCCTGCCTTCTGTTGATTTCGGTGAGTTCCATGCCGCGCGACGCGAGGAGTTCGCTCACCCACTCCAATGTTTCCGCATCGCGTACAAGTCTTTTGTTGAAATGCTCGCAGATGACTTCCTTTGTGATATCGTCCTTCGTGGGACCAAGTCCGCCGGTGGTTATCACAAAGTTGTCCTTCTCGAAACAGTAACTCAGCGCGTCAGCTATCTCTTTCCTATCGTCGCCAATTGTAATGATTTCTGAAACTTTTATTCCCTTCAATGCAAGTTTTTGTCCTATGAAAGCGGAATTTGTGTTGACAACCTGCCCGAGAAGGAGTTCGTCCCCTATGTTTATTATTGTCATTGTTCAGGTGATTTTATTGTTACTGTATTGTTTTTTATGTCGTTTTCATAACTAATCATGGACTTCACATATTCGCTTTCAGGGTATTTTTCCGATAGATTTAAGTTAATTTTTACTAAAATCCCGATATCTTTGTTCTTGTCGAAGAATTCCCTTCTGTTATAACTTTGGAAGAAAGCGAAGTATGAGGCGATGTTATAAGGGTGTTTTTCGATAAAATCTTCCAAATAGAGGCGGTGTTTTTCTACTATAAGAAGATAATCAGACTCTATTTCTTCCCTTATTGAGTCGTTTTCAATGTTTTTCTCATAGATTGCGTACAGTGTGTCAACAGAGTTAATAAAGGTTAAAAGTGCGCTGTCGAGCGAGTGTTTGAGAACGGTCTCCTCACCGCCGGATATTGAATACGACTTCGACATGTTGCCGGCATCAGCCGTAAGTTTTATGTCGTCGTTCATGCACAATATTGTGGTTATGCAGTCGTCTTCGTCTATGAAGAGTTTTAAAATCATCGGCGAGGTTTCCAACTGGGAGAACCTGTCGTCGTCTTTCCTTATCTTGAAACTGAAAGAGCCGTCGGCGGGCAGTTTAGAATAACCCACAACTTCAGTGCCTCCGAAGGTTTGGAGCGCTATTTTCACGCTTTTGTTCGCCCCGTTTGAGATTTTGCCTGAGACGGAAGCTGTTTTGTTGCCGCTGCAGGCGCAAAGCAGCAGGGCAAGCGAGCAGATTATGGCAGTTTTAGGTTTCATGGCCGGTTGTGTTCAGCGTAAGAATATCCACTGTGCGGGCAATATGGACGTACAGTGTTCTCGCAGCCGCAGTTCCTGTCGCGCCGATGCGGCGTGGCGCCGTTTATTTTCCTTCCGCAAGATGTTGCAACACAAAGTATTGAACAGATTAATAACAAAATTGCCTTACTTTTTTTCATAGTGCAAAATTACTTTTAAATGGGTACCGCCGCCGCCGCAAATTGTCAAAAACAAGCGGAACACCGGTGTTTCCATTTTTGTTAAAACTCGCTTTATCAGTTTTTATTGCTTGATATTTAGCATATTTTATATCCAAGTTATCAAAAAAAACAAGTTGATAAAAACAGTTTGAAACATGTCGCTAACCTGGCTTACAAGTATAATTTTGCGGAAAATGGTGAAAAGTGATTAACATAATAGCTGCCATAGGGAAAAATTCGGAGTTGGGTTTTGAAAACCGCCTGTTGTGCCATCTGCCAAACGATCTCAGGCATTTCAAGGACCTTACCACTGGACATGCCGTGGCGATGGGCTCAAGAACCTGGGATTCGTTGCCGAAGAAGCCGCTGCCAGGCCGCCGCAACATTGTGCTGACCCGCAGTAGGAGCCGTGTTGACGGCGCAGAAGTGGCGCGTTCTGCGGAGGATATTCTCGAGATAGCCGCCAAGGAGGAAAAAGCCCTGTTCATAATAGGCGGCGCCGAGGTTTACAAGATTTTCATGCCACACGCCGATAAACTATACCTCACAAAGATAGTCTCTGAATTCGTCGCCGACGTGTGGTTCCCGGAGATAGATCCCGGCGAGTGGCAGGTTTCGGACATAGAATTTGTTAAAAAAGACGAGAAAAACCAATACGATTTATATTTCAAAACATTAACCAGAAAGAGATGAAAAGAATTTTTCCGACAGTGTTGGCTGTCATGATATGCGCCGCGGCTTTCGCGCAGAAGAACGAGACACCTGAAGCGCCTTACCTGCCAATAGACGAGCGCACCAACTTAGTAACCTACCAGGATGTTGTGAAGCAGGAAGGCACGCCGGCAGTGCTCTACGAGAGGGCTATGGAATGGGTTAAGAAGTACTACAAGAACACCTCGGAGGTCATCAAGAAGGCCGACCCGCAGAAGGGCGTGATTGAGATGCGCTCGAGCGTGAGGATTTTCTACAAGCAGAAAGACGGCACCCTCCGCTACAAAAACGTGGTTTACTACAACTTCAAGATTGAGTGCCGCGACAACCGCTATCGTTACACAATCACAAACTTCAATGAGAAGGCCGCCGGTCCCGCCCCTATTGAGAACTGGTTCAACACCTCGCTTTCAGGCTGGACACCGAGCCAATACGACTATCTCTCCCAAATCGACGAGCAGGTCAAAGAGCTGATAACATCATTAGAGGAGGGCATGATGCCTGTGGAGGAGTTTGTGGATGAGTGGTAGGAAACTGGCCTTTCTTGCAATGGCGGTGTTCTCGCTGTCGTTTTCCGGTTGCCGCAAGCCTGAAGGCGGGCTCAATGTGCGTTTCACCTTCTCTGTCGACGGCGCGCCGCTCGTCTTGGATTCATGCATGTATGTAAACGCAGCCGGCAACGAATACGAAATAACTGACGTGCAATATTTTGTGTCGGAGTTTGGAATTATAGACGAAAAGGGTATGAAAGTGAATTTCCCTGACGACGGCACGCACTATGTTGACGCGCGTATGCCCGGAACGTTGGAATGGGATGTTCCCGCCGGAATTGTCTGCGGAAAATACAACAGGATAGCGTTTGTGTTCGGACTCAGAAGAATCAACAACTTGACCGGCAGGTTCCTGAACCCGCCCGAGAACAACATGAGCTGGCCGCAGACACTCGGCGGCGGCTACCACTACATGAAAATAAACGGAAGGTGGAAGGATGGGAACGGAATAATGCAGCCCTACAACCTCCACATGGGCAAGGTTGAAAAAAGCGACTCACCGCAGGAGTTCGCCGACAACGTGTTTATTGTTACCGCACGGTTGTCGGATTTCGCCATAACAGAGGGCAATACATCGACTGTAACCATAAACATGGATATCAATAAATGGTTTGAAACTCCGAACATTTATGATTTCAATGTCTTTGGCGGCGCGATAATGCAGAACGCCGAGGCGCAGAAAATTCTCGCTGAAAACGGGAAAGACGTGTTTTCGGTGGTTTCCGGACTGTAACAAACAGCAGCAGTTTTTCGTTTAGAATTAAAACGTAATAACATAAAGATGCCATCACTGTTTACAAAGAGACCCATTGGAAAACGACATTTCATTGCCGCCGCATTCGTGCTTTGCTGTAGTGTTTTGACCGCCCAGATCGACACAGCTTTCTGGTTTGCTGTGCCACGGCTTACCCACGACCATGCCGGGAGACCAATCAAGCTGTGCGTGTCAACATTCGGGGAAGCGGCAGACATTACGGTCACCATGCCTGCGGCCACAAACCCAAACATAGCAACATTCCATGTCAATGCCAACAGCTCGCACGTACATCAACTTGTAGGCGGCGGACAAAATGCGTATACTGGATTTAACGAACTTTCCAACATTGCAGATTACGAATGCAACCACAATGCAATATCCAACAAAGGTATTTATATACATTCAACGGCGAAAATAATCGCCTACATATCGGTGATGTGCAACAACAGCGAAATCTACGCCCTGAAAGGTAAAAACGGCCTTGGGAAGAATTTCTTCATACCCATGCAATATTCATACGATGTAGGAAACTACAACGAATCCCGCAACAGTGTGGAGGTAATAGCCACCGAGGACAACACGACTGTGCAAATAACCCCATCCAAGAATCTTTACGGTGGACAGCAGGCCGGCGTAACTTTTTCAAAGACACTTAACAGAGGGCAAGTGTTCAGCTTCGCATCCGCCTCGCGGGCAGCCAACCAACACTTGGAAGGCTCCGTTGTTACATCCAACAAGCCCATAGTTGTGGATGTGTCTGACGACTCCGCAACGCCGAACAACGCTAACCAAGACCTCGTTGCCGATCAAATTGTGCCGGTTGAAATGGCCGGCGACCAATACATAGTGATTCCGTCGCCCACCGCCGCCAACAACATATATAATGACTCATTTAGCGACCATGCCTACATTTTCGCATTGGAAAACAGCACTAATGTTCAAGTTTATAAGGGTGGTAACTTTAATCCAGTTGCATCATACAACATGAACAGCGGTGACAAAAAAGATTACCATTTCAACGACACCGTACCCATTTATATTAATGCAGACAAGCCTATTTTTGTGTTCCAAGTTACAGGTGCAGGAAATGAACTTGGAGGAACACTTCTGCCACATATATATTGCACAGGCTCGAAATCAGTAACATACCAACCAATGCCCTCATACCATGGTCATAACAAGACGATATACCTCAATTTGATATGCAAACAAAACATTACTGATGATTTTCAAATAACCACAGGCAATCAACCCGTAAACATAGCTCAAAGCGAGTGGAAAGATGTCTTTACTTACAAATACTGCCGCAAAAAAATAAACAACACATCCTCTGTCATAAAGGTGAGCAACCCATCAGGAAAATTCCACATGGGCGTTACAGACTGGAACGGCAACTATGATGACTGCTCCATCAGCTATTTCAGCGATTATAACTCCGGAATTGAACTTAAGTGGGACACTCTGTCAACGCATTCGCAATATTGCCAGGGTGATACCATAGAATTCAAGTTCGACACTGTAGGGACTATAATCAAGAGAATAGAAGGTCCCGATAACTTTGAGTTGCAAGGTACCGACATTCTCCAGCTTTTTGATGTAACCCCCGCACATTCCGGTATGTACGTAGTTCATGGAAATGACGCAGAAGGATGCCTCAGTGAGAATTTCACAGACACAATACACATAACCGTAAATCCTATAGTTGAAACGGTGGTGCAAGACACAGTGTGCTACGGCTTCCCATACGAGGAGCAGGGCTTCAACATCCCCTCCGATTCAACCACGAAGGTCGGTATTAGAAGGGACACCATAACCTTGCAGCATAGTGTTACCGGCTGCGACAGCATCGTGATTATGGAACTCACGGTGAGGGACTCCATAACATCCGAGTTCGACATGGCATACTGCAGCCAGTACGAATGGAACGGGCAGTTATACACCCATACCGGAGATTTCAGGCAGAAACTGACTTCAGCCGACGGTTGCGACAGCACGGTAACCATGCACCTCACAATAATTGAGCCATACGTCAGCATAAACTCGTCGAGCCATGATTTTTGCGACGACGAGTCGACAACGCTAACCGCGATATCCGATTTCAACAAATACCTTTGGAGCACGGGCGACACAACGGAGTCAATCTTTGTTGAACAGCCGGGAATGTACAAGGTAACTGTCACAGACGAGACTGGCCTATGCCAGGCGACAAGTTTCTATGAGATACCCGCATGTACCTTCAACATGATGCTTCCCACGGCCATAACACCGTCAAGGCAGGACGGGAACAACGACCGCCTGTTTCTGCCGCAGGAGATACACAAGTACATAAAAGATTTCCACATAGAAATTTACAACCGCTGGGGGACTTGCGTTTTCAAGTCCGACGACAAGAACTTCTCCTGGGATGGAAGTTCTGTCAAATATAAAAAAGACGACACGAAAGACGGTTCGTACAACTATGCCGGCAGGATTTTCATATATGTAATAAACTACACCAACCTTGACGGCAAGAAGTTTGTCAAGCGCGGGGAGATAATGGTATTGTAGGATTTAGTAGCAGGCTTTATTCTGATGCTGTGTCTTTGTTCTCTGCTCTGTAGAACAGGGTGTTGCAGCATGTTTCCTTGAAAAGTGTTTCGGCGGCGTTCACAATGTCGTTGGCCGACACATTGAAATAGTTGTCGGTTTCCAAAGAGGCGTCCTCGGCGCAGTTGTAGAACTCGCTTGTGGCGAGGTTGTTGGCTCTGTCCTCCACCTTCAGGTTGCGTTCAAGGATTATTGATTCTCCGTTGTTCTGCACTTTCTGAAGGTCGTAGTCGAGGGTTTTTCCGAAGATTTCCGCCGACAGGTATTTTGAAATCTCCTCGTTGGCCTGTTCAAGGGACACTCCGTCGGCGGGCCGGCCGCCAACCAAGAAAAGTCCTTTGTGGTGAGTTCCCGAAACAGAGGCGGAGATGTCGGTGAAGAGGCGTTTTTCAAGCACGAACTTTTTGTACAGATACGACGACTTCCCTGTTCCTATGATGTCGGAGAGGAGGTCGAAGGCGAAGTAGCCAGGGTCTGTCCTGTCGCACATCAGCCAGCTTTTGTAGAGCATGTCGTTGGGCACATTCTTCCTTACTTCCCTGAACCTGTTTTCGGTGCCGGGAGTCTCGATAGGGTAGGAGTGTGGGTTTTTCGCCCCTGCGGGTATGTCTTCAAACCACTTTGCCGCCATGTCGAAAATCTCGCCGGTGTCGACATTGCCTGCAACCACCAAGATTGCGTTTGCAGGGCAATAGAACCTTTTGAAGAACCCGAGGACTGTGTCACGGTCTGTTTTTTCAATGTGTTCCGGCATTTTACCGATAGGAAGCCAGCGATAAGGGTGTTTCTGGTAGCTGAGGTCGTTGAGTTGAAGGAGCAGGTCGCCGTAGGGTACGTTGAGGCATGTCTCCTTGAATTCCTCCACCACGACATGTTTCTGCACGTCGAGGCTGTTTTGCGAGAGCGTGAGCGAAGAAAGCCTGTCGGCCTCCAGCCACAAAGCGGTCTCTATGTTCTTTGCCGGGAGTACTATGTAGTAGTTGGTAAGGTCTTGCGATGTGTAGGCGTTGTTTATGGCACCGGCCTTTTGCAGCGCCAGGTCGAAGTCAGGCGCGTTGCGCGACCCGGTGAACATGAGGTGCTCGCACAAGTGTGCCAGTCCGGTGCAGTCAGGGTCCTCGTCGCGCGAGCCGGCCCTGTAAACCACGGTGCAGGCGGCGAGTGGGGTGGTGTGGTCCTCGTGGACGAGAACATGCATCCTGTTTGTTAGTATCTTTCTCGAAAATGGAATACGCATCGGCTTATTTTTTGGCGGCAAAGATATTTTTTTTAGTGATTGCGAAATGATGAAAAGTAAGTGCAGAATTGCGCGATTTCCGTCAAATATTTCTGACAAATAATTCTGACTTGTAACTATAGGTTATGGGCATTGATACATATCGTTCTGTTTTTCAGAATATTAAAAAAAATCCAAAAAAAACACAATGGTGTGGAGGAAAAAGAAAAAAGTGTATTTTTGCACCGTTGCTAAAGGAACGCTTCCTTAGCTCAGTCGGTTAGAGCATCTGACTGTTAATCAGAGGGTCCTAGGTTCAAGTCCTAGAGGGAGCGCAAGAGACGAAAAAAGGTCGAAATCAGATTACGATTCCGACCTTTTTTTATTCCCGTCCCCGCCATTATTTACTGATTACAATAGACAAACCCATTGATTCATTTTATGCAGCGCGATGAATAGCGTCGCTACATATTCAAAATCAAAAAAACACACTGTATTCAATTTTTTCATAGTTAAAAATTCCGTATCATCACATAAAACACTATCTTTGCGGCTCTAAAATAATGAAAGATGTTACAGATTCAACTTTTAAGGGAAAATCCACAGCAAGTTATTGAAAGATTGAAGATAAAGAATTTCGATGCTGCGGGCATAGTGGCCGAAATTATCGAGTTAGACAACGGAAACAGGACTCTCAAAAAGCAGATTGACGACAATCTGATGGCGCAGAACCAGGGAGCCAAGAAGATTGGCCAGCTCTTCAAGGAAAACAAACGCGACGAAGCCGAGGCAATAAAGGCCGAGATGGCGGCGCTGAAAGAAGAGGAGCGCGAAAAAAGGGCAAGGCTCCAAGAACAGGAGCAGTTGCTTCAAGGAAAGATGGTACTTCTTCCCAACATCCCCAACCAGGCAGTAAAGCCCGGAAAGGGAGCGGAGGATAACGAGATTATATTCACCCACGGCGACGCTTCCGACTTCGGTTTCGAGGCAATGCCGCACTGGGACATCGTGAAGAAATACGACATCATCGACTTCGAGCTCGGAACGAAGATAACCGGTGCCGGGTTCCCTGTGTACAAGGGCAAAGGGGCGCGTCTGCAGCGGGCGTTGATAGACTTCTTCCTCGACGAGGCCACCGCAGCCGGCTTTGTGGAGATACAGCCGCCCTACATGGTGAACGAGGACTCTGCGTATGGCACCGGGCAGCTGCCCGACAAGGAAGGCCAGATGTACCACTGCCAGACCGACAATTTCTACCTCATCCCCACGGCTGAAGTCCCGGTCACGAACATCTATCGCGACGTGATCCTCAAGGAATCCGACTTCCCGTTGAAAAACTGCGCCTATTCGGCGTGCTTCCGCCGCGAGGCCGGCTCCTACGGCAAGGATGTGCGCGGCCTGAACCGTCTTCACCAATTCGACAAAATCGAAATAGTGACGATAGAGCATCCTGATCGCTCGTACCAAACCCTCGAAGAGATGGCACAACACGCCAAAAACCTGCTCGTGAAACTCGGACTTCCGTTCCGTGTGCTTCGTCTCTGCGGCGGCGACATAAGCTTCACCTCCGCCCTGACCTACGACCTCGAGGTTTACTCGAAGGCGCAGAAAAAATGGCTCGAGGTAAGTTCCGTGTCGAATTTCGAGTCATACCAGGCCAACAGGCTGAAGTTGAGGTTCAAGGATGAAGAGACCGGCAAGACACGCCTTGCCCACACCCTGAACGGAAGCGCACTGGCACTGCCGCGCGTGCTCGCCGCCCTTCTCGAGAACAACCAGACCGAAAAGGGAATCGTCATCCCGGAAGTTCTCCGTCCGTACACCAGGTTCGACATCATCGACTGAAGCCGGGCATGAAAAGAATCTTTTTCGCACTTGCACTTCTTCTCGCCACGCTTGGCAATGTTGCGGCCCAACAGTCGCAGGAGGAGCAGCTCGCCCTGCAATACTACAAGGAAAAGGAGTATGACAAGGCTGTGGAGCTCTTCGAGAAAATTCATGCTAAAAAATCGAATTCCTACGTCTATTACTACTATTACCAGGCACTCCTCGAGCTCGAACGTTATGATGCCGCCGAGAAGATGCTGAAAAAGCAAGTAAAAGCATATCCCAATGTGCAGCGTTACAAAGTTGACCTGGCTTACGTGTACGAGCGTTCAGGCGACAACCAGAAGGCCGAGAAGAACTACCTCGAGTGCATCAAGAACCTGCAGGCCAAAGAGACTGCCGTGAGCGAACTGTGCAACGCGTTCATGGCGCGGGCCAAATACGACTATGCCGCCGAAACAATACTCAAAGGCCGGAAAATGCTCGACAACGAGCAATATATGTCCAAGAACCTCATCAACCTCTACAAGATAAGGCACAACAACGACAAGATAATTGAAGAGATAATCTCCTTGGTTAAAACCGACAACGAAAAATACCAGCAGGAGGTGCAGACAGCCATACAGGACCTGCTCGTCGACGACGAAGACAACTTCCAATACATGTCGATAAGAACTGCATTGCAGAAGTTTTCCCAGAAAAATCCATCCAATATTCTTTGTATAAAGCAGTTGTATTGGATAAGCCAATTGCACAAAGACTATCCTGAAGCACTTGTCTTGGCAAAGGCACTCGACAAGAGGCTGAAGATGGAAGGCATCTACACATACGAGATTGCAGCCGTGGCAGCCGACAACCGGGACTATGAAACGGCCGTCGAGGCTCTGAACTACATTATCAAGAAAGGCGAGGACACGCACAACTATGTACAGGCCAAGATGAAGATCCTTGATGTAAAATACATGCAGCTCACAAGCACTTCGCCAGTGAAGATGGTCGATGCATTGAACCTCGAACAGGATTTCCGCAAGGCCATAGAGGAGAACGGCATACACAGCAGCACCATGGACTGGATCAGGAAATACGCCCATCTTTTGGCCTTTTACGTGAACAAGCCGCAGGACGCCATCGACATTCTTGAAAAAGCCATGGCCGCCACCCGCGATGTGAAAGAGAAAAACCAGTACAAGATCGACCTTGCAGATGTGCAGCTGTATACAGGGGAGATCTGGGACGCGTCGCTCAACTATTCGCAGGTGGAGAAAGACCTTCCGAACGACATTTTGGGCAGCGAGGCGAAATTCAAGAATGCCAAACTCTCTTTCTATATCGGTGAGTTCAACTGGGCGAAGACCCAGCTTGACGTGCTTGCCGCTGCAACTTCCAAGCTTATAGCCAACGACGCAATATATTCTTCAATGCTCATCTCCGACAATCTTGAGGAGGGAGAAGATGAAGCCGACACCACAATGGCGCTCTTCCAGAATTCTGAAGGAAACCTGGCATTGAAAAAATATGCTCAGGCCGAATTCCTCATTTTCCAGAACAAGGACGACGAAGCCCTCAGGTGCCTTGACTCGGTGACGATTCTCTCGCCCTTCGGCTCGCTCGTTGACGACGCCCTGTACCAGAAAGCCCTCCTCTTGATTAAGCAAAAGAAGTTCCTCGAAGCCGAGAGCATCTTGAAGAAGATAGTGGAAAACTACGGCGACCAGTTGCTTGCAGACGACGCGGTCTTCAAGCTGGCGGAGCTTTACGAATATCATTTGAAAGACTTCTCGCAGGCAATGGACTATTATCAGAAAATACTCAAGGAGTACAGCGACAGTCTTTATGTTGTGCAGGCCAGAACCCGTTACCGTACCTTGCGGGGCGACAACGTGAACTGAAAATCATCATTTTATCTTCATCTTGTACATATCCAGCACATTCTGCATGAGCATGGCGATGGTCATAGGACCCACGCCTCCCGGTACTGGGGTTGCGGCGCCGAGGCGTTGCTCAAGTTCCTCTTTTGTGGCTTCGCTGTAAACGTCGCCCTGAAGCTTCCCGTCAACGCGGTTGATGGCTACATCTATCAGAACAGCACCTTCCTTGAAATCCGAGGGTTTGAGCAGTCCGGGAGTGCCGGTGGCTGTTATCACAATGTCGCCTAGACGTGCTATTTCGGCAAGGTTGCGCGTGTGGGAGTGGCAGAGTGTTACGGTCGCGTCGCTGTGTATGAGAAGCTGCGCGGTGGGCTCGCCCACAAGTTGGCTCCGCCCTATCACCACCACGTGCTGTCCGGCAACAGGTATCCCGTTGGTCTCGAGAAGCGTCATGATGCCCTTTGGCGTGCACGGCATCACATAAGGCTCTCCCAAATGCAACAGCCCCACATTCATCAAGTGCAGCCCGTCGGCGTCTTTCCTGTAGTCGATGAAGTCGAGTATCTTGGCCGAATTGTAGTGGTCGGGGAGCGGAAGCTGTATCAAAATGGCATCCACATCATCATCTTTGTTGCATGAGTCAATCATGCCAAGAAGCTCTTCTTCTTCTGTTGTACAGGGCAGGATGTGTTGCTCACAGTCCATTCCCAGGTTTCTGCATGTCTTGGTTTTTGAATTCACGTATGACACACTGTCTTCGCGGTCGCCCACAAGGAAAATGTCAAGCCTCGGCGGGCGCCCGCCCGATGCCAGGATTGCGGCAACCTCGTCGGCGATGCCCTGTTTCACCATGTTGGCGCATGTTTTTCCGTCAATGATCTTCATAAGCCCTATCTGTATTTTATTTTTTCAGGAACTATGTATGCGCCGGGATACGACTCCTTGATTTTCAAGAGTTCCCGGTATGCGTCCAGCCTCGAATTGTAGTCGCCGATCTGCACCCTGAAGTATGGCTCGCTGTACACGACGTATGATTTAGTGTCGGGGAAAAGGCTTGTAAGAGCGGCCTTCACACTTTCGGCCTGCGATTTGGAATTGACGCCGGAAAAGGAGGCCACCTGTATTCTGTACCCGCTTATCTCGCCAATCTTTTTCCAGTTCGCGATATAGTCAGACTGTATTTGTGATACGGCAGGCTCAATGTCGTAACGGACGTTGCCCTGCGCAAAAGCGCCCGTACAGAAAGAAACCAGCAGGAGTATGAATATTGACTTGCGCATGATGTTTTCTGTTTTTGAAACGGCAATAAAACGCGCAAAAGTACACAAATTAAGAATATGCGCATTTCCAAAATAAATTTTGCGTAATTCGCCGAACAGCGGGTAGAAAAAAGTCATTGCCCGTCCGTGTGGCAATGACTTCCAACGTTGCTTGATTTCCTCGAGCGACATTTTGGCTATTTGATGATGCTTTCTTTGAACTTCTTCCTGAAAGAACGAGAGATCTCAAAATCCTCGTCACCCTCAAGAAAAACCCTGTTTTTCACAATTCTCATCACCTTGTCGGCATTTACGACTATCGAGCGATTTATTTTCACGAACTTTGAGGGAGGGAATCTCTTGCTGAACATTTTCAGGTTGCTTCTGTAATACCGCTTTGTTTTGTCGGTGAAATTCACGCACACGTAGTTTCCAACTTTGCTCAAGAACATCACATCCTTGAAGAAAATGCGCGAGGACTCCTCATTGCGGGTTCCCATTATGAACAGCGATTCGGTCCGTCCCTGCTCGTCGCCGAACGTGTACTGCGCACCTTCTTCCCTGAAAAAACTGTCGGTTGCGCCGCCTCCGTTGTAGGCGTACAAAATGTTCAGGACTTTACCCATGATACCGTTCAGCTCTCCCTCTTCGTACGGGGAATAAAAAACCTCAAAAAAACCCATCTTCAGGAACTGTTTCACCTTTTTTGTGTAAATAGTGTCGCAAAGACCGACAATGAAGGGCGGTTTTTTCACATCCTGTAGAACGCCGGTGTATGATATGTCCATGAACAGGAGTGTTGGCGACGAATGGTTGAGAATCTCGGTGGCACTCGCGGAATTGTTGCACACATTTGTTATGTTCAGAGTGCAATACTTTGATAATAAATCTTTTAACTTTAAAATTTTCTGACTGTCCTTGCTTAGAATCACTGTGTTGATTGAGTTCATTTTGTTGTATTGATTAAATATATTTCGCATTTTTCTTGGTAAAATTATTAAATAATGAATTTGTAAGAATGAAAATCATGAAAAAAGTGGCGAATAAAAGAAAATGAATGCAAAAAACGCACAAACAGTAATCTTTTATGCTCTAAACATAAAAAAACAGAAAAATGCAATTAATACAGCAGAAATGGCAACAATTGATGATAAAATACCATTTTTGGGTGTGAAAATGCGCAAAACCCCTCTGAAAATGCACTTTGTTAACCATAGCGGAGCCGGATAGTTGGTGCAATTAACGGTTTGCGCCCCGCAACCTCATCTCCTCCATGAAAAGAGAGTCGCGTAGATGGTTGATTTCATCCACAGGTGATGTCTTGAAATTGAAATGATCACTTGTTAACTTCCGTCCGGGAAACCATAGTCTCAGGTTGTCGAGAAGCGAGGCTTCGTCGGAAAGGCCTTGCTCACTGTGCCGCGCCCGCACGAACTGGAGTATTCTCAAGCCGTCGGCCTTTTGGTGAAATGCCTTTTCAAAGTGCTGGTAGTCTGTAACATTGCCGCGAATGCCCATCCAAACGCCAGTGTTCCTGCTTCTTTTCGCCACAAATTCCAGGAACATGTTTTTCTCCGCACCCGGCTCGTTGTCGTAGAGCCTTCGCAGGTTGCAGTATGCCTCGCCTATCGGGGCAAAGGCCGAATGATGATAAACGGGATAGCTTTCCCAACCGCCCGAAATCCCCATCCCGACTGCCGGTCCGGTGCCGAAAGGAACTCTGTTTGAAACGCGAGGGGAAGGGTACACGCAATCAGTGTTAAAAATGCTTAATCCTCCCATTTTCGCGATTTTCTGCAGGAGGTAGAAGTCCTCTCCGCTTTGGTAAGGTGTTATTCCCCCGATTTTGGAAAGCGCACAGGCCTTGACAGCTATTGCGGAACCGAGGGCGGTAAATGAGTAGGGACTTTTGATTTTCAACAAGTTGATTAAGTAGTTGCGCATGTAGATTTCGTATCGCAATACAGCGCGTGCGTTCTCCTCGCTGCATCCATCAATTTTGTGGTAATAAGGAACAGATATGGCATTTATATGCCTGTTGACCGTGAAATTGTCGTAAACAGATTGGAAATATGTCGGCTCAAGCAAGGTGTCGGCGTCAAGACTGATGATGATATCATCACAGGAACACTTTCCTAAAATAGTATCCATCAATATTTTACGGGCAAATCCAACCCCAGACTTCTTGTTTTCCCAGCCTAAACCCGGAGAACATTTGTCGATTATGTGCAGTGTTAATTTTTCATAATTATTCAGGAAATGCAGTGTCTTTGCATTGTTGTGGCAGACTTCCTTTTTGTCAGGGTTGTGCCAGTAGCTGTCGGGTTGGTTAACGCAGACAAAAACCTCGAACTTGGCGCTTGTGTGTTGCGCGGCTATTGAATCGAGGGTTTTGGGAAGAAAATCGTATTCATCTAAGGCCGGAAGGGCAACAAACAGGGCGGGGGGCATTATTTCACGGTTATCACAACCTCACGTACCCGCGCCGGCTCTTTGATGCTTTCCCTTGCATATACGAAACGCAACGTCTGTGTGCCTTTTCGCAAAGCCTTGAACTTCCAGAACCTCGTGCTCGAAGCGCCAACAACACCTTTCGGCGCGTTGCTCTCGTAACGGCTTCCCACTGATTCCACTATGTCAACATCGTCTTCATTGACCCACTGCCACCAGAATCCTGTCGAGGCGTTGGTTATGAACTCGATTTCACAACTCTGGCCGTTCTTGAGAACAACTTCAGAGGCTTCCTTGCCAACAGGCACAACTTTTTTTTGCGCGGCACACCCGGAAAACAAAACCAATCCGATTGCAAGATAAAGTATCTTTTTCATTTCCTTATATTGTTCATTATGAAATAACAAAAATAACGGACTGCAAATGTAGAAAAAATATTCGATTTTTTGTTATTATCGCGTTTTGGTTTTAAAGGTCAAGAAATAAAATGCAGTATAATGAAAAAGACACTTTTTTTCCTGTTTAATATCTTGTTTGTCAACATATTGCTTTATTCACAAGTGAATATTCAGAAAGGAGACCTGCTGTTTGTGGGAATTCCTGTTGATTATAGTATGGATGCGGATGACATGTCGTCTGCAATATCCGAATCCACAGGAAAGAAAGGTGAGGTCAACTATATCCATGTAGCGATATTGGATGTTGACGAAAACGACCGAATCTGGATCATCGACGCGACAGTAAAGCGAGGTGTCGACAGGCATCCTCTCGACACTTTCCTCGCAGATTTCACGCTGAAAGACGGAAGTTTGCCGCTATTGGACGTAATGCGGCTGAAGAACGCAAAGAAAGTCTCCGAATATGTTGAAAACACAAAGAAATACTTGGGGAAAGGCTATGATGTCTATTTCCTTCCTGACAACAATCTCTATTATTGCAGCGAGCTCGTCCGCGACACATACGTCAAGTCGGACGGAAAACATATTTTCAAGGCCAAACCGATGAATTTCAAGTCTGATGACGGCACATATCCGAAGTACTGGGTGCAGCTTTTCGGTTTGATAGGGCAGGAGATACCGCAGGGTGTTCCCGGCACGAATCCGAACGCAATGTCAAAGGAAAAGTGCCTCAAGAGGGTAGGGGTTTTGAAATAGCTGCCGCGAAGCATCCGTAAAGTCCCGCGGTTTCGGTGCGCAGTCGGCGGTCGCCGAGCTTCACTTCAACGTAGCCGGAATGCCGCGCCATGGCAACCTCCTCATCGCTGAAATCGCCTTCCGGCCCTACGAGCAGAATCATCTCATGATGGTGTCGCGGCATGTCGGTCAACTGACGTTGGTTGTTCTCGTCGCACCAGGCTATAAACTTGTCGGCCAGGATGTTTTCGTTCTGCCGTATGAATTCCGCGAATTCCATCATCTTGAGCTCCGGCAGCCAGGTGGTTTGCGACTGTTTCAGGGCGGCGACCGACAGGCGCTGCAGCCGCTCCATGTTGAGGCGGGTTCGCTCCGAATGGCGGCACTGAAGGAAAGTGATTGAGCATACGCCAATTTCGATGGACTTTTCCAACAGCCACTCCATGCGGTCGGCGTTCTTGGTGGGCGCCACGGCAAGTTGCAGGCCGTTGTGGGCGGGAATGCTGCCGGTGATTTCCTGGCGGATTTCCAGCAGGCATTTCTTCGGGTCAGCCATGGCCACTACAGCTTCAGCCAAGCGACCTCTGCCGTCGGTGACGCGCACAACATCGCCCTCGCGGTGCCGCATGACACGCACGCAATGCTCCGATTCTTCTTTGCTTAACATCATAAATTCTCCTGATATGTCAATCGAATAAAAATAATGCATATTTCTACAGCCTTCTCTAAAATCAAAAATCTAATCACCAATTCAACAACGGCGCGATTTATCGCGCCCCTACAATTCCCCAATCTAATTCCTAATTCAATTCCCCTCTTTCTCCGACAGTTCCATCCATCGTGCGGTCTTGTCGTCTAACAGTTGGTTGAGTTCGTTGTAGCGTTTGCCCCATTCGGCGAAGTCCTCCGGCGAGCCCTTTCCCACAGCCATTTTCTCTTCGAGGATTTTCTTCTCTATTTCCATGTTGGCTATGTCGGTTTCGAGTGTCTCCAATTCGCGTTTTTCCTTGTATGTCAGTTTGTTGGATTGTTGAGTGCGTTGTGTTTTTGCTGGTTCTGGGCGAGAAGCCTTTTCAATGCGCTTTCGTATGCGCTCGGCTTTTTCACGCTCCTGACGGTAGTCCTCGTAGTTGCCCCAGCAGTCGCTCACTTTCCCGTCGCCCTCGAAAACGAAAAGATGGTCCACCAACTTGTTCATCAGCCACCTGTCGTGCGACACGATGAGGAGGCATCCGTCGAAATTGTACAAAAAATCTTCCAAAAGGTTCAGAGTGTCGATGTCGAAGTCGTTTGTGGGCTCGTCTAAAATGAGGAAATTAGGGTTTTTCAGCAGTGTTATAAGCAGATGGAGTTTGCGTTTCTCGCCGCCGCTGAGGTCGTCGTAGTAAGTGTATTGCAGACTGTAGGGAAAGCCGAAATGGTTGAGGAAGTTTGAGGCGCTCACGAAGTTGCCGTTGTCCATCCTTATAACTTCAGCGTGCTCCTTCACAAGATCCAGCACGATTTTATTGCCGGAGTAAGTCATGCCGTTTTGCGAGAAGTAGCCGAACTTTATGGTCTGGCCAGGAGTGATTTTCCCGCCGTCGGGGGTTATTTCCCCCATGATCATCTTCAGGAATGTGCTTTTCCCTGAGCCGTTCTTGCCTACAATGCCGCATTTCTCACCTCTCTTGAAGGTATATGAGAAATCCTTCACTATGGTTTGTCCTGGATAGGCGAAGTCGAGATGTGAGATTTCAAGTATTTTGTTGCCGATCCTTTCCGACTGCACCTTGAATGATTCCGGTGAGGCCTCGGTGCGCACGTTGACTTGTTCCTGGAGTTTCTCGAAGTTGTTGATCCGGGCCCTCGCTTTCGAGGTGCGCGCCTGCGGGGAGGTGTGCACCCATGCGAGCTCTTTCCTGTACAACTGCTTCAGCTTCTCATGCTCTGCGGCGGCGTTTGCTATCCGTTCCGCCTTCTTTTCCAAAAAATAGTCGTATTTGCCTCTGTAATGGAACAGACTGCCTTCCGAGAGTTCGAAGATGTCGTTGCACACCCGGTCGAGGAACGATCTGTCGTGTGTCACCATCAGCAGGGTTATGTTTGCCGACGACAGGTAGTTTTCGAGCCACTCCGTCATCTCTATGTCCAGATGGTTGGTGGGCTCGTCCAAAATCAGAAGGTCGGTGTCGGCTATCAGTGTCCTGGCGAGCGCCGCCTTCTTTCGCTGGCCGCCCGAAAGCTCTCCCACATTCTTGAACACGTCGTGTATGCCGAACTTTGAAAGAATCTCCTTGACCCTTGACTCGTAATCCCAGGCCTGTAGCCTGTCGAGTTCTGAGATGGCCCTCTCCATGCGCTCCTGCGAAACTTGTTCCGCCCCGTTGTTCTCGAGAAGGAACATACACGTCTCATACTCCTTTATGGCCTTCACAACCGGGGTTTCGGTGTCGAACAGGGAGTTGAGGACAGTGTCGTCTTCCTGAAAGTCGTCGCGTTGCGGAAGATACGATACCACGATGTCGTTGCGTATTATCACCTGTCCCTCGTCGGGGGAGTCGATGCCGGCGATGATGTTGAGAAGAGTGCTTTTTCCGGTGCCGTTGCGGGCTATGAGGGCGCTTTTCTGCCCTTTCTCGAGTCCGAAAGTTATCTGGTGGAAAAGTTCCTTTTCGCCTACCGATTTCGACAGTTTGTCAACGGTAAGATAGTTCATCAGGAAGATGATGTGTTATTTCGACTTCACAGCGATGGCCTCTATTTCCACAAGTACGCCCTTCGGCAGGTCGCGCACGGCAAAAGCTGCGCGTGCCGGCGGGTTTGTGGTGAAAGTTTTTGCGTAAACCTCGTTCATCGGGGAGAAGTTGGCGATGTCGCTCAAGAGACAAGTTGTCTTTACAACGTCCTCGGGCGAATATCCGGCTTCTTCAAGGATTGCGGTGAGGTTGGCCATAACCTGTTCGGTTTGCGCCGTGATTCCCTCAGGAACGTTTCCGGTTGCCGGATTTACAGGAATCTGTCCGGAAATGAAGAGCATTCCGTTAGCTTCAACTGCTTGACTGTAAGGGCCTATGGCCGCAGGGGCGTTTGTGGTGTGAATTATCTTTTTCATTAAGGTTTGAATTTTGTTTATAAAACGCAAAGATACAATTTAATCAGGATATTCCACACTCCGAGAAAGAAAAACACTACCAAGGCAATCTATTTTTCGAACATCATGTTCAATCCGAAAAAGAAATTTCTGCGCAAAAATCTGTTTTTTTTCCATATTGCCTGTTCTTTTTCCACAACTTTGTTGGAATTATCATTCTTGAAAACACAAGAAGGGAAGAGTCGGATGTACAAGAGGCTGTTGTCAACAAGATGAAAACCGGCATTTTCGAAAAGGCCGCGCCACTGTTCTTCGGAGCGGATGTTCTCGTTGCCCATCAGGATTTCCTTGCCAAGAACGTCGTCGTACACTGACACAACCCTCTTGTTCCCCCGCTGCCGGTAGAGCATCAGCCTTTTCAGGAGGCACGCCCCGTTTTCCTCTACAAGTATAAGTCTGCCACCTTTTTTGAGAGCCCTGTTGAAAATCCTCAGACCCTCTTCCACTGGTTCTATATGGTGGAGGGTGTCCTGCAGGATTATGTAGTCGAAACTTTCGTCTTTTATTTTTTGGTCGAAAAGATTGGCGTATTGATATGTAAAAAGCGACGTGTCGCCGAAGTTGTTCCAGAAGGCTCGCCTTTTCTGCCATTCATCTGAGTAATATTCCAAAGTCGTACCAGTTACAGGCTGCCCGTTCATGGCGAAAAAGAGGCCGGTGGTGCCGTAGCCGCAACCGCAGTCCCAGATGGCAGGTTTATTATTAGTGTTGATATACCTGTCAATGTATTCGAGCCTCTGGATGAAATAGGCTTTTCTGAAGTCCTGTTGCGACGTTGACCCGTCAGTCAGTTTGTAATAAGGATATAGCGACCGGTTCTGCCGCAGTTCTTCGCACAAATGCCCGTAAAATTCGTTAATCTGCATTAAAACCGGTGTTATATTCCGTCAGAGGAACGTTTTTCGGCGCGCTTGCGCTCGTTCTCGTCAAGGATAATCTTGCGTACGCGCAGGCTCTGCGGGGTGATTTCAAGGTATTCGTCTTTGGCGATGAACTCCATGTACTGTTCGAGAGAGTATTTTATTGCCGGAGCGAGAACAAGTTTTTCGTCGGAACCGGCGGCGCGCATGTTCGACAGTTTTTTCGATTTGCAGACGTTGACCACAAGGTCGCCTTGGCGGATATGCTCGCCTATGATCTGTCCGGCATAAACTTGCTCGTTGGGCTCGATGAAGAACCTGCCGCGGTCCTGGAGTTTGTTGAGCGAGTAGGCGTATGCCTGACCGGTCTCCATTGCTATGAGCGAGCCGGCGTGTCGGCCGGCAATGTCGCCCTTCCAGGGTTGGAACTCTATGAAACGGTGTGAGATTATGGCCTCGCCCTCGGTGGCTGTGAGAAGTTGGTTTGTGAGTCCTATGAGACCGCGCGAAGGTATAGTGAAGTTAAGGTGGACGCGGTCGTTCACGGTATCCATCGACATCAGTTCACCCTTCTTCCTTGATACGTAGTCTATCACGCGGCTCGACATTTCCTCTGGAACCAGGACGGTGAGTTGTTCCACGGGTTCGCATTTCTGTCCGTCAATCTCCTTAATGATAACCTGCGGTTGTCCAACCTGGAGTTCGTAGCCTTCGCGGCGCATGGTCTCGATGAGTATCGAGAGGTGGAGGATGCCTCGTCCGAAGACGTTGAGACGGTCGGGTGAGTCAGTCTCCTCAATGCGCATTGCGAGGTTCTTCTCCAACTCCGCGAAAAGCCTGTCGCGAAGGTGGCGAGACGTTACATATTTGCCCTCTTTTCCGAAGAATGGCGAGTTGTTGATTGTGAACAACATGCTCATTGTTGGTTCGTCAACCTTGATGGGCGGGAGCTGTTCCGGGTTTTCGTAGTCGGCTACGGTGTCGCCTATCTCAAAGTCGTCGAGGCCGAGCAGGGCGCATATTTCGCCGGCCTCGACAGGCTCCTTGAATTTTTCTTTTCCAAGTCCTTCAAATACATACAGTTCCTTGATTTTTGAAGTCTGCACCGAGCCGTCCCTTTTCACTAATGATACGTTCTGTCCCCATTGCACGGTGCCGCGTTTCACACGGCCCACCGCGATGCGCCCTACGTATGATGAATAGTCAAGCGATGATATCATCATCTGCAGGTTGCCCGGTTCCACTTTCGGTGCGGGTATTTTCTCAATTATAGTGTCAAGGAGATAAGAAATGTCGTTGGTAGGGTTCTGCCAGTCGGGTCCCATCCAGCCGTTTTTGGCGGAGCCGTAAACGGTGGGGAAATCCAGCTGCTCGTCGGTGGCGCCCAAGTTGAACATAAGTTCGAAAACGGCTTCCTGGGCAAGGTCCGGGTGGCAGTTCGGCTTGTCAACCTTGTTGATGACCACAACGGGCTTAAGTCCGAGCTCTATGGCTTTCTGCGTCACGAAACGGGTCTGCGGCATCGGGCCTTCAAAAGCGTCAACGACGAGCAAAACGCCGTCGGCCATGTTGAGGACACGCTCCACCTCGCCGCCAAAGTCACTATGCCCGGGAGTGTCAATAACGTTGATCTTGACACCCTTGTATCTTACAGAAACGTTCTTCGACAGTATCGTTATGCCGCGCTCGCGCTCCAGGTCGTTGTTGTCAAGCACCAAGTCCTGCACTTGCTGGTTCTCCCTGAAAAGGTGCGACTGGTACAATATTCTGTCAACTAATGTTGTTTTGCCGTGATCGACGTGGGCGATGATTGCTATGTTCCTGATATTCTGCATAGTAACATTCTTTAAAAAAACCTGCAAAGATACACTTATTTAAGATACCAACAAATTGAAAATTAGAACCAGACAAAAAACGGGAGTCTCACGGTTTGATAAGGTTGTGACCGGTCATCCTGTAGGTTCTCATACCGCCTATGAGGTTGCATACGTTCTCAAACCCGTTCTGCATCAGTATTCTCGAAGCAACATATCCGCGCAGCCCGACTTCGCAGAACACCACGATTTTCTTGCCGGAGGGTATCTCATCCAAGAATTCGCGCAGTTCGTCAACCGAATAGCGAACGGCTCCTTTTATTGTGCCGTTCCTGTATTCGGGGAGTTCGCGCACGTCAAGTAGGAAGAAATCCTCGTTGTTGTCGATTATCCGGTCCAAGTCCTTGACATGTATCGGGTTCATAAGATGAGTGAGAATGTTCTCGGCAACCATGCCTGCGAACATCACCGGGCTTTTCGCCGACCCGAATGGAGGCGCGTAGGAATGCTCGCTGCCGACGAGGTCGTAGACGGTGCCGTTGTGTTTCAGCAGCAATGAGATGACATCTATCTGCTTGTCCACATTCTGTTTTCCTATGGCCTGTGCTCCGAGGATGCGGCCGTCTTCCGGTGAGAAGTTGAGTTTCAGCGAAATTTGGCTTCCTCCCGGATAGTATGTGGCGTGGGCCGCGGGATGAACTATGACCGTCTCAAATGCGATGCCTGCGCGTTCGAGAGCCTTTTCCGACATACCTGTGCAGGCAACCGTCAGATCGAAGATCTTGGCTATGGCGGTGGAAACGGAGCCGTTGTAGGCAGTGCTTTCAGGGTGCACCATGTTCATGGCGGCAATCCTGGCCTGGGCGTTTGCCGGTCCCGCCAGGAAGTTGCAGTACGGCACTCCGGTAATCGGGTGCGGGAACTCGATGACGTCGCCTACAGCGTAGATATCCTTATCGGATGTCTGAAGGTATTTGTTCACTGTTATTCCTCCGGTTTTTCCGATTTCAAGGCCTGCGTTTTCAGCCAAAGATGCGTTCGGCCTCACGCCAATGCTCAAAATCACGAGATCGCATGTCAGTTCCTCCCCGTTGTCTAAAATCACTTTTTTACGTCCTCCGTCTTCGGAAAAGGAGGAAACACCCGTATTCGTGATTATCCTGACACCGTGCTCCGAGACATGCTGCTGCGCTATGGCTGCGATTGGCAGGTCTGTCGGGGTGAGGATGTGGTCGGCTTTTTCAACCAATGTCACCACAAAGCCCATCCTGCGGAGGTTTTCTGCCATCTCAAGTCCTATGAAGCCGCCTCCGACAACCACTGTCGAAGCGTTTCCTGAAAGGAATTCGAGAGCTTTTTTCTTGATATTGTCGCAGTCGGCAACGTTGCGCAGGGTGAATATGTTGTTGCCGCGTACTCCTGGAATGTCAGGTATCACCGGCAATGCTCCGGGCGACAGTAGCAATACGTCGTAGCTTTCGGAATAAACCCTCCAGCTTCGCAGATCCTGTACTTCCACGGTGTGTTTTTCCCTGTCTATGGCCGTTACTTCCTGAAGTGTCCTCACGTCAACATCATAGCGGTTTCCGAACGACACCGGGGTCTGCACGAAGAGTTTTTCCCTATTGTTTATGACATCCCCAATATAGTACGGAAGTCCGCAGTTTGCGTATGAGATGTATTCGCCCTTTTCAAACACCACAATCTCGGCGTTTTCGTCAAGGCGTCTCAAGCGGGCCGCGGCAGAGGCGCCACCGGCCACGCCGCCAACAATAACATATTTCATAATTCGGTTTTTATTTGAATAAAATCAAAGAAGGCTGTTTGCAGAGAGAAACAGCCTTCTTGGTAGTATGTTTTGAAAATGTTAGCATTCAACGATTGTGCACCAGCCGTATTTGTCCTCTATTTCGCCGTACTGGATACCCATGAGGGTTTCGCGCATTTTGATGCTCCACGGGCCGGGCTTTCCGTCCTTGGAAATCACGTATTCCTTGCCGCTTTCCCTGTCTTGGATCTTGTGGATCGGGGAGATGACGGCGGCGGTGCCGCAGGCGCCTGCCTCCTCGAAGGTGTCGATTTCATCCAATCTCACATGTCTTCTTTCCACCACTAAGCCGAGGTCTTCGGCGATTTGGCGAAGGCTCATGTTGGTGATTGACGGGAGAATAGAGCCTGAATCGGGAGTTACGTATTTTCCGTCCTTGATGCCGAAGAAGTTTGCCGGGCCGGCCTCGTCGATATAGGTCTTTGTCTTGGCGTCGGCGAAGATGGATGCGCTGAAGCCCTCCTTGTGGGCGCGCTCGCCGGCGCGGAGTGAAGCCGCATAGTTGCCGCCAACCTTAACATGACCTGTGCCAAGTGGTGCGGCGCGGTCATAGTCGAGCGCAATCTGCATGTCTGTGGGTTTGAAACCCTCCTTGAAGTACGGGCCAACGGGCATCACGAACACCACGAAAAGATATTCGTCAGCCGGCTTGACACCGATTGTGGCGCCGGTGCCTATGAGCAGCGGGCGGATGTAGAGAGAACCCTCTGTGCCGTATGGCGGGATATATTCGGCGTTCAACTTGATGACTTTCTCCAATGCTCCGAAAAAGACGTCTTCAGGAATATGCGCCAACATGATGGCGTCGGCAGAGTTGTTGAGGCGCTTCCAGTTCTCTTCCCAGCGGAAAAGGCGCACTTTGCCGTCCTTGCCCCGGAAAGCCTTCATCCCCTCAAAAGCCTCCTGTCCGTAGTGAAGACAAGATGCCGCCATGTGCATGGGAATATATTCGTCAGAACATACTTCCAGCTGTCCCCATTTTCCGTCCCTGTAGTAGCAGCGAACATTGTAGTCGGTCTTTACATAACCGAAAGAAAGGTTTTTCCAATCAATATTTTTCATACAAAATTTTATTTGATTAAGTGTTATACTGTTATTAAACTGTCAATGGAATATTTGGCAAGTTTCTTGCGCCCTTTCAGACCCTCGAGTTCCATGAGGAACAGAAGGCTTATGCTTTGAGGGTGGAAATGCGACACGAGATTCACGGCGCTTGTCATGGAACCGCCAGTGGCCAGTACATCGTCAACGATGAGGACTCTTTTGTTTTCCGGCATCGCATCGACATGAATCTCCATCGTTGCGCTCCCGTACTCAAGAAAGTATGCCTCCTGGTAAGTCTTGAACGGAAGTTTGCCTTTCTTGCGCACAGGGACAAATGGCAGTTTCAAAAGGTTGGCCAGTACAGTGCCGAAGAAGAACCCGCGTGACTCAAGGGCTACTATGACCTCAGGGTTGTGTTTTTCAGCCAAGGCCAGCATCCGGCGTGTCGTCTCCTGAAAAGCTTCAGCGTCGTTCAACAGGGTGGTGATATCGTAGAACTGGACTCCCGGAGTAGGGAAATCCAGAACAATCCTGATTTTGTCCTTGATATTCATCTCTGTTGATCTTATTTCAAAAAACGTACAAAATTACACTTTTTTCCTTTACAGCACGTAAAATTTTATCAGTGTGCTTTAAGAGCCGGGTTTAAGTGAAGAAAGGCTCGACGAAACAAGAGTCAGTCTTTGACACATCTGACGGAGTGTCCGTAGCACTTGTAGTCAAGGTAATTGTATATCTCTGTCTTGAAATCGTAGATTATGGCGCACCAGGACTCAATCTTGTTGAAAGGGGTAGCACTCCAGAAAAGAGCCTGCTGTGTGGAGTACCTGTAACCGTCTTCTGTGTAGGACCCCGCCGGCGTGGCGTTGAACCCGCCCACGTCCCTCAGGTTTGCTGTGTAAGGCTCCCACAGTTGCGACATTGCCTTCATCTTTTCTCCTGCGATGCCGGTGCCGCCGAGGTAGGCGAACAAAGTCTCCCATTCCGAGATGTCGGGCAGATGCCATCCCAAAGGGCAGATTCCTCTGTGGTTGAGTCCGCCTTTTGCCTTGTGCTGGTTGTCGTATGTATCCATCGCTGCCGCCCAGTTGTAGAGAAGACCGTACCTTTGAATCACCGGCACCGCGTAGTAGGCCGCAAAAAGCGGGTTGGATATTGAGAATGACGGGTCCTTGAGCCAAGTCTTGCCGGTCGGGGAGGTCGTGCAGCGCATGTTCTCAGCCATCCAGCACTGCCTGCCAATCTTCACAGTGCTGTACACATTGCCCTCATGGTCTTTGACAACAGGAGCTTCGGGGCAGAAAAAAAACGCGCTGTCTGCCTCGTTTTGTGCGGGCAGACAGGTGTATGCTAAAATAAAGAATGATACGGCAAGGACGAACCTCATGCAGATAAAATCGTGTGAATCAGTATTTTGTTAGGGATTCGAATTTGTCAAGATTCTTAAGTGCGATTGCTGTGCCGCGGGCAACGGCGCGCAACGGGTCTTCAACCACGTGCACCGGCAGTTGCGTTATCTTGCTTATGCGTTTGTCGAGGCCGCGCAGGAGCGACCCGCCGCCAGCAAGATATATGCCGGTCTTGTAAATGTCGGCCGACAACTCAGCAGGCGTTACGTTCAGTGCCTGCATCACGGCGTCTTCGATGGCGTTTATGGAGTTATTCAGTGCCGAGGCCACTTCCTGGTGGTTGACCTGGATGCTGCGCGGGATGCCGTGAACGAGGTCGCGGCCCGACACCTCGTAGTCAGTAGGTGGATTCTCAAGGTTCGGTATAGCCGCGCCCACATTGATTTTGATTTGTTCTGCCGTTGGCAGTCCGATATCGAGGTTGTGCTCGCGCCTCATGAACTCCTTTATGTCGGTGTTCAGGCGGTCGCCGGCAACTTGGACAGACTTTTTCGCCGCTATTGAGCCAAGCGCTATTACGGCCACTTCGCTCGTGCCGCCGCCGATGTCGATGATCATGTTGCCGTTGGCGTCCAGGACGTCGATGCCGCTGCCTATGGCTGCCGCCATGGGCTCGTAGATGAGCCTTACCTCTTTTGCACCGGCTTGCTCGGCAGACTCGCGAACAGCACGTTCTTCAACTTCTGTGATTCCTGACGGAATGCATATCACCATCTTCATTGCCGGGGAAAAAAGGTTGCGCCCCATGTTGGTCATCTTGATAAACTCGCGCAACATGCTCTCCGCAGCCTGGAAGTCGGCTATGACACCGTTTTTCAAAGGCCTTACAGTGATTATGTCACCCGATGTCTTCCCCTCCATCATCAAGGCCTTTTTGCCAACGGCAACAACAGCCTTGGTGCGGAAATTCATGGCAATGATGGAAGGCTCGTCCACAACAACCTTGTTCTCGTGAAGAATGACGGTGTTGGCGGTTCCGAGGTCTATGGCTATCTCTTTGGTAAACAATGAAAACAAACCCATTTCAAATATCGCGTTTTAAATTTTGCAAAAGTATACTTTTTTTTTCGCTTTTACGGTGTTGCTCCCCTAAATGTTACATTTTTTTCAAAAATCGTAGCCGTTGATTTCGCCGTGAGGATGGATTATGGTGTATTTTGTGAAACGCTCGTCGGCGGTGAAGCCGTCCCCGTAATTCACAGAACCGTCGCTTTTCACCTGTTTTACCTGCTTGTCTGAATATATCTTGTGCGAACGTTGATCCCACACCACCTCCTCGGTTATAACAGAGTCGCCGGAGGCGATGTCGTAGATGACAACATGTTTTTCAGCCCTGTAGAAGCTGTTGTTAAGTTGGTTGGCGTACTCGGCGGTGATAATCGCCTGCCTTTCCCCATAGTCGTTGAAAGAGGTGACTTTCACGCCCTTCGGGAAGTCGGTGAAAGTGGAGTCCTCGCCATAATAGCGGTTCATCATGGGTGTTGAAAGCACAAAGTTCACCCTTCCGGAGTCGCTGACGGTTATTGTCATGTTCTCTGCCGACTCGTCGGGGAATCTTCCCTCGTATTCCAGAATCTCGGCGTTTCCCTTGTTGCCGCTGCAAGCGGAAAGGAGCATCATAACGCCCAACGCCGTTATGATGCTCCTTGTGATTTTTATGCCAAAAAGGGACATCTGTTATCTTACAGTTGTGTTTTCCTGTATCCAGCAGCCTACCTTGTACGAAGCGCCGGTCTTGAGTCCGCGTTTGAAGATTTCGTCTTTGCTCGGGAAGCTGAGTCTTGAGCGTTTGCTGTTGGCCTCGTTTGCGCAGCTTGGGTCAACAGAAGCGGCCTTGGCGTATTTGTCGGCGGCTGCCCAGTAATACGCTCCAGGAATCTGTTCGTCAGAGCATCTTCCGCCCGAATTGGCGTAGAGGTCGCCGATAAGAATGTAGGCCTTGCCCATGTTCGGCTTCGACTTGAGGGCGTCGTAGGCTGCGGAACGCGCCTCGGAGAAAGAACCCTTCATGCGGTATGCAAGCGCCAGCATGTAGTTTGACTCGGCCCTCTGTTCGTGAGTCTCGCTCAAGTCAACAGACTCCTTGAGGTAGTTGACGGTTTTTGTGAAGTCGTCGTTGCTCTGTGAGTTTATGTAGTTCTGGAACATGAGGTTACCCATGATGAAAGCTGAATTTCTGCTTGGGCTTGCCTGGTGAAGTATCGCCAGAGCCTCCTGGAATACGGGACTGCCGGTACAACCTCCCTTGTACATGGTGTTCACCATCTTGCTTACTGATGAAAGATTGCCTTTTATCTCGTCGAATTTCTTCTCGTAGAGAGCCTGCATCACATCACAGGACGCGTAAGGGGTTACCGATTTTTCGATCTTTGACAAGGTTTTGCGGTAGTTGGAAATCAGTTTAGACTGGCGTGCGGAGTCCTGAGAAAGGCGCTTCTCTAACCTGTCGTAGTTCATGCGGTCGATGGCACCGCTCTCAAACTGCTTTTGCAGTGTGTCAAGCTCGTCAACATCCTTCTCATAGGCTTTTGTGGCGTTCAATATCGAAAGGTCTATGTAGTCGGTGGCGCGCTCGTAGGCCTCGATCACTATCGATGTGTCGCGCTGTGCCTTGGTCTTGTTCTCGGCAAGCTGGAAGTAGGTGTCCCAAACCGCCGGCTGTGTGTTCTCCTTTTCCATCTCCACCGACTGAACGAACCACTCGTAGGCCTTTTCGTACTGGCTTCTTCTATATCTCATGGTGTTGTAGGCCTTGAGACCGAGTCCCGAGCCCGGTGTGAACTTGTCCGGGAAGAAGTCGCTTCTTGAATCGAAAGTGTAGAAGAGCGAATCGATGAGCAGTTCGCGGCGCGCCGAGTCTTTTTCGTCTTTGATGAGGTTCTGGAAAAGGGTTTGTGCGTTGGTGTAGATACCGTCCCATGAGCACGGGCAGTTCTGAATTACATACTGCCAGGCCTCGTAGGCGTCCACGTAGTTTTTGGAGTTGTAGAAAGTCCTGAAGTTTGTGATTTGCTCCAGACATTTCAGCGAGTCGGCCTCGTTTGCCCCGTATTTGAAGGAGCATGGCTTCTGCGCGAAGGCAATGCCGCTCATTAAAACAACTGTTGCGATAGCGATTAACTTTTTCATTTTTTCGTCTTTTATGGATTTATTCTAATTGTCTGTTTTTCTAATCTAACTTTACTCTTTGGTACCAGCGTTCCTGCAAGGTGAAGCATAAGGAGACTTTGAAGTAGTTCTGGAGTACAAGGTTGCTCGCCAGGGTTCCGGTTTTCCCGTATTCCAACATCAGGTTTATCGACGAGTGAGTGTTGAACGTGTTCAGCGGGATACCTACGCCGATACAGACTCCCAATTCGGTGATTGGTTTATTCCTGATTTGAAGTTCTCCTGTGGAATATTTTCCGCCGGCGCGGAACGCCATTCTCCTGAAGAACTTGGTAGAAAGCGGGTTGGGGATGTATTGTATTCCCACCGAGGCTGTCAGGGAGTTTTTCAGCGAGTCGGCCTGTTTCATGAACCTGTAGTTTTTCCAGTCCTGCCATGTGACGTCGGCGGCAACCGTCATCTTGTCGTCGTATGTGTAGCTCACGCCCGCCCCAACGGACTGCGGGATTTTAAGCGAGCCTCTGAGGTCGTCGCGGTACAGGATGGTGTCGTAGGTGGTGGTGGAAACGAAGCCGCCTGAATAGGAGTTGATCATCAGCTGCTCCTTGGCCCAGATGTATGCGGTGTTGCCGTATGTGAGGCCGAGCCCGACCCTGTTTTTCTCCCCGATGTTGAAGAAATACTGGATGCCGCCCGTGAGATATATTCCGTTGACCTTGTATATGTCGTTGATGAAGGTGTTCAGCAGGTTGTTTCCCTCGAATTCGGTGTTGCTGCCGGCGTATATGGTTCCGAACATATAATCCGCGTTCAAGCCTATGGAGAGCCCCTTGCATATCTTGAAAGCGTTGCCCCAGTAGAGCCTGTTCACCCCGCCGGTACCTGAATAGATGTAGTCCACTTTCCCCACATTCTCGATGTGCGATGAGGACTCTATTGTGTAACCCACCGAGCTGAACGGCGTGATTCCGAGGCTTGTGCGCCAATGCCTTGTAACCGGCAGACCTATGGCAAGATACCCCGGCTTTGCGTATGTGTTGCGTTGTGTTGTGCCGTTCTGCTGCATTCTTGAAGAATACAGGGAGGCTCCGGCGTCGGCCACGAACGACAGCGAGTCGAAGGCGGCGTAGGATGCAGGGTTCCTGAAATTGATGTAGTACGGGTTCTGCATGGCATACGACACACCGCCCATCGCGTCAAGGATGCCGTTGGATGAACGGTTTACAATGCCGATCCCATAACTCGAATATGGGGATACCGGCTCGTTTTGCGCTTTCACATGAAGTAGGCACAAAAGCATGAATGCGGCCGCAAGAATCGTATTTTTAATATGGTACATTAAGAAGCAAAATTTTATGCAATCCGAGCAGAGCCGGATTTTGGGCTGCAAAGATAGTTTTTTTTATGTAATTATGAAAGAACTCCGAATCCCCCCCTGACAAAATAACCTTCAGGCCGCTGTATTTTTTTGAGTATTCACCCACAAATCCTTCAATTTCATAAACCATGCCGTTGATTACGCCCGACAAGATGGATTTTTTTGTGGAATCACCGGACAGGAAGTCGGTTTTTTCCGGTTTCACAAGCGGGAGTCGGGCCGTGAAGTGCTGCAGTGCGCTGAAGCGCATGTTCAGGCCCGGCGAGATGCTTCCGCCAAGATATTCGTTCTTCGAGTTCACGAAGTCGGCCACAAGGCAGGTGCCTGCCATGATTGACAGCACGTTTTGGCCCGGAAACAGCGCGTTGGCGCCCACAGCGTTGGCAATCCTGTCGGAGCCGAGAGTCTCTGACGTGGAATACTTCACGGCTATCGGGAGTTTGCACTCCGGCGTCAGCGCAACAGCATTCGTGTTGCGGGCCAGCCAGTCGGCGACATTGCTGCTGACGCCCGCGACCGACGACATTATGGCCCTTTTTATACCAAATTCATCGAACACGGCCTCCAAGTCGGAAATGCCTATCTCTTTCTGCCGCAGGAGTGCCACCATCTGGCTGTCTTCGGTGAAAACCGCGGCCTTCTGCAAAGTGTTCCCTATGTCTAAAACCAGGTCCATGTCAGGATGCCTCTACAGTCCTTTTTTCCGGTTGCGGAGAATGTCGATTGCAAGGTAGATGGCATTCCTCATGGGCTGGGTGTCGGCAACGTTCTTCCCGGCTATGTCGTAGGCGGTGCCGTGAGCCGGGGCGGTGCGCACCACCGGCAGTCCGGCGGTGAAGTTCACGCCGCCGCTGCCCGTCAGTTTGAAAGGAATCATTCCCTGGTCGTAGTACATGGCCAGCACGGCGTCGAATCTGGTGTGTGCGCCAGAGGCGAAGAAACCCTCGGCAGGGAACGGGCCGAAAGCGTTTATGCCCTCGCCGAACGCCTGGGTTATCGCAGGCTTTATGCACTCGCCGTCCTCGCTGCCCAGCAGACCCTCGTCGCCGGAATGTGGGTTTAGCGACAACACCGCTATCGTGGGGTTTGAAAGCGCGAAGTCATGCTTCAGGGAGTCGTGGAGGATTTTGATTTTCTGAAAAACATTCTCGGTGGTTATAGCACCGGGAATGTCCCTGACAGGAATGTGGCCGGTGACAAAACCCATGCGCATCTCTTCAGATACCATGACGGTCATGGCTGGATGCTCCTTTCCTCCGAAGTAATGCTCGAAAAACTCAGTGTGCCCAGAAAACTTGAACTTGTCGGACTGTATGTTGCTCTTGTTTACAGGAGCCGTGACAATTGCATCTATCAGGTTGTTTTTCAAATCTTTGCCAGCAGCATAGAGAGAACGCTCCGACATCTGACCGGCAATCTTTGTGGAGGTTCCCAGATCCACCTTCACCTCCTCGTCGTACAAGTTTATGAGATTGGGGCGCTTTGTGGAAAGCTGTTCGGCGCTTTTGCTCAGTTGGAAAGAGAAGTCGGGCAGATCCAGCAGTTTCTTGTGATACGACGCGACTTTTGACAATCCGTACACGACAGGAGTGCACATCTCCATTATTCTGTTGTCACACAACGATTTTATGATAACCTCGTATCCGACCCCGTTGATGTCGCCTTGTGTTATCCCTATTGTGAAATTCTTGTTTTCAGACATTTTATATAAATTTATTTTTTTGTGAGAATGTTTTGACAGAATTTATGATGCAATCAAGCTGCGAAGATAATAAAAACGAAAAATCCGCACCATCAGTGCTTTTTTTCAGTGTATGTGTGTTGTCAAGCGGGTGCATTGTCCTGTGGCGTCAGTAGATAAACGGAAAAACGCGCTTGAGCCGTTTTCTCTCCACCTCTTCAGGGAATTCCGACCGGTATCGTTTGTACAGAGAGTTCGCGCGTGGTACGAGATTGGCGAAAGTCCAGATGAAAAACACCAGTCCGGACATTGACCAGGTGAGGATTGCGAACCCCAGCCATTCCAGGAGTTCCCCGAAATAGTTCGCGCTTGTAACATATTCAAACATGAAGCCTGAAGGAAGATAGTGTCCGGTATCCTCGTCGCTTTTCCGCAAATGGCGTATGATGTAGTCGGAGCGGAGATTTATGTAGAAGCCGGCTGCAAATATCAAGACGCCCACGATGAACTGCGGCGAGCAGAGCCATGCCGTGTCAGAATACGACAGTCCGTTGAAACTGTAGTTGCAGTTGTAAGACTCGAAAAATATCCAATAACCCTGCATCATGGCGTTGAGGATGTTGAAGGCAATCCCCATGAACATTATACCGAGTGGCATCTTGCTGTTTTTTCCTTTCATAATCCAAGGGAAGACTATCGAGCGCTGAAAGTAGTGGATTTCAAATATAAGGAGGAAGACCAGGGGTACTGTGTCGAAACGGTGTGGAGAAAGAAGCCAGATGACAAGCATGGCGGCGAAGATGGGGAATTCCATCAAAAACCATGCTAACTTGTTGTTAATGGCCTTTCCCCACTTGTTGGAGGTGAACATGCCGTATCCGGCATCTACGAAATACAACGCTACGAATACAATCACGGCGATGCCTATCATCACCCAGAGGTAGATATGGAAAACGTTGGTCAGGACTGCAGGGTTCATGATACGTGCGTTTCGGATTACTGTGAAATTGTGAAGCTGAAAGGCAGCATGGCCTGCACGCCTTCGTTCTCGGTGGCCTTTTTCACTCCGTCATAGAGAAAGTGGAATTGGCCGAGCTCTTTTCTGACAGCCTCGTCCAAGGCATTGTCTTTCAAATTGAAGACCATCGAGAACCAGTCTTTCTGTTCGGGATAATAGACTATGTCGTATTTTTCTGCCGCCGCGAGTTCTGCCGCCTTGGAAATGGCGTTGTCGATATTGCCAAGCTCGTCAACCAAGCCGAGTTGCAGGGCGTCGCTGCCGGCCCAAACCCTGCCTTGCCCAATGCTGTCCACAAACGATACCGTCAGTTTCCTGCCGTCGGCCACGCGCTTTGTGAAGAGTCCGTAAACTTCCTCCACGGAGTTCTGCATCATCTCGCGCTCCATGTCGTCCATGGGACGGAAAATGGTGCCGAAGTCGGAATGTTTGTTGGAGTTGACCTGGTCGATGGTGACGCCGATTTTGTTTTTCAGGAATCTCTGCACCGAGGGAATCATGCCGAACACACCTATTGAACCTGTTATGGTGTTGGGTTGGGCGAAGATGTAGTCCGAATTGCACGAGATGTAATATCCTCCCGAAGCCGCGTAGTCGCCCATGGAAGTTACCACTACTTTGCCGGCTTTCTTGGCCAGATCTATTTCGTGCCAGATGTTCTCTGATGCCAAAGCGCTGCCACCCGGGGAGTTGACACGCAGCACGATTGCCTTCACGTCCTTGTTCTTGTATGCTTTCCTGAAATTTTTTATGAAAGTTTCAGAATATATGGCGCGCTCGCTGGCTCCCTTGCCGTCGCTGATGCTGCCGTATGCGTAGACCACGGCAATCTTGTCGCCGCCGCCCGCCTTGGGAGCGAGGCTTTTTGCATATTTGGAGATCGAAACGTAGTTGGGCTTGTCATCGGAACCAAGGTTCATCTTCGACTTTATCGCGTTCTCGGCCTGGTCGGAGTAGGCGAGCATGTCAACAAGGTGAAGCTCGGAAGCCTTTTGCGCAGAGGAACACAGCAGGTTGTCGGCAATGTTGTTCAGTTGGTCTTTCGAGATGTTCCTTGCTTTCGAAACATCCTGAAGGAACACGTCCCAGAGGGAGTTCGCCAACATTGTCATCTGTTCGCGGTTTGCCTCGCTCATCTTGTCAAGGAAATATGGCTCCACGGCGCTCTTGAACTGGCCGTGACGAAGAATCTGCACGTCAATGTCCATCTTTTCAAGAAGGTTCTTGTAGAACATGACTTGGAACGACAGGCCTTTCAAAGACAAGTCTCCTGCAGGATTCAGGAAAATCTTGTCGGCGGCCGTGGCCAGATAGTAGGCGTTCTGGGTGTAAACGTCGCTGTAGGCGTACACAAATTTTCCCGACTTCTTGAACTGCATCACCGCGTCGCGTATGGCCTTGGTGGTGGCAGGAGAGGCTGCCACAGTGCTGGATTTCAAATAGATGCCTTTGATTTTCGGGTCGCTTGCCGCCGACTTTATCGAGGCGAGAATCTTGTCTAATCCTAACGTCTGCTGCGAATATTCGCCGAAATCGAAGGGAATTTCCACGGCACGCTCCTCAATCGGCGCTGAAAGGTCCACCAAAAGCACGCTGTTGTCATTTATAGTTGTCGAGGTGCTGGTTGCCGATGAGGCCATCTTCTGGAAAGTGGCTATCGTTGAAATCATCATCACGATTCCAAGGATGAAGACAATGATGTTGGAGAGCACGAAGCCTACCATAGAGCCCAGCACGACCCTCCAGAATTTGCGGGAACGGGTCTCCGGCTTGTAATTTTCATTTGTGTTGTTCATATTTCAAGTGTTTGATTATCTGAAGAAATGCCGCCGTTCACTGTTGCATCCGGCAGTCATGAAGGTTATGTATTCGAGGAAAATGTCGGTCTTGTCGGAGGAAAAGTCAAGATTGAAGGTCTTGGCCAAGATTGAAATTTGCTCCAAGTTATTGTATTCCAACTTATTGGTGTTTTGAGCCTCAAAATCGTGTGGCACTTTCGACGTGTCGGTGTATGTTCCGGAGAGCTCATCGGGAAGGTTTGCGGGAAGAATCACACTGTAGTCGGTTGCGTTCTCAGGAAGAAAAGCCGTGTGTAAAACACAAAATTCACTTTTTTTAACTTGGTTCAATATTTCATTGTCGAGTTCACTGTTAGCAGCGTTCCATAGCAGAACATTCTTGAACCTGCACTCTTGCAGATCCGCCGCCACATTCACCGGCTCGGCGCAGACCGCTGTGCCATAGATTTCCTCCATCTTCCTTGAGGTCGTGCCGTTTACACTTTCGCCGCCCGGAGCCACGTGCGAAAAGCAGCCCATGTCGAACAAACCCTGGCTGTTGACCTCCCCTTTGATGGTTATGAAACCCGCCGACGGTTTCGATTGTATCTCCGTCAACATGCACAGATTCTCCACTTCCTGATACGCCTCGGCCGTCAACAAACGCTCCCAAATGATGAAAACAGGATGTGACTTACTCATCAATAGTTTTGTAAATTCTTGAATATCACTTTCTTGCAGATTGTTTTTATCAAGCAGATTCTGTAAATCTTCTTTTAGAATTCCCGACTTGTACTGTTCATAATTCTTTCCTAACCCTTCTACATATATTCCTTTTTGCAGGTTATTCTGTATGATGTAAAGGTTTAAAGCCCTGAAAAAAGAATAGTAGTCGGACATTTTCAAGTTGTTGCCATCGTTGAACCAGTACTTAGGTGCAGATTCGCAGTGCGAGAGAACGTTTTTAACGTCTTGCAGTGTCCCTTCTGATGAATCCCGGTCGAAAATGCAGAAAAACTGATTCGCCTGGTAAAATTCAGCGAACGGGACAATGTCGTTTTTGTCGGCGAAGAACACTGTGCCGCGCCTGTAGTAGTCGAAGGCCGACAAAGCGTTGGTGTTCAGGGCGGTTCTTGAAAGTTTCTGGAGCATGTAGAGGACTTCGTTGGAGTAGTTTCCGCTGCACATGACCAAAGTTTCGTTGACCTTGCAGTCTTTCAGGTTCTCGTGCAAGAAAGAGAAGGCCTCGTCAAATGAGGTTTCGTTGAGGTTTCCGTCGATGTTGATAAGAGGTTTTGAAAGTCGCTGTCCCATGTTGTCAGTTCTGTGTTAGCGCGTGGAAAAGGAGTTCCATGCTTGAGGAGTCGAGTTCGTTGCCGGTCTTGAGGCCCGCCTTTTCGGCGAGAAGATGGAGGTCTTTGGTGAGGGTGTCAGCCACAAGAACGCCGTTGTTTATGATTATCACGTGGTCGCACATCGCGCTGACCTCCTGCATTATGTGTGTTGAGAGCAGTACGGTCTTGTTTTTGCCGTATGACTTTATAAGTTCGCGTATTTCAATGAGTTGGTTTGGGTCAAGGCCGGTTGTCGGCTCGTCGAGGATAAGGACTTCGGGGTCGTGGATAAGAGCTTGGGCAATGCCCACTCGTTGCTTGTAGCCTCTCGAAAGTGCTCCTATTTTCTTGTGTTGCTCGGGCTGAAGTCCGGTGCGCTCAATTATTTCATCAACAGCCTGTTTCTTGTCCTTTATCTTGTAAACGCCCGCCACGAATCCAAGGAATTCACGCACGTACATGTCGTAGTAGAGCGGGTTTGCCTCGGAGAGGTATCCGATTATCTGGTGAAGTTTCTGCGGGTCCTTCCAGATGTCTGTCCCGCAGACCGAGACATCGCCCTCGGTGGGGGGGATAAGGCAGGTTATGATTTTCATCATGGTGGTTTTCCCGGCGCCGTTAGGCCCCAGAAATCCGACAATTTCCCCTTTCTTCGCCTCAAAGCTCACGTTGTTGAGGGCGTATTGTTTGCCAAATACCTTGGTTACATTGTTGACGATGATTGACATATAATGCCGATTTAAAAATTATGCAAATGTACATAATTTTTTGTTATAGAAACGAAAAATCCTGTTGTCGATGCAAAAAGTGATGATTAGTATAAAGAACTCAGAACTCAGTTCTCAATTCTCATCTCTCAGTTCTCCGGAGTTTAAGGAGGACGACGTTCTCAACATGCTGGGTGTGCGGGAACATGTCGACGGGCTGCACTTTCTCAACGGAATACTTTGGGTCGAGGAGTGTCAGGTCGCGCGCTTGCGTTGCGGGGTTGCAGCTTACGTACACTATGCGCGGAGTCTCAAGTTTCAGCAGCTGCTCGATGACGTTGGGGTGCATTCCGGCGCGGGGCGGGTCGGAGATTATGACGTCGGGTCGGCCGTGCGCCGCGATGAAGTCGTCGGTGAAGATCTTGGCCATGTCGCCCACAACAAACTCGGTGTTCTCAATGCCGTTTTGGGCGGAGTTTATCTTGGCGTCTTCCACGGCGGTGTCAACGTACTCTATCCCCACAACCCTCTTTGCCTGGTGCGCCACGAAGTTGGCGATGGTGCCGGTGCCGGTGAAAAGGTCGTAGACCACATCCTCAGGTCCGGTAGCTGCAAAGTCGCGCACCACCTTGTAAAGATTGTAAGCTTGCTCGCTGTTTGTCTGGTAGAACGACTTCGGGCCCACCTTGAACAGCAGGTTCTCCATCTTTTCCGTTATGAAGTCGTTTCCGGAGAAGAGATGGAACGGCAGGTCGAAGATTGCGTCGTTAAGTTTTGTGTTTACGACGAATGTGAGTGATGTTATCTGGGGGAATTGCGCACCCAGTGCAGCGAGCATCTTCTTCACGTCGTCGTTGTAGCGGGTGACTATGAGCACAACCATGAGGTCGCCGGTGGTGGCGCTGCGGATTATGATGTTGCGAAGAAGGCCTTTCTGTTGGCGCGGATCGTAGAAGTCGAGATTGTTATCGATGGCATACTGCTTGCAGAAGAGCCTTATGTCGTTGCTCGGTGCCTCCTGGAGCCAGCAGTGCTTTATGTCGAGGATCTTGTCGAACATCCCCGGCACGTGAAAGCCGAGGCAGCGGGAGTCGCGAGGCTCGCCTTCCTGCATCTTTTTGTGTTCCTCCAGAGGAAGCCACATCATTGTTGAGAAGGTGTACTCAAGTTTGTTACGGTAGTAGTATATTTTCTCGGAGCCTATGATGGGCAGCAGCGGGGGAAACTCGAACTTTCCGAGGTGACGGAAGTTGTCCTCAACCTGCCGTTGCTTGTATTCTAACTGTTTCTCGTAGGAGAGCATCTGCCATTTGCAACCGCCGCAGCTCCCGAAGTGCGGGCACGGGGCGGCCACGCGGTCGGGCGACGGCCTCTTTATTTTCAACAGGTTGCAGTCAGCGTATCCTCTTTTTCGTTTATAAACCTCAACATCCACTATGTCGCCGGGCACGGCGTAAGGAACAAAGACGGTGAGTCCGTCAACCTTCCCCACAGCCTTGCCTTCCGCACCGGCGGAAATGATTTCGAGGTTTTCAATGATATATCGTTTAAAGCTCATGGATGAATCTGGATTTGAATGGATGGGAAATAATCAGAACGAAACAGTGTTGGCCTTCGCCCATTTTCTGGCCTTGCCTCCTTTTGCCGAGTGAAGCTCTGCGTGAAGGGAATGCCTGCCGTCAATTTCGTTTCTGTGGAACACGAACCTGTAGGCACCGTCGGGTGCCGAAGACATCGCCTCCTCGAGCCTCGCGCTGAATGCCTCATCGAATTCCGTGTCGTCGCTGATTACCACGTCCTTTTTTTTCTTGACTATCACGTCTTTTTTTGTCGACACTATGTGGTGGTGCATGGCGTCTTCAATGGGAAGAGAGAAGCCGTAGCGGTAAGGCTGGGTGAACTTCACGGTACCCATGGCCGCGAAGAGCGTGTCGGCAAAAGACTCGTCGTGGGAGCACAGGATCCTGCGGTTCTCAACGCCGTTGGTATCGATAGAGAACCTGAATGATATGTCCGATTCGAAAGTCTCACCCTGCTTGAACGCAACCTTGTCAATCATGTCCAAGAAAAGATTGTCGGCCTTGGCGAAATCGTATGAGAAGAAGTCGCGGTACTTTTTCGACACATTCCTGTTGAAATCGAGAAAGCCTCTCAGACTGTCGAACTGTCTCACAAAATCATCCTGGAAGCTGAACCTTTGCCAATAGTCGTGGAGTTCCTGTGATTTCAAAGTCATCTCTGAGAAAAGAGTCTGGGCCTCTTCATATTTCCTGCTCTGGTTCAGGCTGTTGACTGTGCCGAGCATTTCGCAAAGCTGCTTAGTCTGGGAGATGACAGAAACACGGTTTCTCAGGGAGTCGATGCTCTTGATGTCAAGTCCTTCATCCAACGCATACTGTATGGCGTCGGAAAAGTATTTTTCAGCGGCCTCAAAGTTCTGCATCCTCTCGAGTGTCTCAGACTGTCGTAGAAGGTGGTGGAACTGTGCGTAGCAGTCCATGGAAAGAATTTTCCTCTTGATTTTGTTCTGTATATTGCGGTGTTGTTTGGAGTTGCGGGCGAGTACAAGTGCGTCGAAGTAGTAGTTTTTTGCGATGTCGTAGATGGCGTTGTTCTCCAAGACCTCGGCCTCGCGGTATTTTTGTTCGAAAGCGGGAGCATTTTTCTGCGGAAATGCAGTCTGCACGCTCCAGACGAACAATAATAACAACAAGACTTTCAAGGTTTTACGCATAAAAAACTGATAAAAAAATCTCTTTATTTCAGAGGCGCAAATTTAAACAAAAAATGTAATTTTGCGCGTTCATTCGGATACGAAATATCCGCGTGGCGCATTTTTGGTCGAAACACCTGATCCAAAAGAGAAAACTGATGGAAAAGAGAATTGGCACCATAACCGTTTTATTGGCCGACAGGTCTGCATCCTCGCAAGTCAACGAGGTTATTTCGTGCTTTTCTGACATTGTGCTGGCGCGGCAGGGGCTTCCTTTCCACAACCGCCCGGTGGCTGTCATCTCCCTGATAGTCGAGGGCAATGTCGACGAGATTAACTCTCTTTCAGGACAGTTGGGCAAGATTGAAAATGTTACCACCAAGGCTGTAGTAACAAAAATTTTATCACAACAATAACGATTATGAGATTCAATCCAGAAAAATGCAGAATTCCCGACGAGATAGGAAAGCCTTTCATTGACCCGGAAGAAATATGGGACTTCATAAACAATACCGAAAGCACTCCTGAGCGTGTGCGGGAGATAATAAGGAAGTCGCTCGACAAAAACCGTCTCACTATGGAGGAGACGGCGGTTTTGGTGAACACCACCGACCCGGATTTGATAGAGGAGATAAAGGAGGGCGCGCGCACTTTGAAACGCAATGTATACGGCAACAGGATAGTGTTGTTCGCCCCGTTGTACATCGGAAACCACTGCATCAACAACTGCTCGTATTGCGGGTTCCGCTCTTCCAACAAGGAGCAGGTGCGCGCCACTCTTTCAGACGAGGAGCTTGTGCGCAGCGTGGAGGCCCTGGAAGACGACGGGCAGAAGCGTCTGATACTTGTTTACGGCGAGCATCCCAAATACGACGCCAACTACATCGCCCATACCGTCAATATAACCTACAACACTAAAAAGGGCAACGGCTCGATCCGGCGCGTCAACATCAACGCGGCACCCTTGGACGTGGAGGGTTTCAAGATTGTGAAGGAGGCCGGGATAGGCACATACCAGATATTCCAGGAAACCTACAGTCCGGAGGCATACAAGTGGTATCATCCCGCCAATACAATGAAGGGAAAGTACGAGTGGCGCCTCACCGCGATGGACCGCGCCCAGCAGGCCGGTATCGACGACAACGGCCTCGGCATTCTCTTCGGACTGTATGACTGGCGTTTCGAGGTTTTGGCCATGATTCGCCACACCAACCATCTCGAAGCCTGCTTCAACGTGGGACCGCACACAATATCTTTCCCGCGCATAAAGGACGCTTCGGGAATGAAGATCGATGAGAAATACATGGTTGACGATGACACTTTTGAGAAGATAATCGCCATTTTCCGTCTCGCGGTGCCATACACAGGAATGATACTAACTGCACGCGAAGACCCCGAGTTCCGCCAAAAGGCGATACAATACGGTGTCTCGCAGATTGACGGCGGCACCAACTTGCAAATCGGCGACTATCGCTACCACCACGAGGAGACGGAAAAGAACAGCGACAAAGTCGAGGACCAGAACCTGCACCGCGAGCAGTTCAAGATCGGCGACGACCGCACGCTGGGCGAAATCATCGACGACCTGCTTGCAAACAACTACATACCAAGCTTCTGCACGGCCTGCTACCGTCTCGGGCGCACCGGCGAGCACTTCATGGAGTTCAGTGTCCCGGGCTTCATAAAACGCTACTGCACACCCAACGCGATACTGACACTCACCGAGTACATTGTAGACTATGCAACGCCTGAAGTCGCTGAAAAAGGCTGGAAAGTGATCGAGAACAACCTTGAAAATGTTGACGACAAATTCAGGGATGAACTTCTGAAGCGTATTGAAAGGATAAAGGCCGGCGAAAGGGATCTGTATTTCTGACAGAGCCATGCCACTCACTCAATCTTCTTATAACACAAGTACTTGGCACGTGATTCGTGGATTCCGTAAATGGAGAGGCGACCTAAATGTATGTTGAGCAACGTGTCGGATATGAAAGAATACATAAATGTGGTCCTACTTTTCGGCACAAAGAAATCCCCGCCATAGTATTCAACTAAAGGGGCGATGTTGGGCTCATCGTATGATTTTATGTAAGTGATCACGCACCTGTTGTTGTATTCATAAAGGTTCTTCTTATAGTGTTCACTGGCCGGGGATATCACAAGGCTGTCCTCTGTGAATCTCAGCGTATCGTTGAATGTAACAGTCGAGGGATCCGGGTGGCAGACCCCGTCGGTGTACGGGGCCTCTCCGCAGCGCACCCACGTGCCTATGAACCTGTTCTCCACCTCCCTCGCCGGTTTCCTGTTCTCGAGATATATGACCTCGCGCTCGCATGCCGCGAACAGCGCCACTGCTCCCGCCACCGCCGCAGCAACCAAAAAAAACAATAGAATCTTCTTCATGGCAGGTCGTCTATCTTGGTGAAGGTAACCCAATCCCAATGGTCCTCGAAATAAGGATGATAACCAGGATAGTCCAGAATAATGAATGATGTGTCGGAAACCATTTGATATGCACAACTGTAACGCACTCCGTAGACACTATCGTGAAAAACAATAAAATGATCTGTTACAGAGCAGTTCGGATTTTCAAACACAAAAAAACTGTCGGGGACAGGGTCAAACCATCCCCTTGGCAAAGAGTGGTAAGAGCCATCGTCCGTTATTTTCAGGTAGAAAAGGTAAGGGTATCCGAGTGTGTCGTTGGATACACGGAGGCCTTTGCTGGCCCACGTTCCAACAAGGCGGTTTACGTGCCTTACAGAGTTCTCTTTTGCCTCGGGCTCCACTACTATGGGTTTGCGCTCGCATGCTATCAGCAACAGCACACTTGCCACCAATAATACTGTCTTAAAGAACTTTTTTTTCATAATTGTAATGATCTGAAGTTGTGATTGCAAATAAATATATTACAAAAACCAATAGTTTTCTAAAGAATTTTTTTTGGGAAATTTATTTAGGACAGTATGTATGTAAAAAAATCATGAATCATACAAAAACAAACCACCGCAGTGAACTCACTGCAGCTTGTGAAATAAACCATGACGGGAAAGTACCGCGTACGAGAATCGAACTCGTATTGCAAGATTGAGAATCTTGATTCCTAACCGTTAGAAGAACGCGGCATTGCAATTCAGGGCGCGAAAATACACTTTTTTTTGAAACGGAGAGCAAATGATGAAAAAAATTTCAAATCAATGGAATAAATCACATCAGACTGTCCTTCAAATAGTCCACAAATTTCTTTAAATTTGTCTTTCCGTACAGCCATATCACCTTTTCGCTCTCACCTAAACGGTTTATTATCACATAGTTTCTGCAACCTTCATTGTCTTTTTCAGAAGAAAGGACTTTCATGAAGTGATCCTTGTCGCTGAACTCGAAGATTACTCTGAAACTTTCGGTGGATTTGCCCAAATCGTGGTTGAACCTTTTGTATTTGCCGCTTTTAGGCTTTGCGTCGCAAGTCATTATTCTGATGAATGAGGCGTTCGAAGTAATCAGGTTCAGCCAAACAGGCTTTTCGGTGCCGTACTCGGCAAGTTCGAAATGCTTCTTCGACTTGTACTTGTTGAAGACTTTCCCCATTTCGGCAGACTGGGCTAACAAATTGCCGGAGAGAGCCAGAAGAGTGCCGGACAGAATGATTCCCAATAATAACTTTTTCATAATTGCAAAATGTTTGTTGATGATAATGCAAGTAACAGTCCAACCGGCAAAAAGTTTAAAAGAGGGCGGATTTTTATATCTTTGCGGGCATAATTGAAATGAAGAAGACAGGACTATACTTTGGCTCGTTCAATCCGATACACATCGGACACCTCGTGATCGCCGAGCAGTTGGTGGAGAACACCGACTTGGACGAACTGTGGTTTGTGGTTTCGCCGCAGAACCCTCTGAAGAAGAGGAGTTCTCTGTTGGACGACCGTCAGCGGCTGCACCTTGTGAACCTTGCGATAGACGACGACCCGAGGTTCAGGGCGTGCGACATCGAGTTTTCGCTGAAGAAACCTTCCTATACAAGTTTCACTCTTCAGGTTTTGCGCGAAAAATACCCACGGCGCAAGTTTTGCCTCATAATGGGTGAAGACAACCTCCAGTCGTTCAGGAAATGGTACAATTACGAGCATATTATCGAGAACTACGGGATTTACGTCTATCCGCGCCCGGGTTACGACGGTGGTGACCTTAGAAACCATAGAAATGTGCATATAGTCAACGCTCCGCTGATGGAGATTTCGTCCACCATGATTCGCGAAGGCCTCAGAAGTGGTAAATCGGTGCGGTATATGCTTCCCGAAAAGGTGTTCCAATGTATCGAGGAGTCGGGATTCTATGCAAATAGGACTGTTTCCAGCCACTGACTCCATCCTTAAGATATACAGTGTTTTTTTTCCTGACTTTGACACTTTAGAAAATCAATGCTCTTCTTCGCGCTGCGTATCAGATTGTATGCAAAAGTGTAGGCATCGAATACTTGCCCATCATAGAAGATTCCTTGTACGGGCGGCAAAGAGGTGCGGACAAAGAAATCGATTTTGTTTTCTGCCCCAGTCACCCTATACTCCAGTCGCTCCACCCGTTGGTTCACTGAATACACTTTGAGAAGATACTCTTTCAGCACTTTGTTGGCACTTCAAATTGGATGTCAAGGATAGCCACAAACGCTATCTATAATATATTTGGTTGGTTTTTGGTCTGTTTCTTCTTTTCGTTGGGGTTTTGTTAATACTATAATGTTTTAAGAACAACTACTATTCGCCATCACTTTCGCTCTTCAACAACAATTCTACTTCTGCTCTCAACACGGGCAGAGATTTGACAATAATCACCCATATCCTGTCGTTTTGAATCTCGTCATAGCCATGGATGATGAGGTTACGCGTATCGATGATCCTACGTGCATCCGTTATTGCAATTTTGTCATCCATTTCTTTCAAACGTCTGACCGCTTCACCAATGATTTCCAAATTTCGCTCAACTGCCTTTTGCAGAAAGATGTCAGAATCGTATTTCTCGTAAATCATGGGGATACCGATGAATTGGTATATTTCATCAATACTTGTAATGATTTGATGTAATGCCTGGTAGTATCTGTTATCCATAAATCTTATACCTGGTTTCGTTTACTTCCTTGATAAAATAGGGGTTCTTCAAACTCGCCTCGTTAATAAGATCCACATCCCGATGAAGACTGTCTTCCAACGCAAATTGCAGGTTCCAACTGTTTTCGCCCCGTTCCAAAGGATCCTGGGTGAAATCCTCAAAACTGACCAATAAGTCAATATCGCTGTTCTCGTCAAAGCGGTCTGTGAGGACAGAGCCGAAAAGATAGGCGGTCTTGACCTTGTATTGCTTCAAGATATCCACAAGAAGGCTCAGATAAGGTTCAAAATGCGAATTTATTCTCATAACAAAAATTCCACGCTGCAAAACTACAAAATAATCCAATATGTAAACCGGATGCCAACCGCAATGGACCAGCGTCCGGTTTGTGGATTGTAGAGACGTGCCATGGCATGTCTCTACACCGTACCGCCTCCGTGCTTCGCAGTCCGAGTGCCGTACAGATGAGCGTGATGGTGACGAGAGCGTTCATCGCTATGCGGCAGGCACTATCCTCAATGCTGTCATACGACCTGCAAATAGAGCAGCTTTCCCACAAAGTTGACCAGCTGAACGCGAACGTTGAGGAAATTCTGCATGATCAGAACAACATCAACCAATCGCAGTCGCAGTTCAACAGCGAGCTTGCCCTGCAAATCGAGGTGATCAACGATGCGCTGGATCAGCTGCGCGAGAAGAAAGAGGGACCGGGTAATCCGATTGGATTCAGGGTGCAACGGCAAGAATGATTGTGCATTATTTCATCACCACAAGCTTCACCTTCACGCTCCGCGCCTTCGTGCTCACGTGCGCAAGGTACAATCCTGCGTAGAGGCGGCGGGATTGGGGGTAAGCGGAAATTGCACTTTCGTGGGCAAAATCTTCCCAAAAATCCAAGAGATTCACCCTAGGCGTGTTCGCTAACGACTTCTCGCATTTTTTGCAAGTTGCATCTTTTATCGCAAAAATTGCATCTTTTCAATTGAATAATGACACTTTTATAATATTGATTCTTAATGAATTAAAAATGTTTCACGTTTGATTTGTTTGCTTTATTTTATAGTTTTGCAGGCAAACAATATCAAAGATGAAAGAGAATATTCTACCCTACGACAACTCCATTCAAGACATTATTTACGACATCAGAGGTGCCAAAGTTATGCTGGATTACGATTTGGCGTCGATGTATGAAGTGGATGTTTCACAACTTAAGCGACAGGTCCGCCGCAATATCGATCGTTTCCCCGA
>CADBQG010000019.1 GCA_902796805.1 uncultured Bacteroidota bacterium
CTAATTCCATTTCCGTCCCAACTATGGCTCTGGGAAAAAACACATACTGGCAAAAGGAAAAGCAATTGTAAAACTAATTTTTTCATAACTCTTTTATTTTATTTGGTTTAACTTCATTCACTATTCCGGAAACAAAAATTTTCACAATGTTCTTTGCAAATATAAAAAAATTATCAGTCATTCATTTTTTTTAATAAACATTAAGATATTGCATTACAAACAGTTAGAATAAATAAAAATCGTAATAAATCTTACAATCCCTTTTATTTGGGGTATTTTTACTTAGTACATAACAAAAATTTTAGTCTGGTGCAAGTGTTTGATTAGCTAAGCTAAGAAGTCAAAAATTCGACAACTTACTACATATAAACGCGTTGGACTAAAATTTTAAGTTTTTGTCATGTCCTGAAGTTTCTAACATAAAAAAAGCGGATTCTTAGAAAATCCGCTTTTTTTGTCTGACTGACTTGCCAGGTTATTTGAGAATGTTCAATTCCTTGCCAATCTTTATGAAAGCTGCAATGCACTTGTCGAGGTGCTCGCGCTCGTGGGCCGCCGAAATCTGCACACGAATGCGTGCCTGACCCTTCGGGACAACGGGATAATAGAATCCTGTAACGAAAATACCCTCGTCCTGGAGCCTTGCGGCCATGTCCTGCGACAATTTCGCGTCATAAAGCATCACAGCGCATATAGCCGACTCGGTGGGCTTGATGTCGAAGCCCGCCTCTTTCATCTTACCAATGAAATATTCGGTATTTGAATGAAGTTTGTCTTGGAGTTCATTGGTTGAAGACATGATGTCGATCATCTTGCAGCCGGCAGCGGCAACCATGGGAGGAATGGAATTTGAGAAAAGATACGGGCGTGAACGCTGGCGCAACATATCTATAATCTCTTTCTTACCTGTGGTGAAACCGCCAACAGCGCCACCGAAGGCCTTGCCAAGAGTGCCGGTCAGGATCTCGATCTTGCCGCGAAGGTTGTAACGCTCCGTAACGCCACGGCCGGTTTTTCCAACAACGCCTGCGGAGTGCGACTCGTCGATCATCACCATCGCGTCGTACTTCTGGGCGAGTTCATAGATTTTGTCGAGAGGTGCAACGTTGCCGTCCATTGAGAACACGCCGTCAGAAACTATTATTCTGAACCTTTGGGCTTGAGCAGCTTTAAGTTGTTCTTCCAAATCAGCCATATCAGCATTCTGGTAGCGATAGCGCACCGCCTTGCAGAGGCGCACGCCGTCGATGATGGAGGCATGGTTGAGCGAGTCGGAGATTATGGCGTCCTGCTCTGTGAGGAGAGGCTCGAAAACTCCACCGTTCGCGTCGAAGCAGGCGGCGTAGAGGATTGTGTCCTCAGTTCCGAAGAACTCGGCAATCTTCTTCTCCAGAGCCTTGTGGAGGTCGGAGCAGCCGCAGATGAACCTAACCGAGGCCATGCCATAGCCATGTGTGTCCATCGCCTCTTTCGCGGCGGCAATGAGCTGCGGGTTGTTTGCCAAGCCAAGATAATTGTTGGCACAAAAGTTCAGCACTTTGGTGCCGTCTTGCAAGGTTATCTCACCGCTTTGCGGAGACGCGATAATACGCTCGTTTTTGTATAGTCCGGCATCCTTGATGTCCGACAATTCTTTTTTAAGATGCTCTTGAAATTTTGTATACATACTTCTTTGTGTTTAATTCTTCAAAATCTATTAATATTTGTAGAAACCCTGACCGGTTTTTCTTCCGAGAAGACCGGCGCGCACCATCTTCCTGAGGAGCGGGTGAGGCCTGTATTTCGGGTCGCCGAACTCCTTGTAGAGGACCTCCATAATCGCCAGGTTGACATCGTTGCCAATGAGGTCGGCCAGTGCGAGGGGCCCCATCGGGTGGTTTGCGCCAAGCATCATGCACTTGTCGATGTCCTCGGCTGAAGCAATTCCGTCGGCAAGAATGCCCACGGCCTCGTTGATCATCGGGATAAGGATGCGGTTCACAACAAAACCAGGTGCCTCGTTCACCGGAACGGGTGTCTTGCCGATTTCGACAGCGAGGTCGACTATGGTCTTCGCGACCTCGTCTGAAGTGAGCTGCCCTTTGATTACCTCCACAAGCGCCATCCTGTCGGCAGGATTGAAGAAATGACAACCAATGAATTTGTCGGGACGGCCTGTGCAAGCGGCTATCTCCGTTATTGACAACGACGAGGAATTGGTCGCGAAGATTGTCTCAGGCTTGCAGATTTTGTCGAGTTCCATGAAGACGTCCTTCTTGAGCTGCATATCCTCAACGGCGGCCTCGATGACAAGGTCGGCATCGGCGAAAGCGGCATAATCTGTTGTTGTCGAGATATTTGCAAGTATTGCATTCATTGCCTCTTCCGTAATTTTACCTTTCTCGACAAGTTTAGAATAAGATTTTGAGATAGAACCCATGGCCTTGTCAAGGCTTTCCTGTGTTCTGCTTTTCATTACAACGGGCATCTTCGCCGCAAAGGCCTTCACAATGCCTTTGGCCATCGTGCCTGTTCCGATAACGCAAATTTTCATGTCTATAAATTTAATTTGTTAGAATTTGACTTTATCTGTGAAAGCCGGCTTTCTCTTTTCAAGAAATGCCGCCATTCCTTCTTTCTGATCTTGATTTTCAAAGCAAGAGCCGAAATTGGCGCTCTCTATGTCAATGGCATTCTCCACCGTGCTGTTGTATTCCGAGTTGATGCTTGCCTTGGCCGCCGCAATTGCCGAGGCCGACTTCTCTACAATCTGTCCTGCAAGCTCCAGCACTTCTTCCATGAGATTTTCGGGTTCCACAACCTTATTGACCAGACCGATACGGAGAGCCTCGTCGGCGCGTATTGCCCTGCCTGTATATATGAGTTCCTTGGCGCATCCGAGTCCTACAAGTCGTGGCAGACGGAAAGTCCCTGAGAATCCGGGGATTATGCCGAGTCCCACCTCAGGCTGCCCGAACTTGGCCTTTGAGGAGGCAATCCTTATGTCGCACGCCATCGCCAGCTCGCAACCGCCGCCTAACGCAAAACCGTTTACCGCGGCGATAACAGGTATGGGAAGATTCTCGATCTTGGCGAAGACCTCGGAGCCGCGGCGCCCGAACTGCCGTCCGGCCTCGCCGTCAAGCCCGCTCATCTCCGATATGTCGGCTCCAGCAACGAAAGCCTTTTCGCCGGCGCCCGTTATAACAAGCACCCTAACCGACGAGTCGATTTTGGAAAGAAACTCGTCGAGTTCGTTTAAAATACGGCTGTTCAATGCGTTAAGCGACTTTTCGGCTGATATTGTGAGTATGCATACTTGACCAGAGGTCTCGGTTCTCAAAAATTCGTATTCCATATTCCACACATAAAAAATAACGTGCAAAGATAAAAATTTTCTCACACGTTACCGAAAATAAACTAACTGCGGCATAAATGACTGCGTTACAGAGCAACGCGGTGCTTCGCCATGATTTTGCGAAGGTTGATTATCGCGTAGCGCATACGTCCCAATGCGGTGTTGATGCTCACATCGGTGAGCGCGGCTATGTCCTTGAAACTGTAGTCCATGTAGATGCGCATTTTCAGGACCTCCTTCTGCTCCTCCGGAAGATACTCGATGAATGCGGATATGTCGGAGTATGTCTGCTCGCGGATTATCTTGTCCTCCACCGACTCCTCGCAGCTGTTGAGCACAGTGAAGATGTCGAAAGTGTCGCTGTTTTCAACAACTGGCATTCTCTGCATCTTCCTGAAATAGTCGATTTTAAGGTTGTTGGCGATACGCATGATCCAATGGAAGAACTTACCTTCCTCCTGGTAGTTCCCGGAACGGATTGTGTTGATTACCTTAATGAAAGTGTCTTGAAAGATGTCTTCCGCGAGTTCCTTGTTCTTCACGGAGGCCATGATGTAGGAGAACAGTCTTCTCTCGTAGCGGAGAACCAAAAATTTAAGGGCAGACTCATCACCCGCCTGATAACGTGCTATCATCTCGTTATCTGTCAAGGCATTCCAATTCATAGTCGAGTTCCTTTCTTTGTTATGATACCATTAATTCAGAAAGTAGATTTTTTTCGATAGCCTGTGTTTTTTTGTTTGACTTATGAATTATGCCTTTGTTTACGAACTGCAAAAATAATATTTTTTTTTATACCACGTCATTTTTTCGTTTTTTTTCACAATGATTATACGCCAATAAAGGCACAATAGAGAAAACAGAATCTGCAATTTGTTGTAAATCAACATTAAAGAACAAAAATCATATAATTTTGTTACCGATTATGAAGATATGACAAATGATCAAATTCGCGAGAAGCGCAACGATATTACCCGAGAAGTTAGTCGTATTAACAAAGAATATCCAGGTACAGATGAGCGAGCGTTTATTAAAGCGCAAAAAAACATCCAGAACTATATGTTTTCAGAAAAAGAGGCAGCGAAAATTCTCAATTTTGAAGAAAATGTTACGAACTAAACTCAATCATACACAAAAGCTCCTAGCAAACTGAACTTAATCGAATCAGATTTCCACATTGTGGAATCCATGCAAATAAATATATTTGACGGAGAACTATTTTTTTTATTATTTTTGCACTTGAAAAATTATCAAAATTTCAAAGGTGTATGAATAAGATACATTCTGTCAATGAGGGGGTTTCGCTTCGAGAGCGCATTGAGGCTTTGCCAAATGACAGCGTGCTGTTCCGTTCCGATTTTCCAGAGTTCCATCCCGAGTTTGTTGGGGAGACTATGGCGGAACTAACACGCGAAGGTGTACTGGTGAAATTAGCCCAGGGCATTTATGCGAAACCGACAAAGAGTAGATACGGGACAGTGCTACCCTCGGTCAAAAAAATAGTGCAAGCGATTGCCAATAGAGACAATGCAAAGGTTCTGCCTTCAGGTATGACGGCACTGAATGTGCTGGGACTATCAACCCAAGTGCCAATGGGTTACACGTATCTAACCACTGGCAGCGAGCGCACCATTAAGCTTACCAATTGCCAAATCAAGCTGAAACGCGGCGTACCGAAAAATTTCTGCTATGAGACACGTCTCATAGGCCTATTGGTACAAGCTTTGAAGGCTTTAAAACAAGAAAATGTTGGGGAAAATGAATTGCAGGTGATACGTGAACTCATCACCAAGGAACCCAACAAGGATGCTTTGGCGAAGGACGTGGATATGATGCCTGCCTGGATGAAACGTATTGTGAAACCGATGCTAAAAACAAAATAGACTATGGGAAAATTATGGCTTAACAATGAGTTGGTTGACCGTC
>CADBQG010000020.1 GCA_902796805.1 uncultured Bacteroidota bacterium
CTCGTGAGGGGGATTTAGGGGGTGTCTCATGCCTGCTGGGGTTGACATGGTTTCTTAAACCCCCTCGGTCCCCCTTAAAAGGGGGAAGTTTGCCCCCTCGGTCCCCGAGAAATTCACCGCAAACGTGCAGTAACAAACACGCAGTGACTTAAACTTCATCGAAAAAGTTTTACGGGACACCGATTTATTTAAAGAGTCAGGAGTGGGATGTTAGAACTTAGAGCTTAGTTATTAGAGCTTAGTTCTCAGCTCTAAGTTCTTAGTTCTCAATTCTAACATCTCATTCCTAATTCCTAACTCCTTATTTCTAATTGACATCGGCGCGGGCCATGGCGTCCTTGTAGTACTTCTGATCAACGAAAACGTCTTCCTTGTAAGGGTTGATGCTGCGTTTGCGGGCCTGCATTATGATGTAGCAGAGCGCGACGGCGTTGGTTATCAGGGCCAGGGCGCTTATCACTGTCATAGCAGTGGGGTTGGCGGCCACAGTGTCGACGGTGGCTCCCACAGCAGCCTCGGCGCCGCCTGCCGCAGCGTAGATCTCCTTCACAGTCTCAATGCCGTTGGGATACTGCACCGGCAACACAGCCCAGCTGAACTTCTGGAAGCCGTCCTTGAAAGTCTCCTGGAAGAGCGGGAACACCTGCGCGAACATGCACCAGATGGCCAGAGTGTTGGCGCGGTTCATGATCCAGCCGCCGCGGTTCCACAGAAGCGCCGCAATCGTTGGCGCAAGCAACAGAGCCACACCGCAGTACCAGCTGTGAGTGGGCAGGCAGTTGTAGGTGTAGGCGAAGTTCCAGATGTCGTACACCACAATGAAAACCCAGGTCATGTCGGCCCAGATCATGTCTTTCTTGTCCTTGGAAGGGAATACGTTCCACCAGGCGGTCATACAGAAGATGTTGAGGATACCGGCAATGCCGTTCATCACGTTGTGCCAGCCGCCGTAGAGCCACACGCCTTCGGAAGAGAGCCACCACTTGTTCCAGCCCATGAAGGCGCTCTCGAAGTCGGAGACAACGGCAATGAGGATGTTGATGGCCACGATGACGAACGGGAAGGGCTTGAACCAGTGCTTGGCGCCGATGCCCCACTCGTACTTTATCATCATGAAGCCGATACAGCCGGTGAGGGCCGCGTAGAGCTTGGCGTAGTGGAACCACCCGTTCATGTAGAGGTGGGTCTGGTTGTTGAGCGCCCACTCGGCTCCGGAACGCGCTCCCACCGCTATGGCCACGAAATAGACCGTGAGAATCACAGGAATCACGAAGAATGTGATGATGCCGCCGAGCTTTGTGCGGCGGGCAAACTCGTTGAAAAGGATAAGACCCGCGAGGACTACGAGCAACATCCCCCACTGGGACAGGGCTCCCGCCCCGTAAACTTGGAATAACATAATAACTTTTATTTAATTGTTAGACATTAAGTGTACTTTCAATATATATCTGCACTGCCAGCCTTGTGTTCACAGTCCTTCCAGATTTATGAGACAGAATCACATAACAGGCTGACCAGAGAAGTATTATTTCAGATGTGTGTCGAACCAGTCGATGAAGTTGCGATGCCAGAGGAGGCTGTTCTGCGGCTTCAGCACCCAGTGGGTCTCGTCAGGGAAGTAGAGGTAGCGCGCGTCGAGGCCAACCATCTTGGCCGCATTGTAGGCCGCCATGCCCTGCGAGGCCACAATACGGAAGTCGAACTCACTGTGGATCACACAGATGGGAGTATTCCATTTGTCAACGTAGAGATGCGGTGAGCAGGCGTAGCTCTTCTTCACCTGCGGATTGTTCCAGTCCCAATAGGGCCCGCCGAGGTCCCAGTTGTCGAACCAGAGTTCCTCGGTTTCGAGATACTGCTGCTCGAAATTGAACATTCCGTTGTGGGCGAGCAGCGCCTTAAAGCGTCGGCCTCCGTCGTAGCCGCTCACGCCGTGGTTGTGACCGGCGAGCCAGTACACACTGTAACCTCCGAAACTTGCACCGCAAGCGCCGAGCCGTTCCTTGTCGATCTGTTTCACGTTTGAGGCGAAGTAGTCGGCGGCGGTCATGTAGTCCTGCATACACAGTCCACCGTAGTCTCCGCTGATGGCCTCGCACCACTCCGTGCCGAAGCCTATGGTGCCGCGGCGGTTAGGCGCTATGATGAAATACTCGGCGCCGCTCATAACCATGAAGTTCCAGCGCGTGCTCCAGAACTGCCCAACTTCCGACTGAGGGCCGCCCTCGCAGTAGAGCAAAGCCGGGTAAGTCTTCGTGCTGTCGTAGTTGTATGGGTATATCAGCCATGTGAGCATCTCCTTGCCATCGACGGTCTTGATCCAGTGCTCTTCCACCTTGCCCATTCTGACCTTTGAAAGGAGGTCGTCGTTTATGGATGATATTCTCCTGCCCTCGGCCTTGTTGTCGGCGCAGTTGTAAACGTATATCTCGGAAGGATACTGCATAGACACCTGGTCGGCGTAGATCTTGCCGCCCGACAGCTCGAAGCTGTGTATGTCGTGATAACCGTAAGTCACCTGCCTGAACTCCTTGGTCTCGGCATTGCAGGCGAAAACCTGGTCGGTGCCGCGGTAATACACAACCCCGAGGATTTCCTTGTCGTCGTCGGACCAGTTGATGCCCACGAAGTTGTAGTCGAAATTCTCCGACATGTCGGTGCGGTTGCCCGTTTCGAGGTTCATAACCATCAGGCGGAGCTTGTCGCTCTCGTAGCCGTCGCGCTCCATGCTTTCCCATGCTATGGACTTTCCGTCGTGACTGAACACCGGGTTCTGGTCGTAGCCCATAATGCCTTCGCTGAGGTTTCTGGTTGTCTTGGTTTCAATGTCATAGAGGAAGATGTCGCTGTTGGTGGAATGTGCATAGTCGGCGCCGGTCTTCTTCCTGCAGGTGTAGGATATCTTCCTGCTGTCGGGGCTGTAGTTGAACTGCTCCACGCCGCCCCATGGGCGCATAGGGCACTCGAAGGTGCTGTCGATGAGGCATACTGCGTTCTCGACATCGATCTTGTCGCCGAACTCCGCGAGGAAGATCTGCGGGTATTCGTCAACCCAGTTGTCCCAGTGGCGGTACATCAGATCCTCGTTGATGCGGCCGGTGGTCTTGTCGAGGCCAGCGTAGAGTTTATCTATGTGGCCGGGGCGTACCACCGGCTTTGTGGTGATGAACACCACCGACTTGCCGTCGGGCGCGAGCTTGAACCCTTCCACGCCGCGCTCAACGGTCGCGAGCACCTTCTCCCTGCCGTCCTTCACCTTCATCTCAACTATCTCGTTTTCGCGGCAGAACATGAGGGTTTCGTCGTCTTTCCAAACGATGTTGAATTCAGAGGCCTCGGTGCTTGTGATCCGGGCAACATTCTTGCCTTCGGAGGTCATCACGTATATGTCGGCGTTGCCCTTGTTCTGCTCCATGTCGTAATAGGTCACGGTGTAGGCAATCTGTGTCCCGTCGGGGGATACGGCCTTGTCGCCCATCTTCCCGAGCGCCCACATAACCTCAGGGGTGAACCTTCCGTCCTGTACTGTAACTTCGGGCTTTCCTATGACCTTGCTGTCGGTCTTGCCCTGCTTGTTGCCGCACGCGCACAAGAACAAGAGCGCCGCAACTAACATTATTGTCTTTTTCATATTGTTGGGATTATTGGTTATTTACGATTATTTCGTCGCTATGATGTTTCCCGAGAGAATCCAGTCGGCGGCTGTCTCAATCACGTTGTCCTTGCCCTGGGCCACGGCGGCGGGATCGAGCATCACACGCACCTCGGGCGGCACTCCGTTCTCGTAGTTGCCACCGTCAAGAGCGATTGTTCTGGTGCAGCTGAAACGGTAGCCCCACCCGTTGGGCAGTTTGCCGCCGTTGGGCATTCCGGTGCCGCCGCCGGTGTAGTCGCCGAACAGTTTCACGTTGTCGAAGGCCTGAGTGCACAGGGAGAAATAGGATGTCGCGCTGAACGATCCCCTGTCGATGAGCACCGCCACCGGCTTGGTGTACGGGTCGTCGCCAAGGAGACTCTTTCCCGGCGCGCACTGCGCTTCGGGAGCGGTGAAGTCGTCATGGCCAGGGCCGGCCTTATGCTGCACAGTATAGAGAGTCTGCCCGTGACAGTCGAACAGGCTCACGAGCTTGGTGATGTTCGTCTTGTTGCCGCCGCCGTTCTGCCTAAGATCCAACACAATTCCCTCGCAGTTCCTGTAGCGTTCCATGAGGTATTTGAGGTCTTCATCGGTGATTGTGCCCGAGAAAGAGCCGTACCTGAGATAGGCAACCCTGCCGTCACGGATGCTGTTGTGCGATATGGATCCGGTGATATGGCCCTGCATTGTAAGGTAGTTGAGGCGTACAACGTCCTCGTTGTAGTTCTTGTGAGCCACTCCCCAGTAGTGCACTGTGTCGCTGAATGAGTAGTCGAAAGGCGCGTCAAGGTTGGTGTGCCCGTCGCGCAGTGTGTTGAGCATGGCGGCGCAGACGCGGAAAAGGCTGTCGTCGCTGATATCGTCACTCACCATGGGCCGGTAAACCTCATGAACCGAGTCCCAGTCCACTCCTTTGACGTCGAAGAACGAGTACTGCTGGTCAACCTTTCCCCAAAGGTACTCGAAGACATTTGTCGGGGTGTTCAGTTCGTCTTTCTCCATGAATGCCTTCTCGCATGATGAAAGCGTCATCGCAATAATGCATACAATATATATATATGTCCTTTTCATATCTGCTGGCAATTAAATCTTGAACATGAACTGAATGTAATACGTCCTGTAAGTGTTGTCGTACCTGTAGTCTCCCTTCTTCCCGGTTGTGAGGTAGTCCCACCGGTGTCCGAAAGAGAAGCGGTTGCCGTTGCGCAGGTTCACGGTGAACCCGAGGTCGGTGGAGCAGCCCGGGAAAGCTTTGAAACCGCTCTCGTTGGCCGCAAGGAGGGTCTTGAGCGGGTCTTCGTTAGGCGAGTCAACCACGTATGAGAACCCGGGGCGGGAGGTAGCTGTGAAGATCGGCAGCGAGAGCCTGAAGAACGCAGTCATCCAAGGGTGCGACCTGTCCTGCTTGTCGTACGCGAAATCACACTGTACCAGCTCCTCGGCGGCAATGCTGCCGAACATGGAGACCGTGGTGGCTGCGTTGCCCAATTCTGGCAGCAACTTATAGTCAAGGATTCCGTTGACCGAAGCCCCCGACCAGAAGTGCCACCTGCTTTCGGAGGGCTTGAGGCAGCTGTAGAGGAACTCGAACTTGGGCGAAAAGTAGTTCATCTCCCCGGCGGGACCCGACAGCTTGGTCTTAAGCCAGTCGAAGTCGAACTGCACATGGCAACGTTTCCACTCGTCGGTGAACCCCACGTTGAGCCCCCTGCTGAAGCCCGAATACGCGAACGGAACAGTGCTTTTGTCGAAGCATTTGGCGTTGCCGAGCTGACCTTTCATATTGAGCCAGAAAGAGTTGTCGCCCCTACGCCGCTCCTTTGCTTTCTTTTCCTTGGCGGTCTGGGAGAAACCACAACTGCATACAGCCACGAATGCCATAACCAGCATCGCCCTGTGAAACAAGTGAACATTTCTCATAAACATATATCTTTTGAAACTAAAATCATACTGTCTTTTTCCAAGCGAGACAACTGCCAGAGCCTGTTCTACACAACACCATTCCGTATTCCATCCTAATGTCATCACTTCACAAGCAGCTTGCTGACTGCGGAGAATCCCTTATTGTCTGTAATATGGAGGAAATAGAGTCCTGAAGGCAGGTCTCTGACCGGAAATGTTATTTTACCATCGCTGCACGGCATAGTGCCTGACATCTTTACCATCCTACCGCAGTGGTCATGAAGAGAGACGTTACAAGCATCGTTAGCACTGCCGAGATCAACAGTCACGAAATCCTCGGCTGGGTTGGGAAATACGTGAAGTCTGTCAGCAGAAGGCCGCGCATTTATGTTCTCAGTATTGCCCGCACTCAGATGGTCATAGAGAAAGTTTTTGGTTATCTCGTAACAGCTGTTGAACTTCTCCTCGTCGAGGAAGGCGAGACCCCAGATGTAGAAGCTGTGCCCGAGTCCCTCGAAAGGATGGAACTCATAGTCGGATATGCCGAGGTTGTCGAGATGCGCGGCGATGGTGTGCGATCCGTACATGTAGGGCAACAGTGATGCAGCATATTCCGAATAGCAATATCCTGAGTCGTAAGGCACGACCTTGTCTTCCGTGCCATGAATCATGCAAATCGGCACGTATTCTTCAGGGTCAATGATATTCACATCCATAACGCCGCCCCAGTGGGCCACAATTCCCGAAACTTTAGGCGAGATGTATGCGTAGTCATGGAAGCCCTCACCGTGGAGAGGACCTGCGTCAGGCTCGGAGAAAGTCTCCACAGGACGCTCGTCGTCATTGAGGAAGACCTCATGGATTGACGCTATCGACCCGGCGGAGTTGCCGAGAAGGAATATGTTGTTCGTGTCGATGCGGTACTCGGAGCTGTGCAGCTTGAAGAAACGGATCGCCGAGCTCACATCCTGCGCGCCCTTGTATGCCGCGCGTATGAGCGACTCGGAGTTCAAGAGCAAGATTGGAAGCAGCCGGTAGTCGACAGAGGCCACCACATAACCGAGCTTGGCAAGGCGGTGCCCGTACTCCACCATGTCCACATAGTCGCGGCTGCCGGTTACGAACGCGCCGCCGAAAACGGTGATCACCAACGGACGGGCGCCCAGCGTGTCGCCCGAAGGCTCGTAGAAGTCTAAATAGAGCAGCGTTGGCGTGTCGTCACCTTCTCTGATTGCGCTGCTGTACTTGATTTCCGATGTAACCAACACCCGGTCGAACACGGGTTCGAGATAGCGCCCGGCCTGCTGCGCCGACAGGCAAAAAAACTGCAGCACCACGGCTGCCGAAAGCATTGTTCTCAATAAAAACCTGGCTATGTTTTTCATGACCGCAAAATTAAAAAAATATCTCGTTGCGCGGCGTGAAAGACCACTTCTTTTTTAAACACCCGGAAAATTCAAACGGACTTGCCGTCGGCGAGCTTGCCGAAATACGTTTCACCTGGACTATAAACACCAGGGACTATCTCATACAGGACGGCGACATGGTGAGGCTGCCGTTGAGCTACGGGACTGCCGCGTTTTTCTACAACGACTTCATAGAGACGCCCATCTACGACAACCTGGACAAAATAGGCACAATAATGAAAGGCGGCGGAGCATTTGTGATAAAGTTCAGCGACCACGCGGTGGGGAACAACATCCTGAACGGCAGTTTCGCTTAAGGGCACGTGCTCACAAGGCACGGCGGCACATTGCAGAATAAGGTCAGGGTCTTCAACCTCAACGGCATAGGCTATAAATACCTGGCTGAGAAGAACAGCGCCAACCCCATCGACGGCTCAATCGGATACAAGACCTTCGACAACGCCTCTTCGTCAAGGGCAATTTGGAGATTCCCTATGTTCAGGAGAATTGAGAGGTATCTCTCGGACCCGAATTATGAGGATCTGCGGCAAGATCCATCATGGGTTGAGAGCAACATGAGATTCCACGACGTATATATTGAAGATTCCATCGCAGAGGCCGGAATCTCAAATGTCACTTTTCACGAGGTACTCGCTATTGTGTATCCCCCAATCAGCGACTACGACCCCACCACAGTCATTCTCGGCACCGGGTCTTCTATGAACACATTGAGTTTCTTCACACGCCTAAACCCCATAAGCGGCGAGAGCAAGGAAGACTTCCGCGCCCGCGTGAAGAGCGCACCTCTGCAATACGGCATATACAAGGACGGCGAAACCTACACAGCCATGATGTTCATGGGCGACTGGCCGAACAGCAGCATAACATTCCAGAACAGCGGATGCGAGAACAGGGTCACCACCAGCACAAACGTGATCTGGACCGACGCAAAGAAACAACTATGGAAAGAGGTGCACGCCGCCGACAACGTTCTTGGAGGCGCGGTAACACACATAGAGGTGAAGATCCGCGTTGACTACAAGGCTCCAGTGGTTGTGGCCACGCGGAAACAGAACACTGGCAATATCTCAATAGCCGGCTCAGCATGGAATTCCACATCTTCAGGGACGCTTAAACCCACCGCCCAGGAGGCCGCACCTGTTGCAGGTTCGATCAAGGTTGTCAAGTTCGATCAGAATTCAAGACAGCCAATACCAGACATGGTGTTTTCCTTGGAGAGATGGAACGGTACGGCCTGGATGCCGTACCAGACACCGACAAACGAAGATTCTTGGACAACATCAATAAACGGAACATTTCTGATTAACGGTGTGGTCAGTGGTACATACCGCCTCATGGAAAACTCCGACACGGCATTCAAAAAAGGCTACGACACCACTTCGGCAAAGTTCTTCAGCGACGCAGCAATGACAAGCGAGGTGACGTCTTTCACCGTCGACACCGAGGCTCCTGAGGGTGTGCTTCTATATGCATCCAACAAGAAGCTGGTGAAGTACACAGAACAATATTTCTACCATAACATAGTCGACCTTTCTGAAAATGTAAGGAAAACGCTGCCCACAAGGGCCGGGGAGTATTACAACGGAAATGTCGTTGTGCCGGAAAACCCTTCGTCAACCTCCATGACAATCGGGCATGTCAAGTACGACTTCGAGGGCTGGGACAAGACCGCCGACACCATTAAGGACGACGATGCAAGATTTACAGGGACTTGGAAAATCACGCCGCAGGCGGCAGACGAATGCAGGGTGGACGTGAGCAGCGTTGCAAGAGGTGCGCACAATGAGTCGACGTGCACGCCCATGACCGCCGACGGCGTTGAATATCCTGTCGTGCTTGTGAACGGGCACTGCTGCACGAGGAGTACCGCGACAGCACACAAGCGTTTGTGGAGAAAGAAGGGAGACTTCTGTTCCTGACATTCCTAAAACCCATCATCAACGGCACGGGTTTTTACTATGTGGAGCCGCAGACCCGCGACAACCGCCGGATGGACCTCATAGTTACCTACGGCCAAGAAGAGTTCGTGGTGGAGCTGAAAATCTGGCGTGGCGACAAATACGAGCAGAGGGGCCGCGACCAGCTGTCGGAGTACCTCGCTACCCGC
>CADBQG010000021.1 GCA_902796805.1 uncultured Bacteroidota bacterium
CACCCTAAAATTCGCCGGCGAGGTCGAAGAGACGTTCAGCGTTGCGGTCGATGGGTTCGTCTAACCAGCCCGCCACGGAGCGGCGGATGCGCAGGTGCAGGTTCTCATACTTGCCCGGAACACGCAGCTGGCCGTAGCCGACAGCCTCATGGATTCCGCCGTCGTACTCCACGGTGAACTGTATATTGCAGCGAAGACTGATTATACGTGGCGGTACACCATCGGTTTCAGTTCTTCCTCTTATACTCTTCGGCGTAATTGTAAAATTTCCGCGCCATCTCGATATTGCCGCGGCGCTCCGCTTCTTTCGCTATGCTTATATACGACTCATACACGCCCTCGCGCGAGAGCATGAGTCCCTTGTAATAGTCGTCATTACAATACCCGCTCGGCATGTTGTTGCAGAAATGCTCGAGGGCGTAGAAGACCTCGAGGGCCTCCGCTGAACGCCCCGACTTCACCAACCTGTCGCCATGTGAATACAGTTTCTCGTAAAGCTCGAGAGTGAAATCCGAGACCTTTCTCTCAACTTCTTCTGGAAGTCCTTCCTGGGAATAGACCCTGTGGATAAACGCCACACTCTCCTCATATCTGTGCAGGGCGAGCGTCACTTTGGCCGACTCAAGGAGCGACATGGGATGCTGTGGCTGGTACTGAAGGGCGCGGTCAAGGTGGTAGAGCGCGGCCACAGTGTCGCGGAAAGCCAAATCCTCTTTCGCCAGAGCGTGGAAGATGTCGCCGATGGCTGCCTTCCTGCGCTGGAAAGTGTCGTTTTTGATGAGAACCTTCTGATACACGACATCGAAGTCGTGCTTCAACTTATAGAAGTCGGCGGTTTTGTCGGAGGCAACCCTTTTGGCAAACAGAGCATTCTCCTTGTCCATGTCCGTCACAATTTCCTCGAGGAGGATGCAGTGCAACGACAGCACCTCGGGGTCGTCGACGGTGAGTTCTGCCGCGCGAGCACTCCATTCGCCGATTTTCTGCGACAGACGCGCACCCGCTGGCTGCGCCGCGCACACAAGGCCGGCTACAGCGAGACAGACTATGCCAAAGAGCTTTTTCAATATGCTACTTAATGAATTCCTGTATTGTCTGATCGAGTTCCTGCTCCGAAGGTGCGCCAACCATTGCGCGGGGCTGCTCGTTGGGTTTGAAGAAAATCAGCGTGGGTATGTTCTTTATGCCTAACGCCTGGGACACGTCCTGCGCCTTGTCGACATCGATTTTGTAGATGATGAACTTGCCCTTGTACTTCTCGGCGAGACGCTCGGTGGCGGGCTTCAGCATCATGCACGGACGGCACCAGTTTGCGTAGAAGTCAACCATGCAAGGTGTCCTGCCCTTGTAACTGAGACCCTTCTCGTTGTATATTTCCGTGATTTTCTCTTGGAATTCCGAAGATGTGAGGGATATAACCTTGCCTGAAAGGTCCTCCTCAAGCACCGGAGTATCTTCGGCCTGTGTGGGCGACACATAAAGATACTCGCTCTGCTTGTTTTCTGCAACGTTGTCGGCTACGGCAGCCTCGGTTTTGCCCTTATTCTGGCCGCAGGCCGAGAAAAACAGTGATATTCCCAATAATAACAGAAGGTTTTTTTTCATTATTTGATTTTTTTGTATGATTTCTGAATGCATTCCTTGAAGAAGTCGCCGCGCTCCTCGAAATTCCTGAACTGGTTGTAGCTGGCGGCTGCTGGCGAAAGCAGCACCGTGCCGCCCTTGGGTGTCATCTTGAAGGCAAAGTCGGTCATCTCTTCGAAGTCGTCGGTTTCCAAAACGTTCTTCAACGCTATTTTATTGTCAATGCAGAGTTGAAGCACCCGTTTTCCAGCCGGACCTGTAAAGATTAAATTTTCTATAACATTGTCTTTTAAGAAGTTGACTAACGGAAGGTAGTCTATGCCGCGGTCAAAGCCACCGATTATGAGAGTGTCAACATCGCGCAGCGCCCTGCAGGCTGCTATCGTGGCCTCGGGGATTGTGGATATGCTGTCGTTGTAGAACTCAACGCCGGCGAAACTGCCCACGAACTCTATCCTGTGCGGCAGTCCCTTGAAAGTCTGCAGGCTGTCCATTATACTGCCGTGCTTCGCGCCCAACCTGCGGCATATCGCGATGGCGGCCATTATGTTGAAGTAGTTGTGCGTGCCGGGAAGGTTCTTGTAGTCTATGAGGTCGTACTCGTCGGTCACCTCGCCGTCGTCCATGAACCTCACAATGTGGCTCGAACACCTGACGTGGCTGCCGTTGTGCACCTTGGTGCCGAACACGCAGAGGTCGCTGTCGAGACAGTGGCCTTTCACCAGGGCGGGTATATGCAGGTCGTCGCCGTTGTACACCAGGAAGTCGCCCGGCCCTTGGTATTTCGCGATGTTCATCTTCGCTATCTGGTAGTTGTTGAACGAGTTGAAGTGGTCGAGATGCTCCTGGTAGATGTTGAGCAGCACCGCATATCTCGGCGAATTGTGCACAAATTCGAGCTGGTGCGCCGACAACTCAGCAACAACAATAGACTGCGGTGTTATCTTCTCCACCACGTCGAAGAAGGGCGTGCCAATGTTGCCGACTAAGAAACAGTCGTCGCTCACATCCTTCATGATATGGTAAATCAACGACGATGTAGTGCTCTTGCCCTTGGTGCCGGTAACACCCACTGTCTGCCCGCCGAAGAACTCGAGGAAAAGCCCGGCCTGCGAGGTAATCCGCTCCGACTCAATGTAATAGTCTATCTGGTTGAAGTTTATCCCCGGACTCTTGAAAATCAGGTCGTATGCGTTGAGATCCCTGTCGTACTTCGCGCCTTTTACGAACTTCACATGCTTGTCGTCGATGTCGTCTGTATAAAGACCTTCGTTACGGTCGGCTATCACGAGGTTCATCTTTGGGAAGTGCCTCCTGATGAACCTGTACGTCGAGACCCCTTCCTTGCCGAAGCCCAATATTATTACTTTCTTGTCGCTGATTCTGTCAAGAAGTGGCTGAAGACTCATAAGTTTTTAGTTTTGGCTGGCAAAGATAGAAAAAAAATGAATGTTTCAGATTTCATGTCAATGAAGTGTCAGAAAGCGTAGCCGATGGCTATCTTAAGTCCGTTCATGAGCCTGAGCCTGTGCGGTGGCGAGAACCAGCGCCTGTTGATCACGTTTCCTTGCGACACGCGTGTGGGGTCGTAGATGGGCAGCGCATAGTCCACACGGATCACGAGGAAGTCGAAGTCGAGGCGCAGGCCTATTCCCACGTCCACGGCGAGTTCCTTGTAGAACCTCTTGAACGAGAAGTCGGCGCCGGGCATGTCGGCGTTGGGACGCGCCAACCAGATGTTTCCTGCGTCCACGAAGAGGCCGTACTTGAACGACCTGTAGAGCGTTCCCCGGTACTCTATGTTGAACTCCATCTTCACGTCGCCGGTGAAGAGACTGTCGGCCGCGTGCTCGTAGCTGCCCGGGCCGAGACTGCGATAGCTCCAGCCGCGCATACTGTTGCTGGTGCCCATGTAGAAACCCTTCTCGTACGGTATGTGCGAGTCTTTGTCCAACGGGATGAAGAATCCCATGTCGGCGCGCATCGCCACCGAGTTGTTGTCGTTGATCTTGTATGTGTAGTTCCACAGCACCTCTACCTTCTCATACGACGAGTAGTTGTAGCCCACGCTGTCTAACTTGTTCTGGCTCAACACCCAGCGTTGGTTTTTCGAGAAGATGGCGTTCAGGCCTTTCAAGACAAGACCTGAAGACTCCAGACTGACATTCAGGTGCATGTTGTGATTCCTGGTGTCGATGAATTTGGGCACAAGGTAATTGAACGAGTATTTTCCCGACAGGAGGATGAATTTCCCGAACTTGTTCTGGTAGCTGCCGGGATAGCTGTCGTAGTTTATGAGCCTCGCGAACCTCTTGTTGCTGTTGTTTATCGTACTTACATCTATCGGACTGAAACTGTGGGAGATGTAGTATGTGGGACTCCATTTGTAGGTGAGCGACGAATTGTACATGAGCCTGCGGTAAAGTCCCGAATAACTGATTCCGAAATTGACCGACGTGCTCCTTAAAATCGCGTTTTCGCTTGCGCGCCGGCTGAAAAGGAACAGCCTGTTGGGAAAGTCGAGCGAGGCAGTGATTCCGAACTCAGGGTATTTGTAGGTGTTCTCCTTCTTGAAGAGATTGTTGAGGGAATAGTAGAAATAGCCGCCCGAGAGATTTATGGTGAGGTGCTCAGCCCCCCTGAAGAGGTTCCTGTTGGTGTACGAGACGGAAATGGCCGACTTGTCGTTTCGAAGGTCTATCTGTCCTCCTATGATATGCTGTTTCTTGCGTATCATGTTGTAGTAAGTGTCGAGATAACCGTATCTGTTAACCGTGTCGAGCAGCGACATGTTCTCCTTGAAAGAGATGTTTATGTAGTCGAAGTTGTCGAGGCTGTTCAGGGCGCGGTTGCTCTTTGTGCGAACCTCCGGCGAGAACGGTTTGCCGGTATTGCTGAACAAAGAATTAGCCAAAGTCTTGATGTTCAGATATTTCCAAGACTCTATCTCTTCGTTCTTGGGAATGAGAAGATAAAGATCGGAACTGTCGTCACGCGTTTTCCAGAAATAATATGTGGTGTCGAACTCCTGACTCTGTGCAGATATGCTGCTTACATCAGGGTTAATGTAGTTTTTATTGAAGAAATACTTGTAAAGATAGCGGTTTTCGTTTTCCGGAACCCTTATGGCAATCTCGAGAGACACACTATGTGGATCGCCGCCGAGCGAGTCGGGAAGGTCGTACGACACGTTGCAGTGTATTATCGACTTGTCAACATAATAGTACCCTTCCTCGCGGATGAGGTTAATAATTCTTGTCAGTTCATCTGTTATCAGACTTTCGTTGTACTTCATTCCTTCTTGAAGGAGAGTCTTGTCTTGGTTAAGCACTACGAGTTTCTTATATTCCGAAACCGGTATGTCGTATGCTATACTGCTTACAGTGTACGGCTTCCTTGCCACAATGCTGTAGTCCACTGCGGCTTTTTTCTTATTCTTGCCTTTGAACTTAACCGAATACGACACTTCAGACTCGAAATATCCGAGTTGACGCATAACAATTCCGAGCTGCTCCACCGAATTGCCGATTTCTACACTGTCGAGAAGCACCGGAGCCTCACCGAGTTTGTTCCTAAGCATCCGCTTGAAGCCGTTGTCCTTCAGTTTCCCGTTTTTGTCGTAAGATGGCTGCCCCCAGTCGTAGAACACGGTCTTCACCCTGAAGATGTCGAGGAACTTCTTGTTCGTCGTGGGCCTCACATACGACTTCAGTTTCCCGAAATCCTGATCCTTCGCGTCTTCAACAGCGACGGAGTTCCTGACCAGCATGGTCTTGCCTTCGGGCAGATGTCTCACCGAGCTGCATGACGCGAACAAGATTACTGCCGAAACGCAGGCTATGCAACGACGGAGCGCAGTGCTCATTTTTTCGCTGTTGGGTGGAATATGTATTCGGTGCAAAGTATCACGAACACGGAGAAAACTGTGTTGCCGGCGATTACCAGGAGCGTGTGCCAGAAGTTCTTGAAGGTCATCGTTTCGAGCAACACGGCAGCAATCTGGTAAACTGACACGAGAACCAGCGTATAGAGGAATATCCATCTGAAGTCCTTGCCGCCCGGCACAGGCCTGTCAACGGCTTCGAATTTGGTATCGGAGCTTCCGTTCAGGAAATTCACGAGATATGGGCGGACGAACATCATCAGTGTCGCGGCAAAGGAGGAGACTCCAAGCGTGTGGGCAAAGGCATCGACCACGAACCCGGAGGCGAACCCTATGAAGTACTGCAGCGACAGAGGGAGCTCAAGCGGCAGTAGCAGCAACGCCAGCAGGTATATCGACGGGGTCATGTAGCCGAACAGGCAGATGTGCCGGCACAGCGCCACCTGCACCAGGATCAAGACCAGAAACCTCAACAAATTTGATACAACGTTATTCATTCTTGAAATTCGCCTTAAGTGTGTCTAACTCCGGTTTGTAAAGGTTTTCAATAAGATATACGGTGTAGATGTCGTTGTATTGTGTGGCAAGGTTCACCCTTATGGTCAGGAAACTTGCGTTCTTTCCCACAAGTACCTCCTTCACCGTGCCGATGAGCAGGCCTGCGGGAAAGATGTTCGAATATCCGTTTGTGAAGACCGAGTCGCCTATGTTGATTTCAGAATGCTGCGGAATGTCCTCGAGATAGGCCACGCGCGGGTCGTTGTCGCCCCACACCACGGTGCCGTTCTGCCTTGCGGGCTGCACCACGGCGCTTATCCGCGACTCCGGGTGGAGAATGGGCCTCACAGTGGCGAAGTTCCTCGACACGTCGGTAACCACGCCTGCAACGCCCGTGGGCGACAGCACGGCCATGTCGCGCGACACCCCGTCCTTCTCGCCCTTGTCAATTATCATGTAGTTGAAAGCCTTGTCGGTAGTGCGGAATATTATGTGGGCCGACGAAATGTCAAACTGCCTGACTCTCTCGGCCTGGAGCGAGTCCATATTCTCGCCAAAAGAAGATGCCGTATCGCACTCTGTCAAGAACATATTCTCGCGCTCGCGCATCAGCTCAATGTTCTGCCTGACCAACAATTCGTTCTCGGGTCCGAGTTTCAGGCGGTGCACCATGTCGGCGCCGCTCCTCTGCACCGGCCCCACAACGCCCTGCACCGCCTTTGCCAACTTGTATTCGTTGAACGACAAAGACTTGCCGAGCATCGCAACGCTCAAGATCAGAAGAACGGCGAATACGATGACATGGAACGCCCTCTTGAAAAACTCTATAAGATTGTTCATCAGGCGGTTGTATTGCTACTTTTTCTCTGCGAGTTCACGGCCGGCCTTGAGGCAGGCAATGTTAACGTTCACCACGTCGTCGCCCTTGCGGGCGAAGTTCTCGCGCACCGCGTTCTCAATCTCCTCGTAAGGGAGCTGGAGGTACGGCGAGGCGGCGCCGAGGATTACCATGTTTGAGGAACGGGCGGAGCCCAGATCCTTGGCAATCTGGTCGGCGTTGATGGCCACGCAGTTCTCGATTTTGCCGAGTTCAGCCTTCAGTGCCCCGAGGTCCGGGTAGTTCGGTATGTTGATGAAAGGCTGGTCGTTGGTTATAAGCCATCCGTCCTTCTTGAGCCACGGCAGATAACGCAGCGACTCCATCGGCTCCACCGAGATGATCATGTCGGCCTTGCCCATGGGTATCAGGTCTGACGCTATCTCTGTGTCTGAGAGTCGAAAGTGCGACTGTACGTCGCCGCCGCGCTGACTCATGCCGTGAACTTCAGCCTGTTTCATGTACATTCCTCTTTTGATGGCGGCGCTTCCCACGATTGTGGCTATGGAGAGGATACCCTGGCCGCCTACACCTGCTAATATGATGTCTATTTTCATTTTTTTAATTTCTGATAATCTAATTCCTAATTCCTAATTCTTCTTCGCCGCCTGTTGTTTTTTCATCCTTCTGCTCAATGTCTGGATGCACTCGCGAGTCGGGATGATTACAGACACGCCCTGGTACTCGAGTTCTTTTTCGATGATTGCAACGTTCTCCTCGTGGTGGTTCTTCAGCGGGTTGATGCGGTGGATATGTTCCTCCTTGACACCAAGGCCCTTGCAAATCTCGCCGAGGACACCGAGGGCGTGCGAGTCCTGACCGCCGGTCATGCCGGTGGTGCTGTTGTCGAGGATCAGCACTGTGATGGGTGTGTTCTCGTAGATGGCGTCGAGCAGCGACGTCATGCCGCTGTGTGTGAACGTGGAGTCGCCGATGACCGCAACGCATGGGCTCATTCCAGCGTCAGCGGCGCCCTTGGCCATGGTTATGGAAGCGCCCATGTCGACGGTGGTATATATCGCGTTGTACGGGGGAAGGGCACCGAGGGTGTAGCAGCCGATGTCAGAGAACACCTTGCCCTTGCCGTATTTCTCCATCGCGGCGTTGAGAGCGTTGTAGGAGTCGATGTGGGGGCAGCCCACACACAATGCGGGCGGGCGCGGAACCACGATCTCCGGCACTGGTGAGCCGTATGTGTCGGGCATTCCGAGAGCCTTGGCCACGAGGTTCGGGTTGAGCTCGCCGTCGCGGGGAAGCTCGCCGCTCAGGCGACCCATGATGTTGCCGGTGCGGTTGAGCACACCACGCAACTGCTCCTCTATGAACGGATAGCCTTCCTCAGCCACGAGCACCTTGCCGCACTCGTCAACTATGCGGGCCACCAGATCGGTTGGGAGCGGATACTGGGAAATCTTCAGCACAGGATACGGGCACTTGCCTCCCGGGAAGTTCTCCATGAGATAGTTGTATGCAATTCCCGAGGCGATGACACCCATGCTCTTGTCTTCGCCGTCAATATAACGGTTGAAGCCGGCGTTGAGGGAGTCTTTCTCGAATTCGGGCTGCTTCTCGAGAAGCTTGCGGTAGTGCCTGCGCGCGTTTGCCGGAAGCAGGATGAACTGCTTGGGATCCTTCTCCACATTGAGCTCGTTCTGCGGGCGCACGGCCTTGCGCTCAACGCCGGCGCGGGAGTGCGACAGGCGCGTGGTAAGACGTATCAGCACCGGAGTGCGCAGCCTCTCCGACATCTCGAAGGCATAGTATGTTATGTCGTAGGCCTCCTGCTGGTTCGACGGCTCGAAACACGGTATCAGGGCGAACTTCGCATAGTAGCGCGAGTCCTGCTCGTCCTGCGAGGAGTGCATCGACGGGTCGTCGGCCACAACCACTACAAGGCCTCCGTTGGCACCCGTTATCGACGAGTTCATGAACGGATCGGCAGCCACGTTGAGACCGACATGCTTCATGCATACCATGGCGCGCTTTCCGGCATACGACATGCCAATCGCCGACTCCATGGCGGTCTTCTCGTTGCCAGCCCAGATGCTGTGAACGTTGCCCTCCTTGCCCTGCTTTGAGTTCTGGATGAACTCTGTTATTTCTGTTGACGGAGTGCCGGGATAGGCATACACCCCAGACAAACCGGCGTCCAAAGCGGCCTGTGCAACCGCCTCATCACCTAAAAACAATACTTTTGACATAATCTAACGTGCTTAAATTTATCGTGTTATTTAATTTGCATCCATTAATACGAAAGTCTGCAAAATTACAAAAAAAAACGTGCTGACGGCAAAAAATATCACTGCACACAAGCAAAAAAAGAGACAGGGCGCACCCCGTCTCTTTTTCATTTAGCAATGTAGGAAGGTTTTCGTTTGACAATCCCGACGGCATCCATGTAAAATTGCAACACACAAGCGTTATTTGTTCGTGTTTTTTTGCCCATTGTTTTACTTTTGGTGTTTGCAAAGTACAAAAGTAAACAATTAGGGCTGACCTCAAGTGAAAATCAGCCCTGTTTTCTTAACCCCCCTCGGTCCCCCCTTAAAAGGGGGAGGTTTGTCAAGTCCCCCTCTTGAGGGGGATTCAGGGGGTGTCTGATGCCTGCGTGGGGGGTGTCCTGATTTCTTAAACCCCCTCGGTCCCCCTTAGAAGGGGGAGGTTTGTCAAGTCCCCCTCAAGAGGGGGATTCAGGGGGTGTCTGATGCCTGCGTGGGGGGTGTCATTGTTTCTTAAACCCCCTCGGTCCCCCTTAAAAGGAGGAAGGATTTTACCCCCTCACTCCCCCTTAGAAGGGGGAGAAATTCACCACAAACGTGCAGTAACAAACACACAGTGACTTAAACATCATCGAAAAA
>CADBQG010000022.1 GCA_902796805.1 uncultured Bacteroidota bacterium
AGGTCGGGGAGCGGTTTTTCCTCTTCCAAGAGACGGTGGTAGCGTCGGTAGATGACCTCCTCCATGGAGGCGAAGTCGTCGGCACCAACCACTGTTTTGATGTTGAAATGACGGTACTCGCTTTTGGCGGGTTTCCCGTCGATGAAACAGCTCATGGCAGCCACGGGTTCCTCGCCTTGCGTGTTGGAGTTATCGAAGCACTCTATGCGACGCGGAAGAGACTTCATGCCCAGTGCTTGCTGTAAAGCTTGCAATACTCGCATATTTCGGCGGTCAGGATCAGCGAGATCTTGACGCTTCTTTTTCTCTAACAGATAGAAATGGGCGTTGTGGATGGCCAATTCGAGCAGTTTGCGCTTGTCGCCACGTTGGGGGACCTGCAAATCCCAGCCTTCGGGTGCAAGTGAGGGAGCGAACGGCACCAGCAAAGTGGAAGACAGACCGCCCTGACGCTCCCGGATTTCGAGAATGCCAGCCCACAGCGTGTCTTCTCGCGACATTTCCAACCGGTTGTCAATCTCTAAGGTTTGCGCCTGCACTACCGCCCCGTCAACTACTCGCAAAAAACTGATATAAGCACAGTTGTCTTCTTCCTCCATGCCGAAAACGTCCATATTGGTCAAGGATGGGTTCACCACTACCGATTTGCCGATAAACTGCTCCAATGCCTCAATTTTCCGCTTCACTTCCGCCGCTTGCTCGAATTTCCATTCCTCGGCATACTGCATCATCTCTTCTTTCAGTTGCCGAATCACCTCTTTACGATCACCCTTGATGATTTGCATCACCTGCTCAATGTTCTGCTGATATTTCTCTGCCGAGATGAGTTCGCAACAAGGCGCAGCACACTTCTTGATTTGGTACTGCATGCAAGGACGGTCGTTTTTTTTCAGGATTTTACAAGTGCGCAGCGGAAACATGTCGTTGAGGAGTTCGAGGAGGATATTCATCTGTCGCACAGAGGAATAAGGGCCGAAAAGGTGCATCGTGGAAGGATCAGGACGGCGCGTGGGGAACACCCGGGCGAAGGGCTCTTTCGTAACGGCAATCCATGGGTAGGTTTTGTCGTCCTTCAGCATGATGTTGTATTTGGGCTTAAACTCCTTTATCATGCTGTTTTCCAGCAACAAAGCATCCCATTCACTATCCACTACCACCGTCTGGATGTCACGGATTTTCGTCACTAACATCCGCACTTTCGCTGAGTCATGTTCCTTGTTGAAGTAGGAGGAAACCCGCCGCTTCAGTCGCTTCGCCTTCCCGACATAGATAACCACACCACTGTCATCGTAAAAGCGGTAAACGCCTGGCTTCTCCGGCAAGGTCTTCAGTATCAGTTTGATATGGTCTGGTGTCTCTTTCAAGGGTTTCAGGTTTCAGGTTTCAGGTTTCAGGTTTCAAGTTTCAAGTTTCAAGTTTCAAGTCTTAAGTCTCAAGTCTCAAGTTTCAAGTTTCAAGTCTCAAGTCTCAAGTCTCAAACTATCAAAGGTACTTCCGGCTTAATTCTCAATTGTCAAATAATCGCGGAACCGGCATTACGTACAAATCTTCCAGTTTGCGGGGACGGTAAAGTTCCAACCAGCGGAAGCCCTGGAGTTTACGGTCTTCATTTCCTAATTTTTCATCGGGATATACCTGACCATTGGGAGCATCAAAGTAGCGAATCTGTCGTATATGATTGCTATCCAAATAAATACGCATCTCACTGGTGATGGAAGTGTTGATTCCGATGAGAGTGCTGTCCTCTTCTTGTACATAATAGACACATTCGGCATTTCCTATGATATCCACTCGTTGCAGACTCTTGTCTTCCATGAATCCTTTGATTTTCAGTCCTTTGATCTGATTGAATTCGCTATCCTCGAACAGCCCGCCGACAATGAATCCTGACTTGCAAAGTTCAATAGTGGAGTGAGTGGAATCGAGGATGCAGAATCTCACAGTGTCACCGGAGAGTTGGTAATTTTGGGACCAAAAAACGGGGTTGTAATACATCATCAACAATGAGTCGGAGACGTTGTAAGACATCGAATCGCAGGCACCCTGGATATTCTTATGTTGGAATTTAGTGTGGAAATAGGCGCGTATTAAGGTAGGATTAGAGGCGGTGTCGAAATCGACCTTGAGGGTGTCGCAGTGCAGGAACAAAGTGTCATTATTGTCATCAATATAGATGAGCAGATTGCTGTCGGTGGCGATGGATGTGCCCCCTTCTTCATGGTGCTCAAGGTAATTACCTTTGACAATGATGTTATTGGCGGTATCGATGAAACTGGCGTTGTTCCAAGCCCTTCCAAAACGCAGAACTTTGTCATAATAGAGACTGTCGGCGTAAAGTTGTTGCTTGTCGCCGATGAGTTGCACGTTGCCGTGAAGTATGGAGATGTCCGCTTGGGTGTTGTAGAGCCCGTTTTCAGCAAAAATGGTATTTTCCTTACTGACCAGATGCGTGGGGGAGATGAAATAGGCGATCTTGGAAGATGCGTTGTAACGCAATGAATCACAATTCATTGTGTAACTATTACTGCGCAATAGGACCTCTTCATGCAGATAGGCGTCATCCGTGTTGGTGTAGTATTTGCCGATAACACTGGTAAGAGTGTCGTCTTCATTTAAAATCTGACCGCCAGTGAGATAGTAGCCACAGTCGGTGTTAAGATCGTAGAACAGACTGTCGGTCAGCAAGTAAGATTTTCCGTTTTCGAGTCGCACCCGCCCGAAAATAATTGCCTGATGGACATCACCGTCGTAGGTGACGCGTTGACCGAACAGATATACGGAGTCACTGATGACAAAGCGCACGGGATTGCCGAAAGCGATAATATAATCATCTGCCTCATAGAGATATGCGCTGTCGCAATAGCCTACCACATTGTCCTGTTTGAACTTCACATTGCCGACGAGACGTTGGGCACCGGGAAGTCTCTCCTCGTCATAGTACCCCATGTCCGCACGATAAAGCATCTTGCGGTTTCCTTGCCCGTGCAATTGAATGGCGCACAGCAGCAGTAGGGGAAAAATGACAAACAGGCGTCGCATGTGCTATTTCAATAAGGTGGAATCGGTTTTGTCACTGACGATACGGTCTGCCTTGAAGATGATTTCGCGATATACCTCGCCCGCAGGGGTGAAATAAAGCTCAGCGCCGTCCTTTTGGTCGTTTTTGTAATGGGTGGTACGTTGCTTGTGTCCGTTTGGGTCGTAAAAGGTGACTTCGCCTTCGCCTTCCTGGAAAGTGCCTTCGCCCACCACCACACCGCGTTCGTCATAATAGGTCCAAGGGCCATCGAAGAGGTCGTTTTTGAAACCGCCATCTATCTTGATGTTCCCGTCGAGATGATAGGCTTTGTGGGGACCGTTTTTCTTGCCGTGGACGTACGTAAACTCCTGGCTTTTACAGCCATTAGCCGCATACATCACCTCCAATCCTTCAATAGAGTCGTTCTCATACACGCAGTAGGTGTCCAGCAAACCATTCTTGTAATACCGGCGGAATTCACCGTTTCGTTTGCCGTTCTTCATCTCCACCTCAATCTCCACTGTGTTGGGACTTCTATAGAAATAGGTGGTCTTCCCATGCTCTTTCTTTCCTTTATATTGAATGATGGATTGGGTTCTGCCGTCCGGGAAGTAGGTCGTCTCCGTATGGGTGCAGGAGACAGCGCAAAGTGCAACCATCGCAACAGCAGTGTAAAAAAGTCGTTTTGCCATATATCTTTTAATTTGGGCGGCAAAGATACATTTTTTAGGCAAAAGGCAAAAGGCAAAAGGCAACAGAGAAAAGGCCACAAGGAATATGGGGTTAAAAAGAAAAAAGACACGGCGAACACCGTATCTTTCTGTGCTTTAGTCGGGGTGAGAAGACTCGAACTTCCGGCCTCTACGTCCCGAACGTAGCGCGCTACCAACTGCGCCACACCCCGTCGCTTTTGCGGGTGCAAAGATACATTTTTTTTAATTACTTGAGCGCACGGGAACAATTTAATTTTGTCGTCTTATCTGCAACCCTAAAAACATGTCGTTGTCAAATAAAAAAGGGACGCTTTTGACGTCCCTTTCAATATTGCGTATTTTTAGGTTATCCGTTGAAAACCTTGTCGAGGTTCACTCCGCGCACTTGAGCCACGGTGTAGGCGTCGCGCATTTTGGCGAGCGCTCCGATAGTTGCTTTCACAACGCTGTGCGGGTTAGACGAGCCTTTCGACTTTGCAAGCACGTTCTTGATGCCAACGCTCTCGAACACGGCGCGCATGGCTCCGCCGGCGATAACACCGGTACCGGGAGCGGCGGGTTTCATGAAAACGCTCGCGCCGCTGTACTTGCCCTCCTGTGAGTGCGGGATAGTGCCTTTGAGGATAGGCACTTGGATAAGGTTCTTCTTGGCGTCCTCTATGCCCTTCGATATCGCTGTGGACACCTCGCGGGCTTTACCAAGACCATAGCCTACGATTCCGTTCTCGTTGCCAACCACCACGATCACTGCAAAGCTGAATATGCGACCGCCCTTGGTGACTTTAGTAACTCTGTTTGTAGCGACAACTCGTTCTTTGAGTTCGAGGTCGGCTGCCTTTACTTTCTTTATGTTTTCGTTAGCCATAGTTTTGATGTTTAAAATTTGAGACCACCTTCCCTGGCAGCTTCGGCCAAGGACTTAACTCTACCATGATACAGATACCCGTTACGGTCGAACACAACCTCTGTTATGCCGGCTGCGAGGGCGCGTGTGGCGATTTCCTTGCCCACGAGCTTAGACTTTTCGCATTTCGTAACTTTCTGGGAGGCGATGTCGGGCAACTTTGACGAAGCTGACACCAAAGTAACGCCTGCCTCATCGTCGATAACCTGAACGTAGATATCCCTGTTACTCCTGAAGACAGACAGTCTGGGACGAACCGGTGTTCCGCTGACAATCTTGCGAATGCGGTTCTTAATCCTCTTTCTTCTATATTCTTTCTTGTTATAAGCCATAATATCAATTTTTGACGATTATTTCTCGGCCGACTTGCCGGCTTTCTTTCTAACATATTCTCCTTCGAAGCGGATACCTTTGCCTTTGTAAGGCTCGGGCTTGCGGTAGGAGCGGATTTTTGTGGCCACCTGGCCGAGCAACTGCTTGTCGATGCAGCTCAGGATGATGACAGGGTTCTTACCCTTCTCGTTGATGGTCTGCACGGTAATCTCCTTCGGGAAGTCGAAGAGGATGTTGTGCGAGTATCCAAGTCCCATGTCGAGCTGGTGGTCGCCCTTGGCCTCAGCCTTGTAGCCCACGCCAATAACCTCGAGTTTCTGGGTGAAGCCCTGAGATACTCCTGTAACCATGTTGTTGATCAGAGCCCTGTAGAGGCCGTGCATCGATTTGTCGCGCTTCGAGTCGGAGGGGCGCTTCATGTGGAGGTGTCCGTCCTCGATCTCGAAGGTGATGCGTTCGTCGACATGCTGCTGGAGCTCGCCTTTCGGGCCTTTCACGGTAACTATGTTAGTCTTTTCGTCTCTCTTGATTTCAACCCCGGCGGGGATGGCAATCTGCAATTTTCCTATTCTTGACATAACTTCCTCCTCCTATTAACTGATGTAACAAATTACTTCGCCGCCGACGTTCTGGGCTTTGGCCTCCTTGTCGGTCATCATGCCGTGTGAAGTGGAGATGATGGCGATGCCAAGGCCGTTCAGTACTGAAGGCAGTTCCTTGGCGCCCACGTACTTGCGGAGACCGGGGCGGCTGACGCGCTTGATCTCGCTGATGGCGGACTGTTTTGTTGCAGGATGATACTTCAAGGCTATCTTGATTGTCCTCGGCATTGTGTCATCCACAAACTTGTAGTTCAATATATAACCCTTGTCGAAAAGGATCTTTGTGATTGCTCGTTTCTCGTTGGAAGCGGGGATTTCCACGATTTCGTGATGTGCGCGGATTGCGTTTCTCAGACGAGTCAAATAATCTGATATTGGATCGGTATTCATAATTTAATCTTCTTCTTTAGGTTACCAACTTGCTTTCTTTACTCCTGGAATCTTGCCAGCCAACGCCAGTTCCCTGAAATCGATACGGGAAAGTCCGAACTGACGCATGTATCCTTTCGGACGGCCGCTCAGCTTGCAGCGGTTGTGCAGGCGGATGGGGTTGGAATTCGGGGGCAGTTTCTGAAGCGCGATGTCAGCGGCGCGTTTTGCGTCGTAGTCGTCGCCGTTCATGATTTTCTTGAGTTCAGCGCGTTTTGCCGCGTATTTAGCGACCATCTTCGCTCTTTTTATTTCTCTTGCTTTTAAAGATTCTTTTGCCATGACTGCTTACTTTTGGTTTTTGAATGGTAGGCCGAACTCCTTAAGCAGCGCAAGGCACTCCTTGTCGTTCTGGGCGGTTGTAACGAATGTTATGTCCATACCGTTGATCTTGAGCACCTTGTCGATGTCGATTTCCGGGAAGATTATCTGTTCGGGAATGCCGAGCGTGTAGTTGCCGCGTCCGTCGAATCCCTTGTCGCTGATGCCGCGGAAGTCGCGGATACGGGGGATTGACACGGTGATGAGGCGGTCGAGGAACTCATACATGCGGTCGCCGTGGAGTGTGACGCGCACGCCGATGGGCATACCCCTTCTCAGCTTGAAGTTGGATATGTCTTTCTTCGACTTGGTGGGCACAGCCTTCTGGCCGGCGATGAGGGTCATCTCGTTCACCCCGGCGTCGATGAGTTTCTTGTCGGCGATGCCGAACTTGCCAAGGCCCTGGTTGAGGCATATCTTTGTGATTCTCGGCACGCGCATCACTGACTTGAACCCGAACTGTTCTTTCAGTGCAGGAAGCACTTCCTTCTGGTATTTTTCCTTATATCTCGGTGTGTACATTACTTGATCTCCTCTCCTGATTTTTTAGAATACCTTACCAATTTCCCGTTGTCGTTCAACTTTCTACCAACGCGGGTAGCGTTTCCCTTAGCGTCAACCACCATGAGGTTGGAGATGTGCATCGGGGCCTCCTTCTGGATGATGCCCCCGTTAGGTGCAGCCGCGCTCGGCTTGGTGCTCTTTGACACCATGTTGCAGCCCTCCACCAAGGCCTTGTTGTCCTTGGGGTAGACTTCAAGCACCTTACCTTGAGTTCCTTTGTACTCACCGGTAATCACTTTTACAGTGTCGCCTTTCTTGATTTTGAGTTTCATCACTTTTTTCTTTTAGTTTTTTGTCAATTGGTCTTTGTCAATTGTATTTGAATCCTGTTATTGACTGATTATAAAACTTCGGGTGCCAAAGACACGATTTTCATGAACTGTTTCTCGCGGAGCTCGCGGGCAACGGGTCCGAAGATACGTGTTCCGCGGAGTTCGTCCGCTGCTGTCAGCAGAACGACCGCGTTGTCGTCGAACTTGATGTACGACCCGTCGTTGCGGCGCACGTGGCGCTTGGTGCGTACAACAACCGCCTTCGACACGGTGCCGGCCTTGACTTGCCCTGAGGGTATCGCGCTCTTGATGGCAACGACGATCTTGTCGCCCACGCCTGCGTAGCGCTTCTTTGTGCCTCCCAATACGCGGATACAGAGGACTTCCTTCGCTCCGCTGTTGTCCGCAACTGCTAATCTTGATTCTTGCTGTATCATAACTTTACTTAGCCTTTTCTACGATTTCGATTAAACGCCAGCACTTGTTCTTCGACAAGGGTCTGGTCTCCATAATTTTCACGCGGTCGCCTATCTGGCACTCGTTCTTCTCGTCGTGAGCCATGAACTTTGTGGAGCGTTTCAGGAACTTTCCGTATATCGGGTGCTTCATCTTGCGCTCCACCTTGATCACGATGGACTTGTCCATCTTGTTGCTCACCACGATGCCTTCTCTTACTTTTCTGTTATTCCTTTCCATAATGATTCTGGGTCGTGGTTATTTTTTTTCGTTTAATTCCCTTTTGCGCAGTTCGGTCATCATGCGTGCGATGTCCCTGCGCTGAGACTTGATAAGCTGCGGGTTCTCCAGGGGGGAGATTGCATGGTTGAGGCGCATTGTCACGAGTTTGTCCTTCTCGGTGGCGAGCCTTTCCCTGAGTTCAGGGGTTGTCAATTCGTTTATCTCTTGCTGTTTCATACTGTTCTCCTCCTTTTAGATTTCTTCTGAATAATCCCTTCTTACAATGAACTTGGTGTGTACCGGGAGTTTCTGCGCTCCGAGGCGCATTGCTTCGCGTGCAACTTCCAACGGTATGCCGTCGGCCTCGAAGAGGATTCGGCCCGGGCTGACACGTGCTGCGAAGTACTCGGGCGTTCCCTTACCCTTACCCATACGCACCTCGGCGGGCTTCTTGGTTACGGGCTTGTCGGGGAATATGCGGATCCAGAGCTGTCCCTGGCGCTTCATCTCACGGGTGATTGCCTGGCGGGCGGCCTCGATCTGACGGGCCGTGATCCAGAACTGATCCAGAGTCTTGATGGCGAAAGAACCGAAGGCGATTTCGGAGCCACGCTTGGTGATGCTCTTCATTCTGCCCTTCTGCGGCCTTCTGTATTTGGTCTTTTTCGGTTGTAACATTTTTTTAAGCGTTTAATTGATTATTGTGATACCGGCATCTTTGCGTCGGCTTAATTATTGTTGTTCCTGTTGAAGTTGCGGTTTCCGCTGTTCCTGCGAGGCCCTTTGAACATCCTCTTTCCGTTGTTGGATGAGCGCTGGTCCTTGGAAGTCTCAGTTGCGAACACGTCCTTCTTGCCGTAAACCATGCCGCGGCATATCCACACCTTGATGCCTATGCAACCGTAGGTTGTGTGTGCCTCAACCGGGGCGTAGTCGATGTCGGCGCGGAGGGTGTGCAGCGGGATGCGGCCTTCCTTGAAGTGCTCGGAACGGGCTATCTCGGCGCCGCCCAGACGGCCTGCCACGGTTACCTTTATGCCGTCGGCCTGCGCGCGCATCGTCGATGCGATGGCGGTCTTAACGGCCTTCTTGTATGTGATGCGGCCCTCGATCTGGCGGGCGATGTTCTGCGCCACCAGCTGGGCGTCGAGGTCGGGACGCTTCACCTCGTTGATGTTGATCTGGATCTCCTTGCCGGTTATCACCTTCAATTCTTCCTTCACGCTGTCAACCTCCGTGCCGCCCTTGCCTATGATCACGCCCGGGCGCGCCGCGTTGATTGTCACGGTAACCAACTTGAGAGTTCTTTCGATGTAGATTTTCGCAATGCCGGCCTTTGAGAACTTCGCATTCAGATATTTCCTGATCTTGTCGTCTTCGACTATCTTCCCGGCGAAATTTTTGCCGCCGTACCAATTGGAGTCCCAGCCTCTTACTATTCCGAGGCGCAAGCCGATAGGATTAACTTTTTGACCCATACTTAATACTTATACTTGATTGTTAATTTTGTGATTCTTCGTTAACTACGCGGCCGTTCTCCTCGTTCCTGTCGCCGAGGATCAGTGTCACGTGGTTGGAGCGCTTCCTGATGCGAGCCGCGCGGCCCTGAGGCGCCGTGCGGATGCGCTTCAGCATCCTGCCGCCGTCAACCATGATGGTCTTTATGTACAGGTCGGCGTCCTCCAGACGCTTGCCGTCGTTCTTCACCTGCCAGTTGGCTATCGCCGACTTCAGCAGTTTGAGGAGCTTCTCGGATGACTCCCTGCGGGAGAATTTCAACACGTTCATGGCGTAGTCTACGTTCTTGCCACGAATCACGTTGGCCATTATTCTGGTCTTGCGCGGTGAGGTTGGATTATCAACTAATCGTGCCATATACACCGTTTTCATTGCTTCTTTACGCGCA
>CADBQG010000023.1 GCA_902796805.1 uncultured Bacteroidota bacterium
AACTTGACGGTTGACAATTGCCAGTCAACCCTGTGCGGCGGCTCTGTGACGATATTGCCGCCAACACCGCTGAATTCCGTTGGCGGCCGATATGCCGGCGCAGCGGCGGCCAACGGCGCGGAGACGTACCACGACGCGGTGCGCTCCATCATGGGCGACACGGTGCTGGATCTCGCCGCGCTGAAGGCATTGCACACCTCCGCGCAACCATACGCCAACCCCTACGATTTGCTGGAGACGGATTTCCAGATGGGTGTCGTTGACGTTGATGTGGCGCAGGTGTTCGGGGCGGCCACATTTGCGGGAAACACCAACGGCGGTTATGATGTAGAGACGCAAAATTTTGCGTCTCTACAGGGTGCGAACGATGCGGAAACCGCGAACTACGCGCGATTCCACGCGATGAAAACCGCGTTGCGGGACAACGGCCGTTTTGCAGGGGCGAATAATTATTCGCCCCTGCAAAACGGCGGGCACATCAATTGGTATGCCCTGTCGGATTCGCAAATCGCCGAACTACAGGAAATCGCTGGGCGCAACACCGGCCGCGCCTCCGAGATGGCAAAGGGCGTGCTGTGTTTCTTCCACGGCATCTGCTACGAGGACGAGGATGTGTTGAAAACAAAAACGTTGAACGCCTCAACGTCAACATACCGGCCCGTTTTGGCCAATGATGTGTGCAGATGGCTTGTGCCGCGCGTTGATTTGGCGGCATGCAGAATGGACACCATCGTCGCCACCGCCAAAGGGGACGGCTTCCACCAGTTGTCTGTTTCCAACAGCGCATACCATACCTCGACAATTTATGGTGAGATTTACAGTTCCGAGGACAACGGGAGGCTTTATTTCAGAAATTCATCCAACGAAGTTTTTTTGGTAATGGATTTGTCGTTATCCGTCAACGACACCTTTATAACAAAAGGCCTTTATGGTGAAGACATATCCTTGACAGTTGACAGCGTTTACTGCGAAAACGGCCTGAAGCACATTCGATTTGACAGAGCCCAATGGAATTACGCAAATCCTGTAAAATGCTGCTTTGTTGAGGGGTTCGGTCCGAACTGGGGTTTCTCAAGGCAAGACGAATATGCTGACCTGCTGATTTGCAAGTTTGAGGGCGACGATTTGTTCTACTCCTTGCCCGACACCACATTCTTCAAGAACTGCACATTCAAAATGCCTTTCGACGGCTGGGGAATCACACCTGCGGGAAAACATCGGGTTTCTGTATATCCCAACCCCACCGACGGTTTGATAAAGATAGAAACCGATGGAATCATCTCTGATGTGGCGTTATTCAACGTTCTTGGCCGGAAAATCATGAGTCTTAACCCTACAGAGACCAAATTTGACGTTGATTTGACCGCTTTTCCGGGTGGAGTGTATTTTCTGGCATTCACAATCGACAAACATCGGAACCGTGTCAAAATTGTGAAAAGGTAACTATTACTGAATTTACGGATCTTTTCTCTGCAAAATGCTGTTGTTAATTTTAACAGACAGTAATAATAACTTTTGTATTTTTGCGCCCGTTTTATTTCAAAGTTAACAAAAATAAATTATATCATGGAGAGAATATCCAAGAGGGTGCTTGACATGCCGGCGTCGGAAACGTTGGCTATGACAGCATTGGCACGCGAATTAAAAGAAAAAGGACAAGATGTTATCAGCTTGAGTATAGGTGAACCAGACTTTAACACCCCTGAAGAGGTGAAGGCTTATGCCAAACAGGCTATTGACGACAATTTCACACATTATCCACCCGTGCCAGGCTACGCCGACCTTCTAAAAGCTATCAGCAATAAATTTAAAAGAGACAATGGTTTGGACTACACAACACAACAAATCGTTGTGTCAACTGGAGGAAAACAGGCTATTTATCAAACAGTTATGGCTCTTGTTAACCCTGGCGATGATGTTATTATCCCAACCCCTTACTGGGTTTCATACCGCGCCATCGCCCAAATGGCAGAGGCTAAAATTGTTTATATCTCCGCTAAAATTGAAAACGATTTCAAAATAACTCCTGAACAACTTAAAGCCGCCATAACTCCGAAAACTAAACTTATGATGTTCAGCAGTCCGTCAAATCCTACCGGGATGATTTATTCTAAAGACGAACTGCGCGCCATCGCCGAGGTTGTGGCGGAGCATCCGCAGATGATGATCATGTCTGACGAGATTTACGAACACATCAACTTTGTTGGACATCACGAGAGCATCGCCCAATTCGACTTCATCAAAGATCAGGTTGTAACCGTCAACGGCGTGGCGAAGGGCTTCGCGATGACGGGCTGGCGCATCGGCTTCATAGGCGCACCTGTTGAAGTTGCAAAGGCCTGTAACAAACTCCAAGGACAAATAACTTCGGCAACCGGCTCGATTTCGCAGCGCGCAGCATTGAAGGCCATGGAGATGGACCCAAAGACCTCGGACGACATCATCAACATGCGCAATGTCTTCAAGTCGCGCCGCGACCTGGTTTATGAACTCTTGCAGGAGATTCCTGGCTTTGAAGTCCATCTGCCGCAGGGCGCATTCTACTTCTTCCCTAAAGTGAACACCCTTTTCGGAAAGAGAGTTCCTGACAACTCAAAATTTGCAGGGCAATATGGCAAAACCACTATTGAAAATTCAACGGACCTTGCTTTCTACTTCCTGTTAGACGCAAATGTTTCAACCGTTCAGGGTACTGCTTTCGGCGACGACGACTGCATCAGGCTTTCGTACGCCACTTCCGAGGACAACCTCAGGGAGGCCTGCCGCCGCATAAAAGAAGCCGTGCTGGCACTACAATAGGTTAAATTGAAAAAATGTCCAAAACCCTCGCAAACTGGCGGGGGTTTGTTTCAGAATTTCGTGAACAAAGTAATATTTTTCTGAAGTTCAGGAAACTTTCTTCAGATAGTAATATAATTCACCTTAAAACAGGAAATTCATCACCAATGAGAAAATCAATTCTGTCATTCTGTCTCTTCTTGGCAATGTTCGCCGCACATACGCAGCCGGAAGCCGTTCACTACGCCACCGACTGCAACTTTCAGCGCCATGCCACTCCCGAAGACTGGTCGCTGCTCTCAGAGACACTGTCAGGACTCAGAAGCTATAGCCCGCCCGCGCCGCCGGTATCCGCCATCGCGGAATTCCAGCCCATGGGCGGCGTGATGGTGGCATATCCGTTGGGCGTGCCGGTAACCCTTGTTCGCGAGCTGTCGGCGGTTACAAAAGTTAAGGTGATAGTGTCCACTGCCAACGACAGCATTAGGGCCAAACAGTACTTCAACACCAGCCAGGTGAACATGGGCAACGTGGATTTTTGGATTGTCCCGCACGACTCTTACTGGGTGCGCGACTACGGCCCGTGGTTTGTCATTGATGGCAAGGATTCTGTAAGAATCATCGATTTTATTTACAACCGCCCTTCACGCCCCAAGGATGACGCCGCAATGGAATTCGTTGCCGAATATCTGAATATGGACCGCTACGAGATGCCAATGGTGCACACTGGCGGCAACTACATGGCCGATGGCTACGGCACGGCGGCGTCAACGATGCTCGTGATGCAGGAAAACCCTTACGAAAGCGACTCCTCCCTCAACAGTATGGCTGAAGATTTTCTGGGAATCGACAACTACATGTTTCTGCCCGACCCGCTCGGTGAGTACATCGCACACATCGACTGCTGGGGAAAATTCTTGTCGGTAGATAAGGTTTTGATAGCCAAAGTTCCGGAATCCGACCCGCGTTACGACAACTACGAGAGCGTGGCCCAGACTTTCGAGCAGTCGATGACGCCGTGGGGCAACCATTACAAGGTTTTCAGGGTTAATGCCGATCCAAATGCCTCTTCTGCAACTCCTTATACCAATTCCCTCATTATAAACAACCATGTATTTGTTCCTGTAACAGGCAATACCCTCGACAACGATGCCATAGAAGTTTATCAGAATGCCATGCCCGGTTACAACGTTGTGCCCGTCATGCAGTCGCAGTTCAGCCCGTGGCTGAGCACTGACGCGCTCCACTGCCGCACCCACGAACTCGCCGACCCAGGAATGCTGCATATCAGCCACCGCCCGCTCCTCGAATCCAAAACCCTGGCCGGCGACCTTTCCATTACCGCCACCATAAAGCCCTTGAACGGCAGCCCGCTCGTGCAAGACTCCGTTCTGGTTTTCTACAGGATAAACGATGGAGAATGGAAATGCGGGAATCTCGTCCAACAGCAGGACAACATCTTTTCGTTCGATTTTTCGTCGCTTGACTTGGGCGGCAATGACGAAATAGAGTATTACATTTTCGCGAAGGACGAATCGGGGAGAACCGAGAAGCACCCGTACATAGGGGCTGCCGACCCGCATAGGTTCGTGATAGAGGGGGCGGGCATCGGGAGTCTCAACAGCTTCTCTGCGTCGGTTTTCCCTAATCCAGCCGAAGACATCATAGTTGTGAAGGCAGAAAGCCACATCACGCAGGCACGCATATATGACCTGCAGGGAAGACTTGTCGTGAAAAACGACAATATTCAGGGAAATATATGCAAATTCAATGTGGGTTTTATGCCCTCGGGCTTTTATCTTATAAGGATTTCTGACAACAAGGGAAGGCAAGTCATCAGAAAGTTTGCTAAAAATTAGATACATCCTGTTGATTAAAAAAAGTCTTGCAAAATATTGATTTGCAAGACTTTCAAGGAGTACCGAAGACCGGGATCGAACCGGTACGAGTGTTACCTCATTGGTTTTTGAGACCAACGCGTCTACCTATTCCGCCACTTCGG
>CADBQG010000024.1 GCA_902796805.1 uncultured Bacteroidota bacterium
CGGTTTCCTCCTCTTCGCTCAGCCAAGCACAAACAAGTTTGGCTTGGCATTCGCTCATTCGTCGGTTTGGCTCAAGATATTACAGCTCGGATTTGAGCATCTGGCTGAGCGTTGACCCGAAAAGCGACAAATATCCCTCGTTCTCACCGTATGTTTACTGTGCGAATAACCCAATAAAACTGGTGGATCCGAATGGGGAGGAGGTAGTAGGAACAGATGGAAAAGCTGTTTCATACAGCTACGATAATAAAGGCAATGTGGTATGGAGCAATAATGCGTCTGACGACACAAAACGAATCGGAAATGCGATGCTTCAAACAGAAACAGGAAAAGAACAATTAGATTTTTTGATTGGATCTAAAACCAATACTGTCCTAAATAAATTTCCCCAAAAAAATATTCTCCGATAAACAGGGCAATTGCGGGTGAAAAATCAGAAAAATGAAAGTTGACCCCCCTCGTCGGGATTGCCCGATGTGTCAAGTGGCGGGGTGAAGGGTTCATCGAGCCATTTCCAGAGATCCATTTTGGTGAAGGTGTTCAGCCGCAGCGATACGACGAGGTTGGACAGACACCAGTTGTAGGACGCCTTGAACTGGAGATGTTTGAGCATCAGTATGGTGATCAGGGCCGTCACAGCTGTATCTCCACCGCGTTCTGCGAAGTTCCGACAAAGCTTTTGATGTGCAGCAGCTGCTTCACGTGCCTGAAGAAAATCTCTATCTGCCATCTTGACGGCTCCCTTGCGGAACTTGTCGGAGTTGCACTTGCTGATGATGCCCCTGATTGTTTTTTTTCGGGAGAGTCGCTGTTGCCTGCGCGAAAAGTGTTATATTTCCGCCATAAAGATATTTTTTTTCTCACCGCAAAGGTCGGAAAAATTCCCTGCCTTTGCCCTTATCTTTCAAAAAAAAATATTCAGGACGCTAATGTTTTTCTATAAGACATGACTATGCGATTGATCTTGATGATTCCTTTTATGGTTTCACCAGGAGGGCTACAAAAAGGTGATGTTTACACTTAAACCGACGGTGTATCTACCTGATGATTGTGATGGAGCCGGTTTTGCCCATCAGGATGTCGGGATTGCCGATGCGGGAGTAGTAGATCTTGTAAACGTAAACCCCTTCGGGAACCACTTTGCCCTTGAATTTACCGTCCCAGGGTTCGTTCGGGTCTGTGCTGAAGAACACCATCTCGCCGTTGCGTGCGTAGATCTCGAGACGGTAGTTCGTTACGTCTTTGACCTTCGGCAGGAACACGTCGTTGTTGCCGTCCTCGTTGGGCGTGAAGCTTCCCGGTATGAACACCGCGAAGTTGTCCTCCACGGGAATGCTGTAGTGCACGTTGTCGGAACAGCCGTCGGCATTAGTGACGGTCAGGATCACGGTCTTGATGTCGCTCTCCTGAAGGTGGTAGGCGTGTTCGGGGTTTTCAAGCCGTGATGAGTGTCCGTCGCCGAAGTTCCACGCATAGTCGGTTATGTTGTCGCCGGCCGAAGCGTTTGTGAAGTATATCACCTCGCCGTTGCCCGGCTCCGACGGACTGAAGGTGAAGTCGGCCTCAGGGTAGTCGGAGACATGAATCGCGTTGCTGAGCAGCACGCTGTCGGCGCAGCCCGGAGCGCTCTCCAACAGCAGTTTCACGCTGTAGTATCCGGTGTCGGCGAGCGCGGCGCTGAACAGTGCATTGCCGGACGACAGCCAGAGGTTTTCCGGGTCTTGTTCACGGAACACCGTCCACTCGGGCGTGGCGTAGGATGGCGTGTATTGGGTCTGAAGTATCACATCCAACGGCACGCAGCCTTTCTTGGGGTTGTATGAGACTGTGAAGTCGGGTTTCTCCACAATGTTCACCTCTATTTCCGTTGAGTCTTTCATGCAGTTCCACGGGTCGGAGGCCACAAGCTTGTAGGTTCCGCTCTGCGTGATGGCAGTGCTCGGCGACATTGAGTTGGGGGTGAGGATTCCGGTTGAGGGTGTCCATGTGAAGTTTGTGGGGTTGCCCCTCAGAAGGTTCACGTTCATGCTCTTGAGCGTGTCGCAGGCACCCAACGTTATGCCTTGCTGAATCTTTACCGAGTCGTTGCCGCGCAGATAGAAGGTGAGCGTGTCGTATAAGCGCAAAGTGGGGTCGTTTGGGGCTAAATCTGCCAAGGCAAGACACGGTGTGGTTACAAAATAAACCTTCACTTCCTTCACCTGCCCCGGGCTGAACGCGGCGCTGGGCAGTATCTTCATGTGCAGCGACTCCTCCAGAGAGCCCTGTATTGAAAAATTGTTGTTTGTTGGGTTGAGAAGTGTTCCATCGGGGAGTTCAAGTTCAAAATCCTGGTTCAGCACTGCGCCGCCGCCCACCGACACTCCCACACTTATGGGTGTTTCGGGTGCTATCGGCAGTTTGAATGTGAGGTCGCACTCGCGGCAGTTCTGTATCAGCGTGTCCCCTCCGGTGTTGTTGTTGTCATATTCCTGCACTATCTCCACTGTGGGGCTGTAGAAGCTGCCCTCTTCAAGGAACACCGCCGAGTTGTAAATTTTGTCGTTTACATTTGAGATCGCAAGGTGCATCTTGTAAGTCTGGCAGGCGAGTATCCTTGACTCGGCTGTTAGAGCCACAGTGCTGCCGGTTGGATTGTCAAATGCGTCGGGATAGCTGTTGTTATAACTTTGGGTGAAATAGGTGCTGTAGGTGCCGTCGAAGCATGAAATATTGGCAGTTTGACTTGGGCAACTATTAAATTGCGAACAACCTCCATTTATGGTGTTGATGGCCACGGGAATGCCTGTGGGATTGGTTGCAGTGATGGTGTTGGGCACAATTGCCACGTTTTTGGTGGTGGATGTTAAAGTAACGGGATCCCAGCCTTCAAGAAAAAAAGCGAACACATCGTTATAATCGTCGCATGTGAAACTTTGATATTCTTTTGAAGCGAACACATAGTTGAAGGCGAAGGTGTCTGATAATGCCACAAAGTTGAAGTCAAGGGCAGCTCCACCACCTCTATTTTCGGACGATTCATTAGGTCTCTTTCCCAAATCTTGGCCGGGAGCCAGTAAATCTGTCAGGTTCAACGAGGTGAAAGTGTTGTTGCCATCATAGTAGTTGTTGTTCCCGGTCTTCATATACAGTCCTTTCTGGAACGGGAAGTTGGCATTGGGTTGTTTTGTAAACCTGCCTATGAAGTTGCTGTTGTTTCCAGAGATGTTGCCTGTGCTCATGTTGAACTGTCCGTCGGTGATTTTTACGCCTGGCCCTTCGAGGTGGCGTTTCAGCACAGTGTCAACGTTAAGTCCGTTAACAGAGGTAAGGGTGAGTTTGTTGTTCTGAGCCGTCAACCCAAAACCGATGCATATACTTACAAAAAACAACAGCGTTTTTTTCATGATATTTCTTTATGTGTTAAGATTCTACAATATTGATGGCTTTTTCAACTCTTCTGTGCACCTCGTCAGTGCCGAGGATGTCGATCATGGTGAAGAGCTCGGGGCCTTTGGCTTCGCCCACTATGGCAATGCGCAGGCTGTTGAGCACCTGTCCCATATTCCACTCGTTTGACTTGATGTACTCCATCACGCGGTCGTGCGCGGCCTGCATGTCGAAGACTTTGTCTTGTTGCAGCAGCGTGTCTATGGCGCGCAGCTTCCCGCCGGTGCCCTCCTTCCAGCGCTTCTTCAAGTCCTGCTCGTTGTACTCCGCCGGCGCGGTGAAGAAGAAGCCTGCGTGGTCGAGAAACTCGTTCACGAAGTTTAGGCGCTCTTTCATGAGGGCTATCACTTTCATGAGATATTCTTTATCGAACTGTATTCCTTTCGACACGAGAAGTTTCTCAACCGCCGGATAGAGTTCCTCGGCGGTCTTAAGCTGGATGTACTCGTGGTTGAACCACTTGGCCTTGTCGAGCGAGAACTTCGCGCCCGACTTGCTGATCTTGTCTAACGAGAATGCCTTCACGAGTTCGTCTATGGAAAATATTTCCTGTTCTGTGCCGGGGTTCCAGCCGAGGAGGGCGAGCATGTTGATGACGGCCTCAGGCAGGTATCCGCTCTCGCGGTATCCCGACGACACCTCGCCGCTCTTCGGGTCGGTCCACTGGAGCGGGAAGACGGGGAATCCGAGGCGGTCGCCGTCGCGCTTGCTGAGCTTGCCGTTGCCGTCGGGCTTGAGGAGCAGCGGCAGGTGCGCGAACTGCGGCGCCTCCCATCCGAAGGCCTTGTAGAGCATAACGTGCAGCGGGGCGGATGGAAGCCACTCCTCGCCGCGAATCACGTGCGTTATCTGCATCAGATGGTCGTCCACGATGTTCGCCAGGTGGTATGTGGGCATCCCGTCCGACTTGTACAGCACCTTGTCGTCGAGAAGCCTTGAGTTTATAACCACTTCTCCTCGTATGAGGTCGTGCACGTGTATCTCGGTGTCTTCAGGGTATTTGAAGCGCACCACGTAGTGGTCGCCGTCCTGGATTCTGCGCGCCACCTCGTCGGGGGGCAGGGTGAGGGAGTTCTCCATGGTCATGCGAGTGGAGGCGTCATACTGGAAGGTCCTCTTCTGCGCCTCTGCCTCTTTGCGCTTTGCGTCGAGGGCTTCCGGCGTGTCGAAAGCGTAGTACGCCCATCCGTCATTCACAAGCTGTTCGGCGTATGGCTTGTAGAGAGCCTTGCGCTCCGACTGCTTGTAGGGGCCGAGTTCGCCGCCTATGCCCACGCCCTCGTCAAACTCTATTCCCAACCACTTGAAGGCCTCGATGATGTACTCCTCGGCGCCCTCCACGAAGCGGGTCTGGTCGGTGTCCTCTATGCGGAGCAGGAACGTTCCGCCGCTCTGCTTGGCGAAAAGATAGTTGTAAAGGGCGGTGCGCACGCCGCCTATATGTAGCGGTCCCGTGGGACTCGGTGCAAATCTTACTCTCGGTTTCATAATGCTATAACGAAAATTTGAAAAAATTGTGGCAAAGATAGCAAATTATAGAAGAGTGAAAGATGATTTTGAAAATAATCTTCAACCCGGATAACCGCCGAATTTTCTTTTGCACAAAATTAAGGCGTGTATTGCAAGTCTGGCAATAAAATGTTATTTTTGCACGGAATTAGCATGAGTACGATTAAGCAGAAGTATTATGTACAACGATGACAAGAGGACTGTGGTTACGTTGGATGCGGGAGGCACCAACTTTCGTTTCTCCGCCATGCGCGGATGCGAGTTTGTTACAGAGACTTACGAGTTGCCTACGCATCCCGACGACCTCGGGAGGCTGCTTGGCGATTTGGAGGAGGGCTTCAGCCATGTGATAGGGTGTCTCGACAGCAGGCCTGTGGCGATAAGTTTCGCCTTCCCAGGCCCTGCGGACTATCCCAACGGGATTTTTCCCCGCCGTCTCACTAATTTTCCCTGCTTTGAGGGCGGCGTGGCTCTGGGGCCGTTTCTTGAGAGCAGGTTCGGTCTTCCGGTGTTCATCAACAACGACGCCGACCTCTTCGCATACGGCGAGGCTTTGGCCGGCGCACTCCAGGAGATAAACGCCATGATAGCGAAGGCGGGCGGGGTGAAGCGCTACCACAACCTTGTGGGCTTCATACTCGGCACCGGCTTCGGCATCGGCATAACCTCGCGCGGCAGCATGTTCGTGGGCGATAACTGTTGCTCCGAGATTTACTGTTCGCCCAGCAAGTGGGGGCAGACCCTGATTGCCGAGGAGGGCGTCTCGCTGCGCGCTGTACTGCGATACTATCGTGAGTTCGCTGCCGACAAGGCCGCCGCCGGGTACACCGACTCCTACGACATTTTCCGTATAGCCGAAGGCGAACTCCCTGGCGACATGCAGGCGGCGCAGGCGGCTTTCGCCAAGTTCGGCGAGGCGGCCGGGTATGCCATCGCGCAGGCTGCCTGCATCCTTGACGGCGTCATCGTGCTCGGCGGCGGCGTGAGCAACGCAGCGAAGCACTTCATGCCCGCTCTAATGCGAGAGCTCAACGCCGAGATGCACACCCTCGACGGAAACAGGCTTCCGCGCGTGCCGTCGCGCATATACAACCTCCTCGACCCCGGCGAGTTCGATGAATTCGTGGCCGGCAACGCGGTGGAACTGCCGGTGCCCGGCACCGACAAGACTGTGAAAACCGATACGCAGAGCCGACTCGGCATCACACTGTCGCACCTCGGCACGAGCCGCGCCACCGCGATAGGGGCCTACTGCTTCGCCCTCAACGCCCTCGACAACGACAAATATCAAAAATAGCATATTATGGTTAAAGATCGCAGACAACAGAATATCGATGCCTGGCTGAACGGAAACTACGACCAGGAGACCAAAGACGAAATCATCAGGATGCAGAGGGAGGACCCCGCAGGGCTCTCCGACGCGTTCTACAGGACCCTCGAGTTCGGCACCGGCGGGCTGCGCGGCATACTCGGCGTGGGAACAAACAGGATGAACAGGTACACCGTGGGCTTTGCAACGCAGGGTCTCGCCAACTACCTCTTGAAGACCTTCAAGACGGACATAAAGGTGGCCATCTCCTTTGATTCCAGGAATTTCAGCAAGGAGTTTGCCGAAATTTCGGCGAGGATACTCGCGGCCAACAACATACATGTATTCCTTTTCGAGTCGCTGAGGCCAACTCCCGAGCTTTCGTTCGCGGTGCGCCACCTCCAGTGCAACGCCGGCATCATGATCACCGCCTCTCACAACCCGAAGGAGTACAACGGCTACAAGGTGTATTGGAACGACGGCGGGCAGCTTGTGCCGCCGCACGACAAGAACGTGATTGCCGAGGTCAACAAGATCACCGGCGTGGACCAGGTGAAATGGGACGGCGATCCGGGACTTATAAGGATTATAGGAAAAGACATCGACAATGTGTACCTGGCACTCATACGCCGGCTTTCGCTCCACCCAGAGGTGGTTGCAGCCAACCCGGATCTGGGCATCGTTTACACGCCGCTGCACGGCACTGGAGTTTCGATAGTGCCGCAGGCTCTGGCCGAATTCGGGTTCAAGAACGTTCACGTTGTCGAGAAACAGGCCGTTACCGACGGCAATTTCCCGACGGTGAAGTCGCCTAACCCCGAGGAGCACGCCGCCTTGGAGATGGCAATAGAGGAGGCGAAGAAGACCGGCGCCGACATAGTGCTCGCCACCGATCCCGACGCCGACAGGGTGGGCATTGCCGTCAGGGACGAAAACGGCGAGTACAGGCTCTTCAACGGCAACCAGACAGCAACGCTGCTTTTCCACTATGTGCTTTCACAAACCGAGATCAACCAGACTGAAAACAACTACTTCGTGGTGAAGACGATAGTTACGACAGGACTCATCGAGCAGATCGCCACCGATTACAACGTGCAGTGCTTCAACGTGCTTACAGGTTTCAAGTACATCGCCGAGAAGATAAAGGAGTACGAGGGCAAGCTTAAGTTCCTTGTTGGCGGTGAGGAGAGCTACGGATACCTCGTGGACGATTTCGTTCGCGACAAGGACGCGGTGTCGGCGTGCTGCCTCATAGCGGAGATGGCCGCTTATTACAAGGCCGTGCACAACCGTTCCCTCATCCAGCAACTTGACGACATATACCGCAGATACCGGTATTTCCTGGAGTCGATGGTGTCCATCACCGAGCCGGGAGAGGCAGGTATGCAGGCCATAAACAACAGGATGGGACTGCTTCGCGAAAATCCGCCGAAAACACTGGCAGGACAGAACGTTGTGAAGATTTTCGACTACAAGATGCAGCACTCTTTCGATGTGCCATCAGGCACCTGCGACCGTATAGAGCTCCCGGCCTCGAACGTGTTGCAGTTCGAAACAGCCGACGGCAGTTTGGTTACGGTACGCCCCTCAGGAACAGAGCCAAAAATAAAGTTCTATTTCAGCGTTAACGAGACTGTCGCCGACAACCAGTCTGTTGACGAGGTCAGGGAGATGCTCGAGGAGCGCATAAACAACCTAAAGTTCGATATTGTGGAAAACTAGTCGATAGACAGAAAAAAATCAACAATCAACAAAAAGAAACAAAGAAAAACAGTATAAACAACAGGATATGATTAACAAGAAATTATTGGAACCGAAGAGTATCGTGGTTTGCGGTGCGTCGAGTGACGTGCACAAGCCAGGCGGAAAGGTGTTGAAGAACTTGCTGGAGAGCGGGTTCAAGGGTGACATATATGCGGTGAACCCCAAAGAAACCGAAGTACAGGGTGTGAAATGCTTTGCAAAGGCTGAGGACTTGCCGCAGGTCGACTGCGCGATACTGGCTATTGCAGCGAAGTACTGCCCTTCAACAGTGGATGTGCTGGCGAAGGAAAAGGGAACAGGCGGATTCATTATAGTCTCGGCCGGATTCTCGGAGGAGAACGAGGAGGGTGCGTGTCTCGAGAAACAAATTGTTGACACGATAAACAGCGTTGGCGGATCGCTGATAGGCCCGAACTGCACCGGATTCCTCAACACCAACTATTGCGGCGCCTTCGACGCCCCCATACCGACGTTGGACCCGCATGGAGTGGATTTTGTGACGGGTTCCGGCGCGACGGCAGTGTTCATAAAAGAGTATGGCATGTCGAATGGCTTGACTTTCAACAGTGTATGGGCAGTGGGCAACTCTGCGCAAATGGGTATAGAAGATGTCCTCGAGCATCTTGACCTCACTTTCGACCCGGAGAAGTCGTCGCGGGTTATCATGCTTTACATGGAGAAGATTACAGATTCGCAGAAGATGCTGAAGCATTCCCGTTCGTTGATAAACAAGGGCTGCAAGATAGCGGCGATCAAGTCGGGAGGCTCTGCGGCCGGCAGCCGTGCGGCCTCGTCGCACACTGGCGCTTTGGCCACCAACGACGCTGCCGTTGACGCCCTCTTCCGCAAGGCCGGCATTGTGCGCTGCCACAACCGCCAGGAACTCACCACGGTGTGCGCCATCTTCATGCACCCCGAGGTGAAGGGCAAGAACATGGCCGTGATAACACACGCCGGCGGCCCCGCGGTGATGCTCACCGATGTGCTCTCCAACAACGGCATGGACGTGCCGCGCATCGAGGGCCCGAAGGCTCAGGAACTCCTCGGGAAACTCTTCGCCGGCTCCTCTGTGGGCAACCCCATCGACTTCCTCGCTACCGGCACGGCTGAACAGTTGGGCCATATTATCGACGCCTGCGAGAACGACTTCGACAACATTGACTGCATGTGCGTGATTTTCGGCTCGCCCGGACTTTTCGCCAACTGGGAAGTCTATGAGGTCCTCGACCAGAAGATGAAGACCTGCAAGAAGCCGATTTTCCCCATACTTCCGTCAATCATCAATGTAAAAGACGAGATTGCCGACTTCATAACTAACAAGCACCGTATAAACTTCCCCGAGGAGTGCGTCTTCGGCAACGCCCTCTGCAAGATATACAACACTCCGAAGCCGCAGCCCGAGGTAGTTGAACAACCTGAGATTGACGTGGCGCGTATCAGAAGGACCGTTGACAGGTGCAAGAGCGGTTATATGGAAATCGCTGACTACAACGAACTTCTCGACGCTGCCGGAATTTCACGCAAAAAATCGGTCGAGGTTGACAAGAAAGAAGACGCGCTTGCGTTCGCAAAGGAGGTGGGCTGCGGCAAAGACACTCCGTTGGTGATGAAGGTTGTCGGGCCGCTCCACAAGTCTGATGTAGGCGGCGTCACCCTCAACGTTAAGGATCTCGACACTGTTGGACGCGAGTTCGACAGGCTAATGGCCATCAAGGACACTTACGCCGTAGAGATGTATCCGATGCTCGACGGTACTGATGTCTATATCGGTGCAATACGCGACGAGAAGTTCGGCCATCAGATCTTCTTCGGACTTGGCGGCATCTTCATAGAGGTTCTCAAGGATGTTCAGTCGGCGCTGGCGCCCATAACGGCCGCCGAAGCGAAGGAGATGCTGAAAAACCTGCGTGGTTACAAGATTTTGCAAGGCGTGCGCGGGCAGGAACCGGTCAACATTGACATGTATGCCGACCAGGTGGCGCGTGTGAGTGCGCTTGTGCAGGCCGCTCCCGAAATCGCCGAGATGGATCTCAACCCGCTCCTCGGCAACCCTCGCTACGTTACCGCTGTTGACGCCCGCATAAGGCTTGAAAAATAAGCGGTTATTTTACACAATAGACGTGCAAAAGCAATGGAGGCGCATCCAACCAGGTGCGCCTCCATTGTTATCTGTATGTTGCCGTATGGGCGGCTATCATTCCAACAACCTCACCCTCCCTGTAGTCGGAAAGTCGTATGGCATAGTAGCGGTCGTAATCTTCGTGCAGCACACACAGTATCATCGACGAAATCCTGATGCCGTACTCGTGTTCGAGGATGTACTTGTAAAAACTCTGCTGGAGCTCGTAGTGGTAATAGCTCGAATTGTCGAGATGCGAGAGTATTGACAACCCGTTGCCGTATCCGTATTTCTTCACGTAACCATTGATAATCAGTTTTTTGCTGCGTTTCCAGTCAACCATCACAAAGTCACCGTCGGGTTTTCGGAACAGCGAGTCGACGGTGCCGGCGATGTTGTAGCCGGGCAGCGCTATCTGCATTTCAGCGTCATAGAATGCGAGATTGCGGCTTCTGATCTGTTCTTCATAGAAATTCTTGAAAAGACCAAACTCCTTGAAGTCCTCGTCATGCTCGCGGCCTTTCAGAAACTTCTCGATCTGTTCGTGCATCTGTGTGCCTATTTTCGAGGGGTTGGTCATTTTTTCGATAACCTGCTCGCGTGTGTTGCCCTCGGCCATGTATTTCTCAATGTAAGCCTCCTCGTCGAAATGAGGGAAGAATCTCTCAATGAGCGAAGTTACTGATATGTAGTTGGCGGCGCCGCTGGTGTCCCTCACGTCGGAGTATGTGTGGGTGGCCTCGTTGAAGACAATAGACGGCCGCGCGTGTGAGGATGCGCAGCGCATGACTTCGGAGGAGAGGGCGGCCACGTAGCCGGGCCTCGGGAAACTCTGTATTCCAAGATAACTCTCACGGCAATATTCCTTTTCCATCTTCACGGCCTCTGTTATGCTCCAGCACTTCTCAATAGCGATGTCCGTGTCCATAGTGCCATTGCCCTGAAGCCTTAGCAGAATGTTCGTGATGAAGTCGGCGCATTTTTCCGGCTGACCGGCAATCTGCCTTTCTGAAAACCTGATCACATGCCAGCCGTTGCGCCTGAAAAAGTCGTCCCTGTTCTTGTTGTAGAAGAACATCTCGCCCGTGACGAAGTCCTTGCTGTAATAGTTCATGGGAAACCTGTAGTAATCATGGTATGGCACGTCGGTCTCCACATCGATGAAGATGTCGTTGGCGCGGTCAATGATGGCGATGTCAGGTTCGTATGGCATCGACTTTCCCGTGGTGAGAACGGAAATTCTGTCTGTGATGTCGGCATTCAGGCACTTTTCTTTCAGCAGGTCGAATAGTGTGTCGTGGGTGTAGGAGTAAATGAAGGAGCGGTTGTCTTGAATGTCTCCTCCGCCGCTCTTCTCCGTTGGAGACAGCACCAATGGATATTGGGAGTAGGGGAGAGACCCTTCGGTTTGTTGGTTGTTCGGTTCCATCGGCGCGTGTTGTGTTATCTTTTCTGTTTGAAGTTTTCCAGTATTATCCCGAACTCGCTGATGCCTTCAACAACATCGTCTCTCATACCTTGGGTCACAGTGAATGTGTATTCGCCGTTTCTCGGGAACCTGACCTTCGGCTGGAACAGAAACTTGTTGTCTTTCAGCCTCCCGTTCCCTTTTCCGGTCCAGTTGCCGAACTTGTCGCAAAGTATGAATCCAAGGGTGTCCTGTTCGGTGTTGCCGTCAGGATACCTTGTTTTCATGAACACGTAGAAGTTCTGGGTCTCGAAGTCTGTGGTGTTCCTGATCAGGAAGTACATGTTGAAATACTGCATCGAGTCTTCAACGGTCATCTTGAAAGTCAGGGGTTTGTCGGCCTGCCACCGTTCCCCCGGTATAGACTGCACATCGGCGTAGTAGTTGTTCGAGCAGGAGCACAGGGCGAGTGCCACGGCGGCAAACTGCAATATTTTCAGGGCGGTTTTCATGTTCAGGAGTCGGCTATGTTCTTGAGTTCGTCGGCGGTGGCGGTGTTGCCTTCCTCCATCTTCTTCTGGTTCACGATGGCGAAGTCCTCGAGGCGTTCGGGCATTTTGCCCTGCTCGTTCATCTTGATTATTAGTTTCACCTTGTCGAGCGGAATCGAGAATATAGTGGAGGAGTCGTTCTCGTAGGAATACCACACGAGTTTCTTGAAGATGTCGATTTTGTTGTACACTCCTTTGCCTTTGTTTGTCTTGAGAACAACGTTGCTCGACGGGAATTCCTTCAGTTCGCGCACGTAGGTGTCCTGCTCGAAGTTGAGGCAGCATTTGAGTTTGCCGCACATTCCGGCGAGTTTCTGCGGGTTCAGCGAGAGTTGCTGGGTCCTTGCCGTGTTTGTCGACACGCTTTGGAAGTTGGTGAGCCACTGCGAGCAGCACAGTTCCCTGCCGCAAGAGCCGATGCCGCCGAGCCGGGCGGCCTCCTGCCTTACGCCTATCTGTCTCATCTCTATGCGGATGTGGAACTGCTCGGCGAGGATTTTTATCAGTTCGCGGAAATCGACGCGCTCCTCGGCGGAGTAGTAGAATATCGCCTTGGTGCCGTCGCCCTGGTACTCCACGTCATTCACCTTCATCTTCAGGTCGAGATCCCAGGCGGTGTAGCGCGACGACAACATGGTGGCGTACTCTTTGTCCACCGTGGCAATCCACTCCTCGATGTCGGCGTACCTGGCGTGGCGGTACAGTTTTTTCGTGACGTTCTCGATTTTGACGTGCTTGGCCTTCATCTGGCGCTGCACCGGTAGTCCGAGCATCGACACGATGCCGATGTCGTGCCCCGGATTGGCCTCCACGGCAACTATGTCGCCCACTTTGAAAGTGACATTCGCCGGTAGAATGAAGAAGTCCTTGTGGCTGTTCTTGAACCTGACTTCCGCAATGGGGAACTCCAAGTGGTCGAGGGAGATGTCGAGGTTGTCCATCCAGTTGTATGACGGCAGTTTGCACGAGCTGTACTGATACTGCTCGCAGTGCGGCTTTTCAGGGTTGGGCGTGCTGTTCAGCCCCCTTGTGTGGAAGATGTTGTTCACTATGTCGTTGGCCTCGTAGGAGACGCCGGTGCGGATGTCTATGTCGAGGTATTTCTCCCAGTCCTCGCCTTGCGCGGGCACGTTGCTCTCCAGGTCCTGCTTGTTGACTTGGCTGATCTTCCTCCTCATCGACTTCGTGACCTCCTCGAGCTCCTCGGGGGTCATAGTGTCGTAATATTCGCGCTCTTCCTCGTTGTCATCGTCCTTGCGCTCTATTGACGGGTCTTTCAGGAGACGCTCGCCGCCGCCTTTGGGCTTTGAACGTCTTCTGTCATTTCTGCGGTTCCTGTTATTGTTGTTTTCGTTTTTCATCTTTCATCAAAAAATTGTGCAAAGATACATAAAAGTTGGCAAAAGTGATGTTGCTGTAAGTTAGTTGTATTCAAGTTGTTGTAAGATTATGGGATAGGCTTGTCCATTTCCGAGAGAGATAATTCGTTTCTCTTGTTGATTATGATGGCAGAAGCGTCGTTGAGGAGTTTCTCCGCCGATTTCTCCTCGCTGATGTAGTATGCAATCGACGATTCGAACTGCTCGTTGGTTATCTTGTAGCGGTCGAAAAGATCCTTGTAGTACTGCCGTGCCAGTTCGTCCTTGCCGATGGAGTCGGGGGCTGCCACGTGTAACGAGCTTTCTATGAGGTAGCTTTCGGCGAGGATGTTTACAAGGGTTATGCGGTTAATGAGGTTGTCGGGCCGCTGCATTACCTGTTTCTTGTCTTTGCAGGCTGCTGCGGCAATCATAAGCGCGACGGCGAGAATCAGAATTGTGGTGGTTTTTCTCATGGCAGCGGTGTTTTTGGCTCTATACCGCGCATCCGTCCCGCTTCGAGCATTTTCTGAAGCGCGGCCTCGCGGGTGTTTTCTATTTCTCCGTCAAGGATGGCGTTGCACACGTCGTCCTTTATGTCGCCGACTGTCCGGCACGGCGCGAGGCCGAAGGCGGTCATTATGTCCTCGCCGCTAAGGGGAGGGCGCCAGTTGCGCAGTCGGTCCTTCTCCTCAATCTCCACGAGTTTCTTTCTGACAATCTCGAAATTATTGTGGTATCGTTTGATTTTCAGAGAGTTCTTGGAGGTTATGTCGGCCTGGCAAAGCATCATCAGGTCGTCGATGTCGTCGCCGGCCTCGAAGAGAAGCCTGCGTACCGCCGAGTCTGTGATGTTGTCCTCAACCAGGGCTATGGGCCTGAGGTGCAGGCTGATGAGCTTCTGAACATATTTCAGTTTCTCGTTGTTGGGCATGTGTAGCCTTTTGAATATAGAGCCAGCCATCCTGGCGCCCACGACCTCATGCCCGTGAAACGACCATCCGTGTTCCCTGTCGAAGCGTTTTGTAACCGGCTTTGCGATGTCGTGCAGGAGCGCGGCCCACACAAGCCACAGGTTGGTGGTTGTCATGGCAATGTTGTCCACAACCTCGAGGGTGTGCAGGAAGTTGTCTTTGTGTCCCATCCCGTTGATGCTCTCAACGCCCTTCAGTGCAGTGAGTTCGGGAAGGAAAAGCCCGAGGAGTCCGCATTCGTCCAGCAGCTTTATCCCGCGCGACGGCCTGATGCAGAGCAGTATCTTGTTGAATTCCTCCATGATGCGCTCGTTGGAGATTATCTCAAGCCTGCGGGCGTTCCTCTTGATTGCCTCGAAAGTGTCGGGGAAAATGTCGAAGTTGAGCTGCGTGGCGAACCTCACAGCGCGCATCATCCTCAACGGGTCGTCGGAGAAAGTCCTGTCGGGGTCGCAGGGCGTGCGTATAATCTTCCCGGCTATGTCGTCGACGCCGCCGAAAGGGTCCACGAGCCTGAAACGTTCGCTGCCGTTGAGCGGTATCGCCATCGCGTTTATGGTGAAGTCCCTCCTCAGCTGGTCGTCCTCAAGGGTGCCGTCCTCAACGACCGGCTTCCTTGAGTCGGCGCTGTACGACTCCCGCCTTGCGCCCACAAATTCTACCGCGCAGCCGTCGTGGCAGAACTGCGCCGTCCCGAAATTCTTGAACACGTTTACTATGATGTCGGGCGAAATCAGCTCTGCGGTGGCCTTGGCCAGGTTTATGCCGCTCCCCACGGTAACGATGTCGATGTCGGTGTTGTGCCTCCTCATGATGATGTCGCGCACGACACCGCCCACCACGTAAGCCTCAACGCCGAGCTTGTCGGCGGCGGCGCTGATGTACCCGTATATCGGATTTGTAAGGTGTTTTTCGTATGTTGAAGTCTTCAATATGTATACAATATTTTGAGAGTCAATATGTTGCAAATTTTATCCAAATAAAATGGGCAAAACGCGAATTTACATATTTTTTGGAGAAGTTGCAGCCTCTTTTTGAATGTCAGAACCTGATGCTAAGGCCTGCGCCGTATGCGGGCCTTGAAGAGGCGAGTGTGGGCACGAGTGCAGGACTCCATTGCAGCGACAGGTCGTCGGAGACATCGAAATAGAACAGGTGCGCGTCAACCATTGCGTCAATGATGTTCAGGGCGTAGAGTATGGCCGTTACGGCGATGGCAATCTCCATGTTGCGCTGGGCTGTCTGCTTCATGGCGAGGATGTTCTCGTCTGTTTTATTGGAATATTTGGGGTCGAGCAGGTCTGTGTGTTTGTCTCTCCTGTTTATGAACTCGGTGCGGTACTCAATCATTTCGTTGGCATAGCGGTAGACAAAGTATCCCGAAGTTGCAAGGGTGCCGTACACGATAGGAAGTTTCCAGTATTTCTTGTTATAGATTTGCCCGCCACCGGGGATTATCGAGTACAGCATGGCTGCTGTGGGGCTGTGCTTGGAGATTTTCACGGAGTCGCTTTTCCTCATTTTGGAGGTGCGGTCGGCCGTGAGTTCCTGTGCGAAGACTGAAGAGCAGAGCATGGCCATGACCGATATGCTCATCAGAAGTCTTTTGAGGAATCTTGACTTGCCAAAATATGTGTGAGAGTGCGTCATGGCGGCGCATTATTGCAGAAGTTCCAGTATTCTTCTGAGTTCTTCGTCGGAGGTGAAAGGTATGTTTATGGAGCCTTTCCCCGAGATGTCCTTTTTGATGCTGACCTTTGACGACAGTTTTTTTGAGATTGATGCCTGTGCGTCGCGAATCTCGTCGGAGAGGGTTATCTTCACCTTTGTTTTTTTGTTGCCGGAGTTCTCGAGTGCCTTTTTTACGAGCGTCTCTGTTTGTCTTACAGACAGCTGTTGGCCGATAATCTGTTTGACAAGTTTCGCCTGTTCTGTCTCGTTCTCCACTGCCACGAGCGCGCGGGCGTGTCCCATGGTGATCTGGTTGTCGCGTACTGCGACTTGCGCCGGCGTTGACAGTTTCAGGAGTCTCAGGTAGTTGGATATGGTGGTGTTTGTCTTCCCGATTTTCTCGCCCAGCTCTTCCTGTGTAAAGTGGCACTCATCGATGAGCATCTTGTAGCTGAGGGCGATCTCTATGGCGTTCAGGTCGGCGCGCTGGATGTTCTCCACGAGGGCCATCTGTATCGACACGGCGTCGTCCACGGTGCGCACGAAGGCGGGGATTTCCGTGAGTCCGGCGAGCTGGGCGGCCCTGAAGCGGCGTTCTCCGGATATGAGCTGGTATCTGCCGTTCTCGGCGGGGCGCACCGTCACGGGCTGTATCAGTCCGTAGGTCTTTATCGACTCGGCGAGTTCCTTGAGCGCGTCCTCGTCGAATTTGGTGCGGGGCTGGTACGGGTTGGTCTCTATCGACTCGATGCGGATGGTGCTGTTACCGCTTACAACGTGCCCGGTATCGCCTTTGCCGGGAATCTCGAAGTTGCCGAGCATGGCCTCAAGCCCGCGTCCTAATGGTCTGTCGTTCTTTGGCATAATATTTTGTCCTAAATGTTGCTAAACTGTGTATCCGTTCTTGAGAAGGAACTCCTTGGCCAGGTTCATGTAGTTCACGTGCCCCACCGACTTGATGTCGTACACCGCTATCGGCTTGCCGTAGCTGGGGGCCTCGCTCAGGCGCACGGTCCTGGTTATGACGGTGTCGAACACTATGTCGCGGCAATGGAACTTCACGTCCTCGTACACGGCGTTGGCCGACTTGAAGCGGTTTGTGTACATGGTCATGAGAATGCCCTCGATGGACAGTTCCGGGTTCATGTTCGACTGCACGATTCTGACGGTGTTGAGGAGCTTTCCAAGTCCTTCGAGAGCGAAGTATTCGCATTGCACGGGGATTATCACCGAGTCGGCGGCCACGAGCGCGTTGAGCGTTACAAGACCGAGCGATGGTGCGCAGTCGATGAAGATGAAGTCGTAGTCGTTCTTCACGTTGTTCAAGGCGTCCTTCATGCGGTATTCGCGCCGGTCGTATGATATCATCTCTATTTCGGCTCCCACGAGGTGTATGGTGGCCGGCATGAGGAAGAGGTTTGGGGTGGAGGTCTCCACTACGGCCTCGGAGGCCATCTTGCCGTTCACTATGCAGTCGTAGATGCTTATGGTGCTGTCGTCGGGGTACACGCCCACGCCGCTCGAAGCGTTGCCCTGCGGGTCAGCGTCCACAAGAAGCACGCGGAAGTCGAGCAGTGCCAGCGAGGCGGCCAAGTTCACGGCCGTGGTTGTCTTCCCGACACCACCCTTTTGGTTGACAATGGCGACAATCTTACCCATCTACAAAGCGAGGTCTATGTCGTCGAAACTTATGTCGTTGATCTCGTCGGAGCCTGACTCCTTCCCGAACGACTCCGAGTCGAAGAACTCCTCGGCGGGCTCCTCGCCGAACTCTATGAAGTCGATGACTCCGGACAGGGCGTTTTTGAACTTCTCGAAGTCCTCCTTGTACAGGAAAATCTTGTGCTTCTCGTAGGTGAAGTTGCCTGTGTCAGGGTCTGTCTTCCGCTTGCTTTCGGTGATTGTCAGGTAGAGTTCCTCGTTCCTGCTTTTCTTCACGTCGAAGAAGTAAGTCCTTTTCCCGGCTTTCACGGCCCTTGAAAGAACCTCGTTTTTGTCTTGGTTTTCCATATTCGTCTGTTTCTTCTAAAACGCTAATTCAACTGCAAAATTACTTATTTTTATAAATAACAACGTGTTTGTTGATATTTTATTTTCTTCTTTGTTGGTTCTGTTGCTGTTTGAGCATCTGTGCCTGCTGTTTCTGCAGTTCCTCCATCTTCAGCTCCCATCTCGACTTTTTGACGGGTTTCTTCATGTTTTGCTGCAGGGTGTCGTGAAGTTTTTCCTCGTTGATGGCCGCCCTGAAGATCCACATCTGCACGAATGTGAAGATGTTGAACAGGAGGTAGTAGTATGTCAGCGCTGACGAGAAGTTGTTGAACATAAAGAGGAACATTATCGGCATCGAGTACATCATGATGTTCATCATGCGCTGCTGGTCCTTGTTGCCCTGAGTCGGGCTCATGAGCTTGTTGTTAAGCCATGTGTACACGAGTGTCGCTATGGTCATCAGGATGGTGAAAAGGCTCATGTGGTCGCCGTAGAGCGGAACCGAGAAGCCGAAGTCCCAGATGGAGTCGTATGTTGACAGATCCTCGGCCCAGAGGAACGACTTCTGCCGCAGTTCGTAGGCGGCGGGGAAGAAGCGGTACATAGCGATCAGGATTGGCATCTGCAGGAGCATGGGGAGGCATCCGCCCGCAGGCTTCACTCCGGCGCTGCGGTACAGCGACATTGTGGCCTGCTGCTTCTTCATCATGTCCTCGTCCTTGGGGTATTTCGCGTTTATGGCTTCGATTTCCGGCTTCAGAGCGCGCATCTTGGCCGACGACATGTAGGTCTTGTAGCTCACCGGCAGCAGCACTATCTTCAGTCCTATAGTGAGCAGCAGGATTATGAGTCCGTAATGCAGGCCGAATCCCTCTAACCAGTTGAACACCGGGATGATGACACCCCTGTTGATCCAGTGCAGCAGGAAAAACCCCCAGCCGAGAGGCACCTGCCGCTCAAGTTTCTGGTCGTAGCCCTTCAGGATCCTGTACTGGTTCGGTCCCGCGTAGATCTTCATGCCGAAATGTCCGTCCTTGAGATCGCCGATTTCAAAGTCGAGGTCGGCGTTGCAGTTCTTGAGCACCGTGTTGTCATTGCTCTCCGGGGTCTGGACCGCAAGACTCCCCGAGGTGAACTGGGCGTCGTCTTTGGCCATGAGGCACGTTGTGAAGAACTGTTGTTTGAAGGAGACCCACTTGAGAGGCGATGTGAAGTCCTTCTTGTCGGGCTTGCGCTCGTCGAGGTTTTTCACGTCCCCGCCGTTGTCCATGTAATATATGGATGTTATGTTCTTCTCGTAGTCGTAGTTCTTCTCCACGCACTTCGGCTGGGCGCCCCACTGGATTGTGAAGTTGCGCTTGTTGGGATAGAGGTATCCGTCCATGTTCACGAAGTTCACGTCAAAGTCGAACATGTAGTCGTCTTTCTTGAAGGTGTACGCATACTCGATATATGCCTCCTTGTCGAGCAAGCTGCATTGTGCGCTGTCGGTCTTGGCGTTGGGGTAGAGCCTGAGGATGAGCTTGTTGTTTTTATCGTCAACGGTGAGTTTCTCGCCGCTCTCCGACACGAAGTGGCAGTCGCCGGTGGAGATCTCGCCCTGGTTTCCGAGCATGAGCTTGATATCCATTTCCTGCGAGCCGCCCTCGAACATCACGAGCGGTTTCTTTGCGGAATCTTTCGGTGTGTAGCGGTATATGTCCTTGAGTTCCACCTGCTTCAGTGTGCCGCCTTTTTTGCCGAAGTGGTACACGGCTTTTTCCGTCTCCACGATATAGTCGCCATCGCCCACCTGTGCGTTGGAGAAAGCCTCCGCGAGAGGGGTCTGCTTTTCGGCCGCCGGCACAGGGTCGTCCTCGTCGTTTAGCGAGAGGTCTTTCATCTCCATGGATTTCTGTTCTTCCTCTGCCTGCAATTGTTCCATCCGGGCCTCCTGCTGCTTCTTGACCTGTGATGACTGGTAGAAGCTGAACCCGAGAAAAAGGGCGAAGATAAGCAGAAGTCCGATAACCGTGTTCCTGTCCATTATTTGAATTTTAAATTGGCCGCAAAGGTACAAAATATTTTGTATCATACCCTGCGGCATGAAGCGGTTAAGCGGCAATCACCATTCGCGGCATACTTCTTCGAGCATCTGCCACAGCAACCTGGTGGGGAGTCCCATCACGTTGTAGAACGAGCCGTGGACCTCGCGAATGCCAACATAGCCTATCCATTCCTGCACTCCGTAAGATCCGGCCTTGTCGTAGGGAAGGTATTTGTCAATGTAGTACTCTATCATCTCGTCGGAGAGGGTTTCGAAGACTACGTCTGTGGTGCGGAAGTCGGTGATCTGCTTTTTCGGTGTCGCCACGGTGAGACCGCTGTACACGGTGTGCCTGTTTCCCGAGAGTGTACGGAGCATCCTCACGGCTTCGGCCCTGTCCTTGGGCTTGCCCACCACTTGTCCGTCCACGACAACGATGGTGTCGCAGGTGATGAAGACAGTCTTTTCAGGGTAGTCGCCAAGTCTGATTGGCGACATCTTGAGCCGCGAAAGCCCCATGACTATGTCCTGAGGAGCGTCTTCGGCGTTGAAGCGCTCCTCCACTTCGGTGCTGATGATTTCGAAGTCGACACCCATGCCGGCGAGGAGTTCTCTCCTGCGCGGCGATTTTGAGGCGAGGAAGACTTTGTATTCCTTGAGAACGTCAACGAGCATCACTCCCTGATTCCTTCCTCCAACTGCAGTTTCACGTCGTTGAGGACGTTCATGTAGTTGATGAATGCCTGGTAGGGCGATGAATACACGTCGAAGTTCCTCTTCACGGAGCGGTGCTCGAACCATTTCGAACTCATGAAGTTGAAGTGGTCTGCGGCCTGGAGCCTGAGCCAGGCGAGTTTTGCTTCGCTGTCTTCCGACTTCTCATATAGTTCTTCAATTCTGAAGAGTTGCCCGAAGGCCTCCTTCTGGAGTTCGTTGCCAAGCCACTCGTTGGTGTCCTTCTCCTCGCCGGAGTAGGAGATGGCCCACGGAGCGTGCATTGTTGACGGGTTCATTTCCAAGGAGAGGACATCCTGCGGCGATATGAACCTGTAGTTCTCGTCGGCGAGAAGTCTGTCGACGAGGTTGTTGAAGAACTCGAATATCCCGGTGTCTGCGGTGTAGTGCTCGCCTATGGTTTCGTAGTCCCAGTACAAGTTGATGAGCGGATTCTCGTTGTCGCGCTTGCAGTTGTTGAGAAAGTTGAGGTATTTCTCCCCGGTGAGCGGGTACATGTCCCAGCTCTTGTCGGTGAACCGCAGTGTTATGTCGTCGCACAGCTGGTAGGAGCGCAGGAGCAGCCTCACGTCTGTCTGGTAAGGGTTGCAGTAGAGGTATGTGGGGCTTTTCCAACCGAGGATGTGTCTTGCGCCCTCGGTTAGTATTACGCGGTATCCGGCGTTGCCGAGCCATTCCCCGATATCGTCGGAGTATATGATTTCGGTGTTGCAGAACGATACCGGCTTGACGCCGAAGGTGTTTTGGAGCAGTTCCTCCTGAAGGCGCACCTGCTCCATAAAAGCTTTCTCGCCGTGCAGCGAGGCCAGGCTGTGAGTGAACGTGCTGCCGGTGATTTCAACACAGCCCGTTGCCACCAGCTCCCTGAAGCTGTCGATAACTTCAGGACAGTATTTTTCAAAGAGTGTTATGGAACTCCCTGAAATGCTGAAACTTACCTTAAACTTCCCCTGGCTCTTGCGGATTGTCTCCAGGATAGTCCTGTTGGCGGGGAGGTAGCATCTTTCCGCGAGTCTGCGGGTCAGGTACTGGTTCTGGTAGTCGTCGTAGTAGTTGTGGTTCCTGTTGATGTCGAAGAACCTGTAGGTGCGCAGTCGGAAAGGCTGGCTGATCTGAAAGTGGAAGCAAATATTATTCATGATGAAGAGTTTTTTCGTAAATGTTGATGAGTTTCCGTGCCACGTTCTCCCATTTAAGGCGGTCCACCTCCGCGGCGCCCTTTTCGGCGAAAAGCCTTGAGAGGGCGGGGTAGTGGAGAAGCCCGTAGATGGCGTCGGCGGTGGCGTCGATGTCCCAGAAATCGACCTTTATGGCGTGTGTCAGCACTTCGGCCACGCCAGACTGCTTGGATATTACCACAGGGACTTTCGCCCTCATGGCCTCGAGGGGCGATATGCCGAAGGGCTCCGACACGGATGGCATCACGTAAACGTCGCTCATGCCGAACATGGTGTCGATGTCCTCGCCTCGCAAGAACCCGGTGAAGTGGAATCTGTCGGACATTCCCAGTTCGGCGACGCGCTCTATGATCTGGGGCAGCATGTCGCCGTCGCCGGCAAGCACAAACCGCACGTCAGGGTCATGGTCGAGGACACGCTTGGCGGTCTCCACGAAGTAGTCGGGGCCTTTCTGGAAAGTGACGCGCCCCAAAAATGTCACGATCTTCTCCGTGACAAACTTGTTGCGTTCCACGCTTTTGTTGTTGGGCTCCACTGCGTTGTGGAGGGTTACTACCTTTTCGGCGGGGATGCCGTATTTGCCGATCACGATGTTCCTGGTGAGGTCGCTGACGGCGCACACTTTGTCGGCTGCGGTCATACCCTCCTTCTCGATGCCGTAAACTATGTCGTTGTATTTTTCTCCGGAGCGGTCGAACTCGGTGGCGTGTATATGCACCACCAACGGCTTGCCGGAGGCTCGCTTTGCCGCGATGCCGGCCTTGTATGTGAGCCAGTCGTGGGCGTGGATTATGTCGAAGTCCTCGTTCCTGGCAATCTCGGCGGCTATGGCGGCGTACTGTTCCACTTCCTGCATCAGGTTGGGGCCGTACTTCCCGGAGAACAAGTATCTGCGCCTGCCGTCGCCAGCCGCACCGAGTGCGCCGCTTTCAATCTGGTTCACCACGTTGTAGTAGTCGTCAAGCCCTATGTAGGGTATCAGTTTGCTGTTGACCTGGATGAAAGACGTCATGTCAGAACCGGGGAACAGGGCGTTGCGCGGGTCGTACTCCACGTCGCTGCCGTTCACAATCCTGACGTACGATGTGTCCTCATCGCCTGAGGCCTTCGGCATTACGAAAGTCACCTGCACACCGTTGAGCGCCAGGCCTTTGGTGAGGCCGTAGCAGGCCGTCCCCAGACCGCCTGAGATGTGAGGGGGGAATTCCCATCCGAACATCAGTACTTTCATTGGCATAATGGTTGAGATTTATTTGAGTTGGTCGATTTTCCATTTCATATAGAGGAGGGCTGCCACGCTCCAGGCCTGCGAGATGCATCCGTTGGGCTTGAAAGGAGGGTCTCCGTCGGTTATTTCAGCGATGGTGGAGATGCCGTAGGTCTTCATGCAGCTGTCGAAGAGGTAGAACTTCTGCTGCAATATATCCGCCGCGCTTTCGGGATGAACCTTGATGAGGCAGTCTGTGTAGGGGAAGAGCAGCCATGGCCACGCGGTGCCCTGGTGGTAGGCCATGTCGCGCTGCGCCTGCGTGCCGCCGTAGTGCCCTTTGTACTCCGGGTCTTTCGGCGACAATGTGCGCAGACCCTTGCTGATGAGAAGCTCCTCTGAGGTTATCTTCAGAATCAGCTGCCGTATTTTCTCACTTATGGGGGCGAAGGGCAGCGAGGCGGCGATGAGCATGTTGGGGCGCACCTGGAAATTCTTGTAGTCGCCGTCAACATAGTCGGCGAGGTAGCCAAGTTCTTTCGACCAGAACGTCTCCTTGAACACGTTGGGGAAGCTTATCGACAGCGGCTCCCACTCCACTATGAAGTCCTTGTCGTGGCTCACACGTGCAAGGTCGAGGCCGAACTTGACGGCATTGTACCACATGGCGTTGATTTCCACCTGGCAACCGGTGCGCGGCGTGACGGGCCGTCCGTCCACGATGGCGTCCATCCAGGTGAGCGCCAGTCCGTCACCGCCGGCGTAAATGAGCCCGTTGTCCAGCATCCGTATGTTGTTCATCGTGCCGTCGCGGTAAGCGCATAATATCTGTTTTACTACAGAGCCGTACTTTGCCCACACTTTCTTGGGCTTGTTGATGTGGTCGCTGTAGATCTGTAGGCTGCGGATGAACCAGAGAGGGGCGTCCACGGAGTTGTAGCTTGCCGACTCCCCGGCCCCTATGTTCGGGAAAAGCCCGTCCTTGAGGTCTGCCAACATGCTGTCGGCAATCTCCTCGAAAAGCTCCGGCTTCCCTATGGCGAGGGTCAGTCCGGGCAGTGCGATGAACGTGTCCCGCCCCCAGCGTCCGAACCAGGGGTATCCGGCTATGACGTCCGTCTTGCCGTTACGCCTCACAATGAACTGCTCGGCAGCGTTCTTCAGGCAGTTCGGGAACGACGACCGAGCAGTGTGCCTTCCGGCCTCAACCTCGAACAACTCCGCGATGCTCGCAGGGTCAACGGGGGTTGTGCCTATGCTGAGGTACAGTTCGCTGCTCTTTACCTTCACCGTGAACACGCCAGGATGCCACAGGTCTTCAATGCCGTCATAGCCGCGCTCGATCTCCGCGCTGTATTCTACGTTGTAGTGCCAGTCGGGGTTGTGGCGGTAGTCCGCAACGTCGGAGAACTGGAAGTAAACCGGAGTGTAACCGCCGTACATGCAGAAGCCAGCGCCGTTCTTAACATTCTCGAAGCCAGTGTTCGCGAAAGGGTTGGCGTGCGTTAGGCTGTGCAGCCTCCTGAACGCCAGTAACGGCTCCACCTGAATGCTCACGTCGCTGATGTCGTCGAGAAAGGTGTATTTTATCAGTAGCCTCTCGCAGTCTTGCTGGAAAACCACCGACTTCTTGAAATTGAACTTTCCTACGCGGTATTCGTATGTGGGAGTGCCGTCGGCGGTGAACCCCTGGAGGTACTTGTTGCCCTTCGGGTCTATCACATTGCCTTGGTACTGGTGGATGCCGAGGTGGAAGTCCATGTCGTTGACCACGATGTTCTCGTCGATTCTGGATACCAGCACGTGGCGCTCACCGTCGATGCCGTCCTGCGGTACGATGAAGAGCCCGTGGTATTTCCGAGTGTTGAGGCCGCAGAGCGTACTCGTGGCGAAGCAGCCGGTCCTGCTGCAGCGGAGTATCTCCCTCTCTTTCGAATATTCTATGTTTACTAAATCCTCTTTGCCGAACGATATGTAACTCATCTTTGCTTCTTGGTGTTTCATTAAGAAAATAACACGTACCGTCAAAGACAAAACCTCATGAATGTCTTCTCGGAATACGTACCCGCAAAGATATATTTTTATTTTCTTACGATGGCAGTTGGTCTATTTTTTTTTTTGATTTTTTTGTGGAAGTCAGCGAGGAATAGGCTTTTAAGCGTGCTTGCCTTTTTTGTTTTCCATGAAGAGTTGCATGGCTTCGCCAACAACAAAGCAGCTGCCGGTGATGAACACGAGGTCGTTCTCAGATGCGCCTGACAGTGCCGCTTCCACAGCTTGTTCAACAGAGTCGCATGTCTGGCATTTGAAGCCGGCGGCCTCCATCTTGCCGGCGAGTGCCATAGGGTTCAGCGCGCGCTCTATGTGTGCGCTGCATACGTGGTAGGAGAAGTCCTTGTCGAGAAGTTTTGTCACCGTGTCAATGTCCTTGTCCTTCACCATCCCGAACACGACGTGTATCTCGGAGCCGGACGACATTTTCTCTTTGGCTATGTTCTTCATTCCGTAAGCGATGCCGGCGGGGTTGTGTGCCACGTCGCAGATCACCGTGGGGTTTTTCGCGAGAACCTGCCATCTGCCGCAGATGTGCGTGTTGTTGACGACATTTCTCGTGGCCTTGGCGAAGACGTCCTCCCTGATGTTGAGCAGAAACTCTGCCACTTTAGCAGTCTGATACGCCGTGACAATGTTCTTGATCTGGTATTCACCCCTGAGCGGGTTGTCGTCTATGGTGCATACTGTTTTATCGTTGTCGAGAATTTCCACATGTCTCATGTTGTCGGCCTGGCGCGCGGAGAAGTTGCCGTCAGCGAGGAACAGCGGCGACTCGAGGGAGTTTGCGATGTCTTCGAACACGGGGAAGCTTTCCGGGTGGAATTCCCCCACCACCACTGGGGTCTTGCGTTTTATGATGCCGGCTTTCTCGCGGGCTATCTTTGCGATGCTGTCGCCGAGCATCTGCGTGTGTTCCAGGGATATGTTGGTGATTACTGAAATCAGCGGGCTTATGACGTTGGTGGCGTCAAGTCTTCCTCCGAGTCCGACCTCTATGATTGCAATGTCGGTTTTTTCCGTCGCGAAGTGGTAAAATGCGAGTGCGGTTGTTATCTCGAAGAACGACGGCTCTATTTTGGAGAATCTGCTGTTGAATTTGTCGAAGAACGCCACAACAGTCTCTTCAGAGATCATTTCGCCGTTGATGCGTATGCGCTCGCGGAAGTCGATGAGGTGGGGTGATGTGAAGAGGCCTGTCTTCATGCCCAGTTCCTGGAAGTACGAGGCCAATATCGCCGAAACGGAGCCTTTCCCGTTAGTGCCGGCCACGTGTATGCAGCGCAGGCCGTCATGCGGGTTCCCTATTACATCGAGCACTTCCCCGATGTTCTCGAGTCCCTCCTTGTAAGCGGCGCTCCCGATTTTGTGGTACATGGGATAAGCGGAGAAGATGTCCTCCAGTATCTTGTCGTATTTTTCCATGAGGATTTTCAGGAGAAGATGATTATGCGGAGTTCCTCCTTGCCGGGGTGGTATTTGGCCTGTTTTGCGCGCGCCACGCACTGTTGCTGTGCGTTGCGGTCGGTGATTGTGGTCTTGTGCTTGGCGTTGTTGATCACGCGGGCGTCAATCACGTGTCCGTCGGCGGCCACATGCACTTCCACGCATATCTGTCCCTGTTCGTTGATGGTGGTGTTGATAGGCTGTGCGAGGCCTCTGTGGCCGGTGCCGTAGCCCACGCCGCCGCCGCTGCCTCCGCCCTCGCCGGGGCCGAGTCCGGAGCCGGAACCGCTGCCTATCCCGGAGCCGCTGCCACCGCCCGAGCCGCTCCCGCCGCGGCCGCGGTAAATCGACGACTGGTCGGGACGTGGCGTTGTGGCCGGCTGTGTGCTCTGTGTTGGCGAAACTCTGTCGGAGTGGTTCACGGAAGGTGCGTCTTGTGCGTTCTGCGTGGCCACGTTCCTGCCGGATGGGGTCTTCGCGCGCGGCGCCGCGTCAGGGGTACCGCCACCCCCGCCGCCGCCCGTCGGTGCGATGTCTATGTAAACCATCTTCTTCGGCGGCGGCGGAGGAATCTGCGTCTTCAGACTGCAGGCCAGAAGCAAGGCAAGCATCAGTCCCATGGCGACAATCGTCACGCCCCATGCGACTGCTTTGTCTTTTCTATTCTCGTCGTTGCTTTTCATTTTGCTTCTGTGGCTAATACCATCTTGTATCTTTCTTCTTCCGGAAGGTCTTCGTTGACTTGGTTGAGCACGTCCATGAGTGCCACTACATTTTCAATAGGCACGCTTTTGTCGGCCCTGAGTATCAGGTTTTTGTCGATGGCCGCGTCCTGTTCGACGACGGACTTTATTGCTGGGAGGAGTTCCTCGTATGGTGTCGGCTGCGAGTTGCTCCCCTCGGGGTTCACGTAGTAGTTGAGGTCGGCGTCGATGTACACCTCCAGTGTCTTTGACGCCAGTTGTTTCTCGGCGGTGCTTTTAGGCAGCACGAGGTTTATGGCGTTAGGGGAGACCATGGTGGATGTCAGCATGAAGAATATCAGCAGCAGGAACACCAGGTCTGACATGGAGGTCGCGCTGAAGGTCGCGTCGATCCTGTTTTGCATCTTTATAGCCATGGCTTCCTCGTCTTTAAGCGTTCTCGTGGAGAAGGTCCATGAACTCCGTGGTCCTCACTTCGAGCATGTACACCACGTTGGATATTTTAGAAATCAGCAGGTTGTGGAACACCAGGGCTATGATGCCGACGACGAGTCCGCCCACCGTGGTGATCATGGCCGTGTATATTCCTGACGACAGTGTGCCTATGTTGAAGTTGTTGGGGTCGGCGGCCATGTTGTGGAACGCTCCCACCATGCCGACAACAGTGCCGAGGAAACCCATCATCGGGGCCACCGCCGCGATAGTTGCGAGTGCTGAGACTCCCTTCTCAAGGCGCGAAACCTCGAGGTTGCCCTCGTTCTCGATGGCAGTGCGTATGTCCTCGAGTGGGCGGCCGAGGCGGGAGAGTCCCTTGTCGATCATCCTCGCCGTGGGGTTGTTGTTCCCCCTGCACAGGGCCACGGCCGAGTCAAGCTTCCCCTCGTGTATGAAGTCGCGTATGTTGTTCATGAAGTTGCCGTCCTCCTGTGAAGCCCTGTTGACAGTGAGCAGCTTCTTGACGAAGAAGTATATGGCGAACGCCAGCATAAGTATCAGCGGGATTATTATCCACAGGCTGTTGACGGCGAACACCAGCTTGAAATAGGATGTCTCCTCCACTCTAGGAGCGGGCGCGGCGCCTGTAATCTGCATCGAGTCGTTCACCACCGCCAATAATGTCATAAGTCTCATATTCCGAAATTTTATGCAAAAATAAATTCTATCAAGCTATCTTTTTTTGTCAAAGGTGATATTTTTATAACACTATGATGTTGATATTACCACATGGGCCGCAATCAACCCTTTATATAAATAATGTAATTTTGTGGACTTTATTTTATACTGCACGCCATATTTTTTCATGAGAAACACAAAAATCAGCAAATCAGGAAGGTCAGGGACATCGAACATACAGAAGTTCGCCATGTCGAGAGAAGCAGGGAAGTCGGGTTCGCGCGGCCGGAGTTCCGCTCGGACGAAGTCTAAGGGGACTGCCAAGGCAGGCGGCAGCCAGTTTTCCCTCAAAGCTTTCGCGAACTTCTTCAGGAAAGACGGCATGGTTGTGCTCTACGGTGTGATACTGATGCTGTTCTCGCTGACACTTCTCATTGCGATGGTCTCGTATTTCTTCAACGCCGCGAACAATGCCACATACGTGGAGAGCCTGGTCGACGACGGAGCGCCTGCCGTGGAGGCATCCAACTGGCTCAAGGGCTTCGGGGCCTTCATAGCATACTATGCGATGACCCCTTTCGGTGTTTTCTCTATAGGCATCCCTGTGCTGCTTTTCCTATATTCCATGCGCATTATATGCAACGGCATGCGCCGGGAGCATAAAATCAAGAGGCTCGGCGCACTTACTTTCCGGGTCGTGATCCTGATGTTCTTCCTTTCGTTCACGATGGGTATGTTCAGTTTCAAGACACAGAACACCTTCCTTGCTGGCGTTTTCGGCAACTTCACCAACCAGTTCCTTCATGAGCATGTCGGAGCGTTGGGACTTGCCATCGTGGATATAGCGTTCTTGTCCGTCGTGCTCTTCCTGTTCCAGGATTCGGAAGGGAACAGCTACCTGTCGAAGGTTGTTGCATGGGGCAGACAGCTTGTGGAGCGCATTGCGGAGTCGTCAAGGCAAAGGAGGGCGGCGCGGAGACGTGACGGCGCAGTCATCGCTCCTGTGAAGACAGGCCCTATGGTCTCGGAACGCGAGGACCTCGACGATCTCTATATATCCGACCATGGAGTCTTGAGCAAGGAGTACTCGCATTCCGTCGGACTGCAAGACGAGGATGCCGTTGCAGAAGACGAGCATAAAGAGGAGATTCCTTTCGAGATTGTAACTGCGGACAGTTCCCCGGATCCGGAAACCACCATGGAAGAAGTCAAAGAGGAGCACGACGTTGAATCCGAAACGGATGAAGACCAAGACTCGGGCAGCGCAGCGGAAGTCCTGACGCCGGAGGAGGTAAGGAATCTTGAGCCTTACGATCCGCGCGCCGACCTATCCCTGTTCGAGTTCCCGCCGATAGACCTTCTTCTGGAACACCCGTACACGGCATCCACCAAGGAGCTCATGCGCAAGGAACTCCTCGAGAACAAGAACAACATCGAGAAAACACTCCTGAGTTTCGGCATTGCCATCAAGAGCATCTCGGCTGTGGTTGGACCCACGGTGACCCTCTACGAGATTGTTCCCAAAGAAGGAGTTCGGATAAGCAAGATAAAGAGCCTTGAAGACGATATAGCTCTCAGCCTTGCAGCGCTTGGGATAAGGATAATCGCGCCGATACCCGGCCGTGGAACCATAGGCATCGAAGTCCCGAACAAGCAGCCGGAGATAGTCTCCATGCGCGACATCATAACATCCGACAAGTTCAGGAACAACAGTTATGCGCTGCCTATAGGCCTTGGCAAGACCATCAACAACGAGGCTTTTGTGGTTGACCTCGCCAAGATGCCGCACCTTCTCGTGGCCGGCGCCACAGGCCAGGGAAAGTCGGTAGGGCTCAATGCGATAATAACCTCCCTGCTTTACACGAAGCATCCCTCGGAGATGAAGTTTGTGCTTGTTGACCCGAAGAAGGTGGAGTTCACGCTCTACTCGACAATTGAGAACTACTATCTTGCATCAATACCTGAAGTCAACGACGGAGACGACAACGAGCCGATAATAACCGACACCAAGAAGGTTGTGCGCACGCTGAACTCCCTCTGTCTGGAGATGGACAACCGCTACGACCTTCTCAAGAAGGCCAAGATGCGCAACCTGAAGGAATACAATGCCAAGTTCTGCCGTCGCGAGCTCTCACCGGCGGCGGGTCACCGCTACATGCCGTACATCGTGGTTGTGATTGACGAGTTCGGCGACCTCATAATGACAGCCGGGCGCGAGGTAGAGCAGCCCTTGGCACGCCTCGCCCAGCTCGCCCGCGCCATAGGCATACATCTCGTGATCGCCACGCAGCGCCCCTCGGTGAACATCATCACTGGAAGCATAAAGGCCAACTTCCCCGCCAGAATCGCCTTCCGAGTGCAGTCGGGCGTGGACTCCAAAACCATCCTCGACGCCACCGGCGCCAACCAGCTCATCGGAAAGGGCGACATGCTGATATCCACCGGAAGCGACGTCGTGAGGCTTCAGTGCGCCTTTGTCGACACACCCGAGGTTGAGAAAATAGCCGAGTTCATTGGCGAGCAGTCCATTGAACGCCCGCTGCTCCAGCCTTACGAGCTTCCTTTCGTGCCCGACTCCTCCGAGAAGGGAGAATCTCGCGGCGAGGACTCGGCCAATCCCGACGAACTCGACGACCTGATTGTGGAGGCCGCAACGCTTATAGTGCAGACCCAGCAGGGATCCACTTCCTCCATACAGAGGAAGATGAGCATAGGCTACAACCGGGCTGGCAGGATTATGGATCAGCTCGAGGATCTGAAAATCGTCGGTCCCGGTTCGGGGAGCAAGCCAAGGCAGGTGCTGATCAAGACAGAGGCCGACCTGAGGCAGCACCTCGCGGAAAAAGGCCTCTTGTAGCATATTGACGAACAAGTCCGCAGGTGTTGAAAATATTGTATCTTTGCGGACTTATTTTTGGATTTCCTATGAACAATAATATAGACGCTGTGAAGCGCCGCTTCGGCATTATAGGCTTCGACCCCTCCATAGAACACGCCATCGACGTGGCCATGCAGGTTGCCGTCACCGATCTCTCGGTGCTTATTACCGGCGAGAGCGGGGTTGGAAAGGAGTCGTTCCCGAAAATCATCCATGCATATTCGCCCAGAAAGACAAAGACTTACATTGCCGTGAACTGCGGGGCAATACCGGAAGGCACTATTGATTCAGAGTTGTTCGGCCATGAGAAGGGTGCGTTCACCGGCGCAGTGGAGTCGAGGAAGGGGTATTTCGAAGAGGCGTCTGGCGGGACGCTGTTCCTTGACGAGGTGGCCGACCTTCCCCTCGCAACGCAGGTGAGGCTCCTCAGGGTGCTCGAGAGCGGTGAATACATGCGCGTGGGCTCCTCAAAGGTGCTTAAGACCGACGTGAGGGTTGTGGCTGCCACCAACGTGAACATCGCCGACAGGATAAGGAAGGGAAAGTTCAGAGAGGATCTCTATTACAGGCTCAATTCCGTCCCCATCAGGGTGCCGGCACTTCGCGAGCGCAAGGGCGACATTTACCCGCTCTTCATAAAGTTCGCCTCCGACTTCTCCGACAAATACCATTTCCCGACAATATCGCTCACAGAGGACGCCCAGTCGGTGCTGCGAGATTACAGGTGGCCCGGCAATGTGCGCCAGCTTAAGAACGTTACCGAGCAGATTTCGCTCATCGAGAAGGAACGCCTCATCGCCGCCGCCGCGCTCAAACCCTATCTCAACGATCCCGTAGGCACAAACCTCCCGATGCTGGTGCAGTCTGACAGCGAGTCGCAGGACAATATGCAGCGTGAACTCATTTTCAAGGTCATTGCCGAATTACAGCGCGAGGTCCAGTCGCTCAAAGCGAGGATTTCGCAGTTCTCCGACAGTGGGAAGTCTGTGTTGCCGCAGCTCTCGCCGAACGCAGAAACGCCGGTTAATGTAACCGGAAGCGAATACGGCTATCCAATTGTACATGCTGGAAAAGATGTCAGAAACCCTGAATTCGACGATTCGGAGCTTGTGGAAGACAGCGACCTGTCGATTGAGAGTACTGAAAAACATGCCATATTAAGGTCGCTGCAGCGACATGGGGGAAACCGGAAGCTTGCGGCCAACGAGTTGAAAATCTCGGAGAGGACTCTATACAGAAAGATCAAGGAGTATGGAATACAGATGTAAGACGAGTATAATGATGAGAAAGGCAGTCGCGGCGCTGCTGCTGTGTTCCGCAATTTTGGCTGCCGGTTGCAGGATGTCGGTGTCGTTGACGGGCGGCACGATAGACGCGCGCGCCAAGACCGTGGCTATCACAACGTTTCCGAACAACGCCACGCTGGTGAACCCGACACTGAGCCAGACCTTCACCACTGCGCTCAAGGACAAGATACAGGGGCAGACACCGCTGACGATAGTGGGCAACGACGGCGACTACACTCTCGAGGGCGAGATAACGTCTTACAGCGTAAACCCGGTGGCGATACAGGGCGACGACAAGCCTGCCATGAACAGGCTGACGATAACCGTCAGGGTAAGGTTCTACAACAAGTTCGACGAGGCCCAGAATTTTGAGCAGAGCTTTTCCAGATATGCCGACTATCCAGGCACACAGAACCTCAGCAGTGTGGAGAACTCCCTTGTCACTGAAATCAACGACGCGCTGTCGGACGATATTTTCAACAAGGCTTTTGTGAATTGGTGATTTTAACCATGTCCGGAAACCCCAAAGTAAACCGCGTTAAACGGGCATAATAAAAACCTGCTTGCTTTTCCGATGTACCTGTTCATTCTATGTTGCAGTTGCGTAAAGTTTATTTTGGTTTTTGTCTGACAGCAATGTTTTTTTGATTCAAAATTCCTACCTGAACTGGTAGCCAACCTTTAAGAGCAGAGCATTGTCTGGAAACTGATACCCTGCACCCAAAAACAATCCTTTTTGTTTAGTAATCCTATATGTTGCCCCGGCGCAAATCGAGAGGTCGACTACGGTTCTGAACTTTGTTATTTCTCCATCAACAACCCTTGGATTATATCCCTTTGTTCTATGAATTAATACTCCGCCCAGATAGTTTGCCTCTATATACGGACTCCACCTGTATTTCTTTAAGATGATGTATTTGAAATTGATTCCCACCAAAAACCGTAAGCCATAAACGTCGCACGGTGTGGTTATTCCGTCGTAAAATGAATTGTAATCCGCATACGAATAATGGAATTTCGCGCTTATTTCCGCCGACAAGATAAAATGTGGATTGAATCTGATTCCATGCAATTCATACAAACCTATTCCCCACAAATTTTTTGTTGGAATATTTTCATTCCGGTCCAATAAATACAATCCATAATTATCCCCAAATCCGTACCAGGAACTGACTCCTGCTTCATGGTGGTATTCAGGTTTGTATTTCACTTTTTGTTTTGTGTCCTGGGCTGTTGCCGACAAAGACACCAAGCCGATTATAAACAATAAAAATATCTTTTTCATAACTTTGAATTTTATTTGTAAATTTTTGCACCATAAAGATGAGATGATACTGTGGTGTTTTTTTTTGCGAATAATTTGGAACTCAATGATTGATAGTCAACAGAATATGAGTTTAATGGTGATTCAAAAGGTGGATAACTACAACAGACTTTCTTTACTTTAACTCTTGTTTTATCTCTGCTTGTCGCTCGCGGACTGCCGCAGGAGTTGTCGGGTATAGTGTGATTCTCATAGACAAGTCCGCCCCAGCCTGATTTCAGTTCATCAGCCTTCTCCCTCACAAATGAGCCGTTGTTTTTCTTTTTAAGAAACACTGTCTTGGTGTTGATGTCGTGCAAGTGTATAATGCCGACATTCACAGCCTGGATGGCGGTTTTAATAAAATAAGTGTCGTTTAATGGACGGTGAGGCACGTCGGCGGTGCCGGAATGAGCAGAACAGTTTTTCTTGCAGTTTTTGTACCTTACGGTCAAGAACTTTTGAGCGAATGCATAATGATTGTTCACGGTGTGAAGTGTAACTTGTACTGTGACTTCCGAGTTATAAAACATTTCGTCATACTTGTGGGTGATATTCACTCTTGAGGATGAAGTATATATTACTGTGTCGTTTCCATCTCCAAAATCTACTACATAATATGACGGAGTGTCGCCATTGGTTGAAGAGTGAATTGTGAAATAGTATCCTCCTCTGTTGTTGTGCAGGTAATTGAAATCCACTTCCGCGGCCAATCTGCCGGCATTTATGCGCTTTTCTGTGGTTGTTATAGTTCCATCTGGGGATGGGATGATTTTTTTCATAAGCGGTATTGTTTTTGTTTGGAAAAATAATATCGTTTATTAAGACACTGCAAATATATACATATTTCTTAAAAAAGCATTGTCCGCTGAAAAAAAATCTGCATAGTACTGCGGGCTCATAACTTTTTTTGTTATATTCGCGACTCAAACACAATGCTCGCAAATGACTTTTAAAATGTTTCACAGTCAAAAAGTTACACAAAGGCTGCTTGTGAGCCTCATGTGGGTGTTTGCATTGTCTTTTTCCTTTGTCTTTGTTTGTGACACGGTTAGCGACGTGCAGTTTTATACAGTTGATGCGTGTGTTGCGGCCGATGTGGAGGTTGTCGAGTCGGATGACGAGGAGACTTTTGAGAGCGGCTTTGCCATGCCACATTTTGTTAATCAGTCATATAGTAAAATCCTTGCCTGCGGAATTGTCATTTCTGAATCTCCAGCGAAGGTCAGCGACCATTACCGCCGAGGACTTCTGCGGCGTGTGGGGCCGGACGGAAGCAGTGTGTGTCGCAAACTGAAATTGCAGAATATCAGTAACAATGGTGCGTGTTGTATAGTCAACATGCACCATTTTTGTTTTTTGAAGAATCATAATGAAACGAATGAAGAAATAGAAGTTATTAAAGAAAAATCAACTAACTTATGGATTTAACAAGTGTAATAGTAGCAATTTTGACACTCACCGCAGGTGTGGGGGTCTTTCTGGTGGCTTGCCAGATGATGAGCAACAACCTGGAGTCGGCCGGCAGCCGCAGGCTCAAGCAGCTTTTCGCCAAGACGGGGAGCAGCAAGTTGGTTGGCGTCGGCATCGGTGCTGCCGGGACTGCGGCAATACAGAGCAGCAGTGCGGTAACGGTCATGGTAATCGGTTTTGTGAATGTGGGGATTATGACTCTCGCACAAGCCGCGACAATAATTTATGGCGCCAACATAGGTACCACTATTACGGCACAGTTGGTGGCGCTCGGAATGTTCGGGAGCGGTGGAGTTTCAACAACGGTCATGTTCGCGGCCTTCGCCGGCATCGGCACCTTCATGTCGCTGTTTTCAAAAAAAGACAGGTGGAAGCAGACAGGCGGCATACTCACAGGGTTCGGCATGTTGTTCGTGGGCCTCGGCATGATGTCCTCGGCGATGGAGTGGTTTGCAGCCATGCCGGAGGTGAAAACGGTGATAGCCCGTGTGGGCAACCCGCTGCTCCTGGTGGCGGTGGGCGCCCTGCTGACTGCCGTCATCCAGTCCTCGTCGGCGATGACCTCCATAGTTATTGCGATGCTCGTTGCCGGGCTTGTGAATCTTGAACAGGGAATATACCTGAGCATGGGCTCGAACATAGGCACTTGCGTCAGCGCAATCATAGCTGCCGTGGCGAGCGGCGCAAATGCAAAACGGACAGCACTTATGCATCTCTTGTTCAACGTTATGGGCGTAGTGTTGTTCCTTCTCATAGCACTCGTTCTGAACATCTCTTCAGGACATTCGGTCTCTTTCGGCACAATGTTCGGGGGATGGTTCCCTAACGCACCAGCGGTTCAGCTCGCAATGTTCCATACATTCTTCAACGTTGGCACAACACTTGTCGCGCTGCCGCTTACCAACACTCTCGTCTCTGTAGTCTACCGCCTGATTCGCGACAACGGCGGGTCGGAGAAGGGTCCGCACCTCAAGTTCCTCGACTACTCGATGCTAAGCACGCCGGCTGTGGCGGTGCGCCAGCTAAAGGCCGAGGTGGAGAACATGGCCGCCATGGCAATCACAAATTTCCGCCGCTCGATAGGCATTGTGACAACCTTGGACTACACCGAGATAGATGATTTCAGGAAGACGGAGGACGAACTCAACTTCCTGAACAAGGAACTGCTGCGTTTCTCGGTGGCTCTTTCCGGGAAGAAGCTGAGTGCATACGACCAGCGGTACGTTACTTCTGCCATAAAGTCGGTGAGCGACCTTGAAAGGGTGGGCGACTATGCGGAAAACATCGTGGAGTATGCAGATTCACTCAAGGAGCAGGAGTCGGCATTCTCCAAGGATGCAGTGTCGGAAATCGGCGAAATGGCGCTGCTTGTCGACAAACTGTATGCCGAAGTCATGAAAGCTTATCACGATTCCGACAAAGGTGCGCTTCAAAAGGCCGAGGTTATAGAGGAAAAAATCGACAGATTTACTGAGACGATGGAGCAAAACCACATAAGTCGCCTCACCGCAGGCACTTGCAGCCCTCTCGTCGGAGCCGAATACCTCTCCCTCGCGCAGAACTCGGAGCGCGTTGCCGACCATATAATAAATGTGGGGCATTCTGTACTTCAGTGGAGTGAGAATCGGGAGTAGCAGACTTGTATTTTGCGGAATCATACCATGGAGACTCTGGAACAAGATTTTTCCGGGTGTTTTCATTTGTTTGGACAGGTATGTTGGTGCGAGTTCTGTGCTGTTGAAAAAAAAACATAAATTTGCAGCCTCAAAATGTGGCAAAATGATAAAGTTAGCGATTCTTGGTTACGGAAACATTGGGAAAGCCGTGGAACAGGCAGTGAAATCATCTGACGACATGATTCTGTCCGGCATATTCCATCATAACGACAATATTGAAAATCTTGACGCCGATGTTGTGGCGTTGTGCACGCCCACGCGCGAGGTGCCTGCGTTCGCCGAAAAGATTGCAAGGCAAGGTGTCTGCACTGTTGACAGTTTCGACATACATGGCCGGATCTATGACCTTAAAAAAGCTCTGGCTCCGGTTGCTGCGGCAAGTTCATCGGTGAGTGTCATAGCGGCGGGCTGGGATCCGGGCTCCGACTCTGTTGTGCGGGCGCTTCTTCTTGCCGCCGCCCCGAAAGGCGTTACTTACACCAACTTCGGGCCGGGCAGGAGCATGGGGCACACCGTTGCCGCGAAGTCTGTGGCCGGCGTTAAAGACGCGCTGTCTATGACAATTCCGCTCGGCACAGGAATACACCGCAGGATGGTTTATGTTGAATTGGAGGCGGGAGCCGAATTCCAAGAGGTGGAGAAGAGAATCCTTTGCGACGACTATTTCGCTCATGATGAGACTCACGTGTTGCAGGTTCCTTCTGTCGAGGCTTTGAACAATGTGGCCCACGGGGTGAACATGGTGCGCTCCGGGGTGAGCGGTACAACCCACAACCAAAGGTTCGAGTTCAATATGCAGATCGACAACCCCGCGCTGACGGGCCAGGTGCTCGTCTCGTGCGCCCGTGCGGCCGTCAGGCTGCGCGGCGAGGGCAGGTTCGGCTGTTATACTATGATTGAAATTCCGCCAATATACATGCTCCCCGGCGACGAGGAGCGTCTTATCCGCACATTAGTTTGATCACAGGTTTTCGCGTATGTACTTGGCAAGCTTGTTGTATAGGTACGTGCGTGTGTTCCCTCCCATTATGAAGTGGTTCTTGTTGGGGAAGAAGAACTGGTCGTAGTCGACTCCGCTCTGGTTCAAGGCGTTGACGAGTTCCATCGCGTTCTGGAAATGTACGTTGTCGTCGGCGGTTCCGTGGATTATCAGGTATTTGCCTTTCATGTCCTTTGCATAGGTTGTGGGGGAGTTCAAGTCGTAGCCGTCGGGGTTCTCCTGCGGGGTGCGCATGAAACGCTCGGTGTAGATGTTGTCGTAGTAGCGCCAGTTTGTAACCGGAGCCACTGACACGGCCATCTTGAAGGCGTCGTCGCCGCGGAACATCGAGAGCGCCGACAGGTACCCGCCGAAACTCCAGCCCCAGATGCCTATCCGGTTGCCGTCAACGTAGGGCAGAGTTTTCAGCCAGTTGGCAGCAGCGATCTGATCCATGGCCTCGTACTTGCCCATCTGCTGGTAGATCACCTTCTTGAAGGCGTCGCCGCGCGTGGCCGTGCCGCGCCCGTCGAAGCACACGCTTATGTACCCCTGCTGGGCGAGCATCTGGTAGAACGCCAGGTCCTGTGCGCCGCTGTAGGCGTTCATCACCTGCTGCGAGCCGGGGCCTCCGTAGCAGTTCATCATCACCGGGTAGCGCTTGCCGGGGTCAAAATCTGCGGGCTTCATAATCCACCCGTACAGCGTAACTCCGTCGGGTGTGGTGAAACTGATGATCTCGCGCTTCACGAAACCGTATGAGTCCATGGTGTTCTGCACCGCCTTGTTGTCGTTGAGGACGCGCAGTTCCTTGCCGGTCCTGTCGTTGATCGTGTATTTTGGGAGCGTGTTGAGACTCGAGTATTGCAGGCGGAAGTAGTTTCCGTTGGGACAGAAAAGGGTGCCCGCCCAGCCGTCTCCGGCAGTGAGGATCTGCTTTTTCTTTCCGTCGAAGTTTATGACGTACAGGTCCCGGTTCAGCACGCCCGACTCGTTTGAGAGGTAGTATATCTGCTTTTTCGCCTCGTTGATGTGTTGGATTTCATTCACCTCCCAGTCGCCGCTTGTGATCTGCTTGATGTCGCCGCCGAATGTCACCTTGTAGATGTGGTTGAAGCCGTCCCTCTCAGAGGTTACAATCATGGAGTTGTTGTCTTTCAGGAAATAATAGTTGTCGGTAACGTCTAACCACCTGTCGTTCACGTCGGTGTAGACTATGTCCTGGGCGCCGGTCTCGGTGTTGTATCTGATGAAGTCGAGGCGGTTCTGGTGGCGGTTGAGCTTCAGCACGATTGCGTCGCGGCTGTTGGGCAGCCAGTAAACGCGCGGGAAGTAGCAGTTCGAGTTGTCGCCGAGGTCAATCCTGGTGCTTGTCCCTTTTCCTATATCGTATATGTAAACGTCAACTAAGGAGTTGTCCTCTCCGGCTTTGGGGTATTTGTATTTGAAGTCCACAGGGTAGAGTTCTCCGTATAGGGGCATTGTGAATTCCTTGACCCTGCTCTCGTCGAAGCGCAGATAGGCTATCTTGGAGCCGTCGGGCGACCATGATGCGGCTTGCGACATGCTGAGTTCCTCCTCGTACACCCAGTCGGCGAAACCGTTCAAAATGTGGTTCGGTTTCCCGTCGGAAGTAATCCTGGTCACCTTTCCTGTGGCGAGATCCTGGTAGTAAAGGTCGCATTCGCGGGCGAACACCACCTTGCCGCCGTCTTTCGAGAGTTCCGCGAAGCGTAGCATGTGCGACGTGTCGGACACCGCGGCAAGTGTCTTCTTTTCCGTGTCATATACGTAGTAGTGCGCCAGCGACGACCGGCGGTAGATGCTCTCCATGTCGAAGGCGAGCATTATCTTTTTCTCGTCGTCGGAAAAAGCGTATTCGCTGATTGCTCCCACGCTGAGGCGGCCTCCGCTCGCGGCGTCGAGGTCGTCATGGGGCAGTATTATCCCTGAGACTGAGCCGTCGCTGAAGTTGTGGCGCTCTATGCCTGCCCTTTTCAAGACGGTGAACTCGTCGCTCCTCGGCATTGAGGTGTACCCAGCAACGCCCCGAGGGTAAAACGAGAACCTGTCCCAGATCTCCTCCACTGTTATCTGCTTCTGTGCGAACGTGCAAAAAATTGAAAACAAAAGAGTTGTGAATGTCAATATGTGTTTTTTCATATCTTGGGTTTTAGTTTGCGAAGATAAGAAATTTATTTTCTGCTGACCATGAAAACAGACATTCGGGTCGAAGATTAAAAATATTTCATACAATTAACAATGTATTAAATAAATTTTATATCTTTGCGGTTGAAAACAAAAAAGAAGAATCATGTTGATAAGAACAAACAATTGTGCATTGATGGGCGTGTCGGCGGTGCCCGTGGCTGTGGAGGTGAGCGTCGACAACGGTATCGGCTTCCACTTGGTGGGTCTGCCTGACAGCGCCGTGAAGGAGAGCCAGCAGCGCATCGAGACCGCGCTGAAGATTTACGGTTACAAGATTCCGGGGAGGAAGGTGGTGGTGAACATGGCGCCCGCCGACATCCGCAAGGAGGGCTCGGCCTACGACCTCACGTTAGCCATAGCGATACTTGCCGCCTCCGAGCAGATTGCGGGCGGCGAGTCGCTTGACGACTACTACATAATAGGCGAGCTGTCGCTTGACGGCACGCTCCAGCCTATACGCGGTGCGCTGCCCATCGCGCTCGAGGCCCGCAAGAACGGGAAGAAAGGCGTGATACTGCCTGCGCAGAACGCCCGCGAAGCCGCGATTATGGACGGGGTCGCCGTTTACGGTGTGTCGAACATAAAGCAGGTGATCGACTTCTTTGACAAGGACATCCCCATTGAGCCCACGAGTATCGATGTCACCAACGAATTCAGCGACGGCCTCAGGTCATACGAGTACGACTTCTCGGATGTCAAGGGGCAGGGCAACATCAAGAGGGCCATGGAGATTGCGGCTGCCGGCGGCCACAACGTGATACTCATCGGCCCTCCGGGCTCTGGGAAGACGATGCTGGCCAAGCGGTTGCCTTCAATACTGCCGCCGCTCTGTCTGGAGGAGGCTCTGGAGACCACCAAGATACATTCCGTTGCTGGCAAGATGAGCCGCTACAAGTCGATTGTCTCTACGCGCCCGTTCCGCGCCCCGCACCACACCATCAGCGACGTGGCTCTCGTCGGCGGCGGCTCGCACCCGCAGCCCGGCGAAATCTCTCTTGCACACAATGGGGTGCTGTTCCTCGACGAACTGCCTGAATTCAAACGTCAAGTACTCGAGGTCATGCGTCAGCCCCTCGAGGAGAGGTGCGTCACCATCTCGCGCTCGAAATATACGGTGGATTTCCCCTCGTCGTTCATGTTCATAGCCGCGATGAACCCCTGTCCATGCGGAAACTACAATCACCCTTCCATACAATGTACTTGCAAGACTTTTGAAATACAGCACTATATGAGCAAGGTGTCGGGTCCGCTGATGGACCGTATCGACCTTCATGTTGAGGTGGTGCCCGTCAGCCACGAGGAACTCGCGTCGGAAGTGCCGTCCGAGAGAAGCGCCGACATCAGGGGCAGGGTGGTGTCAGCGCGGGAGATACAGAAAAAACGGTTCCAAGGCCATGAAAAGCTGTTCTGCAACGCGCAGATGAGCAGTCGAATGGTGAGGGAGTTCTGCAAGATTGACGAGAATTGCAACAGTATCCTGAAAAACGCCATGGACAGGCTCGGCCTCTCCGCCCGCGCCTACGACCGCATCCTGAAGGTGTCACGTACCATAGCCGACCTCGAAGGCAGCCCGGACATCGAAATCGGTCATCTGTCGGAGGCCATAAACTTCCGCAGCCTCGACCGCGACAGTTGGGGAAGGTAGTCCGTTAACTTTTTTTTGCTACCTTTGCAGCCGCAATTTTCACTGATTAACAACAAGCTGAAACGTATGAAAACCAGGCTGCTGACGCTTTTCGCCCTGCTGTTCCTGTGCTTCGTTGCGGCCTATCCGCAGGGAAACAGGACAACGCTCTACGGCACAATCAAGGATGCCTCCAACGGGGAGTCGCTCTTCGGCGTGTATGTGGTGCTCAACAGCCTGACGGTCCCGGGAGAGGTGCACGGCGCCGTCTCAAACGAGTCGGGCTACTATTCGGTGTCGGTTGCGCCCGGCACGTACAAGCTCACCGTCAACCTTCTTGGATACAAAACCATAAACGACACCGTGAAATTGACATCAAACACTTTGCGCAAGTTCGAGCTCGAGACAGCCGCCATCGAAGGCGAGGAGGTTGTGATACAGGGAGAACGTTCTTTGGAAAACGTCCACAGCGGCGATGTGGGCAGGATGTCGATGACAGTGGAGGCCATAAAGTCGCTGCCGGCCCTGATGGGCGAGGCCGACGTGCTCAAGTCGGTGCAGCTGCTGCCCGGCGTGCAGTCGGGCGGGGAGGGAAACTCCGGCTTCTACGTGCGCGGTAGCGGCACCGACCAGAACCTGATACTCCTCGACGACGCCACCATATACAACCCAAACCATCTTTTCGGCTTCTTCTCGGTCTTCAACATCGATGCCGTTAAGAACATCGAGATGGTGAAGTCTGGGATGCCTGCCTATTACGGCGGGCGCGCCGCCTCTATACTCAACGTCTCGCAGAAGGACGGCAACATGAAGAGATGGCAGGTGGACGGCGGTCTCGGCCTGATATTCTCGCATCTCACCGTGCAGGGCCCGCTCAAGAAGAACAAGTCGTCGATGCTGATCTCCGCGCGAAGGACATACGCCGACGTTCTCGTACAGCCATTCCTCAAGAAGACATCGCCTATGAAAGGTTCGGATTTCTTCTTCTACGACGTGAACGCGAAGTTCAACGTGGTGGTGAACGACAGGCACAGGCTCTATTTCGGGGCGTATTACGGCAGAGATGTCTATGGGTTCAAGTCAAGGTCGCAGAACACGCTCATGAACTTCATGTGGAGCAACGCCGCGGCTTCGGCACGATGGAACTACATCATCGGCAACCGCCTCTTCCTCAACACCTCGGCCACGTTCAGCTACTACGACTTCAACACCGAGATGAGGATAAACCCTTACGCACTCAACATTGCCTCCGGAGTGCGCGACTATTCCTTGAAAAGCGTGCTCTCGTGGCTGCCCACGCCTAAGCACAACGTCAGGTTCGGCTTCCACGAGACCTTTCACGACTGCATTCCAGGCCAATACGCCGTGCAGGCTGGCGAGAACTCCAACTTCAACCTGCCGCCGGCCCAGCATTACTTTGCCAACGAGTTCAGTCTCTTCGCGCATGACGAGTACGACATAAACCCGCACTGGAAACTCAACTATGGGCTGAGATACACGAATTTCGCGCACGTCGGCCCCTTCACAAGGTATGTCCTTGACAATGTGGGCAACGTGGTCGACTCGGTGAAATACCGCAAACTGTCGTGCATCTCACAGTACAACAAGGTCGAACCGAGGCTTTCTCTTCGCTGGCTCATCGACTCCACCATGTCGGTTAAGGCCTCCGCAACGCTCAACTACCAGTTCATGCACCAGGTGTCTCTTGCAGGAATCTCCCTGCCCACCGACGTGTGGATGCCGTCCACCGACCTTATAAAGCCTCAGACCGTGTTCCAATACACACTCGGGTTTTTCAAAAATTTCCATAACAACATGTTCGAGAGTTATGTGGATTTGTATTTCAAGCACATGTACAACCTTGTGGAGTACCGTGAGGGCATAAGTGTTACCGATGTGGTGCAGAACCCCGACCAGATGTACGTCTTCGGGAAGGGATACTCCTGCGGCGCCGAGTTCTACCTCAAGAAGTCGAGGGGGCGGTTCACGGGCTTCATAGGCTACACTATCGGTTTCACAAGAAGGAAGTTCGACGACCTCAACGGAGGCAAGCCGTTCTGGGCCAAGTACGACCGCCGCCACGACGTCTCCATAAGCCTCACATACGAGATCCTGCGCAACAAACTGAGCGTCTCTGCACTGTGGGTTTACCAGTCGGGCAACACGATGACAGTGCCGTTAGGGTACTACATCTTCATGGGCTCGATAGTTACGGAGTACAGCGGCCGGAACGAGTACAGGGTGAACCCATACCACAGGCTCGACCTCTCGATAGACTGGACGATAAAGAAGACAAGCAAGTTCGAGACCGGGCTCAACGTCTCTGTATATAATGTGTATAACCGGCAGAATCCTTTCCTCGTGTTCTTCGAGACCTCCTCGAGCACTGAAGGCGGCGACATGTCGACGTTCTCCTTACAGAACCACGCATACCAGATGAGCCTCTTCCCAATAATACCTTCCATCATGTGGACTTTCAAGTTTTAGTCATGACAGTCTTAAATTCCTGAAAACGCCATCACTACCATGAAGGAAAATAAAATAGAACGATTTAATATGCTCGTTTTGACGACCGTGGCGCTCGTCATACTTTCTTTCAGTCAAGTATTTGCACAAGAACAAGCATACACAGACACTTTGAAAAAACCATCACCATTTGATTTCGGCTTGTCGGAGGCGACCTCCGACGCAATGAGGTACGATGTCCTCTACAAGACTCACCTGAAAGCCAAAGAACTCGGCCTTGAAGTCGACTATTCAGGGATTGACACTTTGACGATAGAGGTTTCAGAAGAGTCGCTCCCGATACCGCTTGCGGCAAACAACGATTTCCGAGGGCTGCGGCTCGTGGTCAAAAACACGGTGAAGAAGCACTGCCTCTTCGAGATGGAGCAGGAGAGGTGGGACTCTGTGGAGGTTGACAAAAGCATTGTTGACGGCGGTGATTTCACGTCGGTGTATCCCATCGCGGAAGGGGAGTGGCTCCTCCAGCTTGTGGACGAGACCCCGTGGGTTGACAACCGCGCAGGTTACAGCTACGGTGCCACCAGAAAGGACGTCCTCCTCGTGAGGAACGGCCATGCCGTCAACTCGCCGATAGCCTCCTATTCAACGGATTCCACAAGGCTGAAAGTCTTTTTCTGCCACGCTGACGACAGGCTGAAGACAATATCCAACCTCACGTTCACCCGCGACACGTCTTCAACACAAAAAACCTTCTGTATAAGAGTTGATGGTGTCAACAATTTGAAAATCAGCAAGGTTAAAATCAATACGCCTAACACGAGGAACATGTATGCCGACGAGGCTATCACTCTTCTTAACAGCACAAACATCTTGGTTGAAGATGTAACCATCAACGGGACCTATTCGCGCTCAACCAACTACGGCTACGGCATAATGATGAACAACGTCTGGAACAGTGTTTTCGTGCGGCTGAACGCCACTGCAAACTGGGGCATTTTCGGAACCAACAACCTGAGCAACACAACGTTGCGCAACTGCGACATCAACCGCTTCGACATACACTGCTACGGCCGCGACGCTTTCATCCATAACTGCAGGTTCTCAAAACTCTACAACCAGTTCTCTTCGATGTACGGCACAGTGCTGTTCGACAACTGCAGGTTCCAGGACTTCATCCCGGTACTTATAGAGACTTCCTACAATGCCTACACAGGTTTCGACCTGACGTTCAAGAATTGTACTTTCGAGGCCTCACCAACACATAACTTCTTGATTTCCATAGGACAACTCAACGACCAGAAAAACTCCAGACCGGAGCTCTCCGCGAAATGCTGGCCGAATGTCACCATTCAGAACATGATTGTCAAGGTGAAGGGAGACGTCTCCAAGGTGATGCTCTTCTATCCGAAGGGTAAAATCTCCCCGAAAGTGAATGTGGACTACATTTCAAAAATCAAGGTCGATGGACTGAGAATGATTTATTCCGACACTAACTCGTTGACAGACTTTGTCTTCTGCAACTCCTATGTTACATCTAAGAACAGGGTTTTATACGACATCAGGAAGGTTGAGTTGATTCCGGACGTGGAGATGATGAAGAGACAGGCGGCAAAGAAGTACAAATACCCCGGCAGTTTGACATTCAACCTTCAGAAGAGCAGCAAGGACGAAATCAACATAACGAACTCCAGGTTGAACTACAATGTAAATACCAACAGCCAATACAATATAAAATATCTGAACTGCCATCTCGGAATGGTGAGGAACAACACCAAAACCAACGGCACCAAGAGGAATTACACGCGCTGCACGCTCTACCTCAACAGCGCCGACGACGCGAGGTATTACATCGACAACTATGCGGTTTACGATAAGTGCAACTTCGTGCCATGCAACCCCAAGATGTACATAAGCTTCTATGGCAGTGCCAACGATGTTGTGATAAAGAACTGCAAGACTTCGCGTAAGGGCACACTCTTCCACAATGGGCAAAGAGACAACGCTGAGTTGAAAGCATACACTGTAAAGGGTTCCACAAGATATTGAGCATGAAAGAGGGATTGAAACAACTGTTGCGGCGTCTTGCCGACAAATACGAGACTGCGGATTTCCTTAACGGAGACCCGTCGTGGTTCATGCATCAGGTTGAAGGCGACGATAATCGCGAGGCGGTCGCTTTTGTGGCGTCGGTTCTGAGCTATGGCAGCAGGAAGCAGTTTCTTCCAAAAATCCAGAGCATTCTCAACGCTTCAGGCAATGACGTCCACAACTGGATAAAGGATGGCAATTTCGAGGATTTCATGCCCGAAAGGGATGCAAGTTGTTTCTACCGGCTCTATACAGTGTCTCAGATGAACCTTTTCTTGAAGTCTTATCGCAAACTCATGCTTGAGCATGGCACGCTTGGCGGATTTGTGGCGCATGGCAAGTCAGGGTCCGCCCTCGACGCGCTGCGCCTCATAAGCGGATATTTTTCTTCACAGGGTGTTGGCGTGATCATACCGAAGGACACTACGTCGGCCTGCAAGCGCCTGTGCATGTTTCTGCGTTGGATGGTCAGAAGAGACTCACCCGTCGATCTCGGATTATGGTCGGGGTTCATCGACCGTCGGACTTTGATTATGCCGTTGGATACACATGTAATGCAGCAGGCTTCAGAACTGGGGCTTATGAAATCGAGGACGGCCACGATGTCGTCGGCACTTGCGTTGACAAGGGTGATGTTGGAGGTTTTCCCTGACGACCCGCTACGTGGCGACTTCGCGCTCTTCGGGCTGGGAGTCTCTTCTTGAAGCGGCGTGTCAGGAAAGGCTTTTCTTCAGTTTCTTCACCTCGTTGAAAAGTTCTGTGTAGTTTGGGGAGAAATTGCTGTTTTTTTTCGAGAAGATTGCGAGGAACTCCACATTCTTGTGCTTCTCGAAAAGTGTTGAAACGGATATTCCGTGCAGGAACAGTTTGTGGTTCAATGCCTCGCCCACGACTCTCTGAATAGCGAGTTTCTGTCCCTTTTCCTCTGTAACAATGCCGCTTCTGTTCAGAAACGACTGCCCTGCCTCGAACTGAGGCTTAATGAGAAGGACGGCCAAACTCTCTTCTGACAAGAAATTCACGAGATTGGGTATTATGTATGTCAGCGAGATGAATGAGACATCGGACACCACGATATCGAACTCTTTTGTGCCGAGGTCTTCGAGTGTCAGTGTTCTGAAGTCCCTGTTTTCCAAGGATATGACTCTCTTGTCGTTCAGCAGGGCCGGGGCAAGCTGCGCGGTACCCACGTCAACGGCCACAACCGAAGCTGCGCCGTGATGTATGGCGCAGTCGGTGAATCCGCCGGTGGACGCGCCTATGTCGAGAACGCTTTTCCCCGCGAAGTCAATGGAGAAGTCCTTTATGGCCTTCTCGAGTTTCAGACCGCCCATGCTGACGTATCTGTTGAATATGTCGATGACCTCCACAGAATTATCCTGTGTTATGTCGGTGGAAGCCTTTGTGCATACAGCGCCGTCAACTTTCACGGTCTTGTGCTTGATCGCAGCCTGCGCCTTCTCACGCGATGTGAAGAAGCCGTTCTCTAACAAGAATTTGTCTAATCTCATTTTATTGTCCTCCTAAAACAGTCTTTATTATGGGTTTCCCTTCAATTTTTACGAAATACATGCCGTTCGCAACGTTCCCGAGGCGCACAGTGAACTCGATGTCCGCAATGTTGTCCTTTACAAGCAGGGTTCTCCCCGACAAGTCGGTTATTTCTATCCTCTTCAGCGGCGCATCGCCTTTTATCGTGAATGTCCCGTTGTTCGGGTTGGGCGCAATGATGATGTCGTTTTTTTTGTTGTTGCCGGCCGACAGGTAATCCGGCGGTGTTACTCCGCGGAAATAGGAGAGGCCTCCGGCATAGTTTCCCACAATGATTTCCGGGAAACTGTCGCCGTTTAACGGTGCCACGGCCACTCCGGTGCGTATCCCCTCGTTGAGCGCCTTCGCCACGCCCGAGACAGTCTCTGCAATGTTATCCACCGCAAGCACGAACTGGCCGTCGATGTTCCCGTCTATCCCCTTGTAAAGTGAGACTTTGCCAGACTCGCTTCCGCAGAACAGGAAAGTCTCCGAGTCATGACTGCGGTAAAACCATGGAACGCTGTATCCGAAATAGGACACTTCGTGGTCGCGTACGTCAACCCCGCCAAGGTTGTCGCTAACTTTATCGAAGGCTGGTGTGCTGCCGCCAGTGTTCCTGAAATATGACAAAATGCCTCTTCTGTTGCCAATCACAAGGTCTTTCTTGCCGTCGTTGTCAAGATCGAAGTGCTGTGGTGTGCTGAAATCCCCGACATCGACTCCGAGATAGTCGTGAATCACGGCGGTGCTGTTGCCCGTCAGAGTTGCGTTTGGGACTAATATGAGCGTTCCGTTGCTGCATCCGCACAGTATGTCGGTGAGGCCGTCGCCGTCGAAGTCCCCGAATGTTGGGTGCAGTGCCTTGAGCCCAATGCGTTTCAGATTCCCGAAATCGCGGGTCTGAAGCGTGAATTCCGGACTGTAGGAAGTGCCGGTGTTCTTATAGTGACTTATTGAAGATGAAAAGTGCGGCTCGGCAAAGCCGTTGTTGAAAGCAACGCTGTCGAAGCTCCCGAAGTTGCCCACAAACAGGTCTGCAAGCCCGTCGTTGTCGTAGTCGAAAAGAACAGGACAGCTGCCGCTGCCAACGTCGATCATCTCGCCTTGCAGGAAATCAGTCTGCGTGAGAGTGTATTCTCCGAGTGCCGTGTTGTAGTCGTAAACCCACACGCTGTTGAGGTCTTTGGATTTTGTGAGCGACGGGTCGGAGGGTGAAACCACAAGCGACGGGGAGACGTGTCCGGGAAGTTTTATAAATGAGGCTGCGGGCATGGAGAAGAGGTTGACGGGTGAGTTGCAGGGGAAAAGTGTGTCCTTTGAAGTCATGACGGCAGTTTCGGGCGTGCCTCCGTTAAGGAGAAGCGTAAGGTGCGGCGAATCGACATCACCTATGAGGATGTCGGCAAGCCCGTTGCCGTCGAAGTCGTGCAGCAGCAGCGACGATCCGGTGTGCCTCAGCGGCGACCCTTCGCGCTCTGAACAGTATGTGAGCAGCGATATGGCGTTGTTGTCGGCGGCTTCGGAGAACTTGCCCCAGCATTCGTCCTCGAGTCTCAGGTCGAAGCCCGCGTTGTCGCCGGCTTGGTTCTTGAGGAAATGAACGTGCTTGCCCAGGACGTAGAAGTTCAGGATGTCGGTTTTCCCGTCTCCGTCAACATCATCAACAACGAGGTAGTCGTCGGGTGACGAGTAGAGGTTGACATATCCATTGTAATAATATGCCATCAATGTGTTTTCCACAAGAGAGAATTCCAGAGAATTTTCGGATATGTTCTGGAACACCCTGATTCCGGCAAGGCCGTATGTAAAGATGTCGGGTCGCCCGTCGCCGTTGAAGTCCTTCAGTATCGCCCAGTCGTGCAGCGGCGGGAACAGTCTCGCATATTGCGGTGCGTAGGTGAATCCCTGGCCGTCGCGAATGAATGTGAGCAGCCTGTCGCCGTGTTTCTCGAAGGCCACGAGGTCGTCGGTGCCGTCGAGGTCCAGGTCTATTTCAGAGAACCTCACGGAGTTCATGCCGCCGCACCAAGGGAGTTCCAGTCGTATTCCATGCTCCAGCACATCCACTTCCTGGCTTCTCGCGAATCCGAAGTCATGTTGAACCCCCTGCGGCGCGGCGCTTAGGCAGCACAGGCAGAGTGTGAGCGCGGTGATAGTGTTCTTGAGCGGCATGGCTATCTCACGCGCAGGCGCTGACCCTCGCGGATGTTGTCGCTCCTCAGGCGGTTGAGTTTCTTGATTTTGGAGACTGTTGTGCGGTATTTTCTTGCGATGGAGCCTAAATATTCGCCTTTCCTTACTCTGTGGTATTGCGGAGATGACGAGGGTTTCGGGGTGGCCTTGGCCTGTTCGGGCTGCTGTGTGGGGTTGGGCGTCGACACTGTGTATCCTGAAATGTACAGAGTGTCGTATTTGAGTTTGAAGTTGTCGAAGTCGATGATGCGGGCCGGGTTTATGTCGTTGCCGAGGTAGCGTACCTCGAAGTGGAGATGGGAGCCGTAGGACCTGCCGGTGTTGCCGCCGAGGCCGATTATGTCGCCTGCCTTGACCATCTGTCCCGGGTTCACGAGGCGCCGCGAGAGGTGGGCGTAGTAGGTCTCGAGGCCGTTGTCGTGCCTGATGACCACGAGGTTGCCGTATCCTCCGGTGTTGGCAGTGCCCTTGGATATGCGCACTATGCCGTCGAAGGCGGCGCACACCGGTGTGCCCTCAGGGTATCCGAGGTCCACGCCGCGGTGCATCCTCCTGTGCCGGAATCCGTAGTTCGATGTGATCCTGTAGTTGGCGGGATGGTGGTATCCGCTCAAAACTATGGTGTCGCGCGCCGCTGAGCCCTGGTGGCGGTAGTGTATGGTTATGACGTCGAAGTTCTGGTAGAGGTTGTATCCCGGCATCCAGTTGAAGTACGTGAACAGCATGCCGTTGCCGTGGTCCACGTTGTCGAAGTTGGCGTCGTACATTGAGCTTATCATGTTGCCAAGCGAGTCCTCCTCGACAACCCCCTCGATCTGCGCGGTGTCGTTCACCACGTTGAACTTCACGTAGTTCTCTTGCGCCAAGGCGCCGGCGAATAAGATCAGCAGGGGTAGGAGTATATATAAGGTATGCCTCTTTTTCATAGATTAGTATTTGTTCTTCTTTTTGTTTTTTTGTTTCGGTTTCACTGGCACTTCGCTTGCGCGGCGCGGGGTGTTGTGTTTCTTGATGTAGTATGTGGTGCTTTGCGATGACGAGGAATTCCAGTGGGACTTGTACCTCGTGCGTTGTTTTGAGTATTTTGCGCTTCTGTGCGAGCCGTTTCTCGCGGTCTGGCATGATACGGCCAGGATTGCCGTTGCGCAGAGGGCAAGAAGCAGTGTGCGTGTTTTATGTTTTTTCAGGATGTCCATTTTCAGAATGTTGTAACATTTGCAAACCGCAAATATACATTTTTTTTTCAACCTCTCCTATCCTTGAAAAAATCTTTGAGCATTTTTGAGGCCTCGTCGGCCAGCACGCCTTTCACGATTTCGGCTTTAGAGGGGAATTTGCCGAGAAGTGTGGAGTATCCTTTTTTAGGGTCGTCGGCACCGAACACCACCCTGCCGATGTGAGCGTGCGCTATTGCGCCGGCACACATGAGGCACGGCTCCAAAGTAACGTACAGCGTGCATTCGGGTAGGTATTTTGCGCCTAAGGCGTTCTCGGCGGCTGTGATGGCCAAGATCTCGGCGTGCGCGGTGACGTCTTTGAGCGTCTCTGTGATGTTGTGCGCCTTGGATATCACTTTGCCGTTTGCCACGACCACGGCCCCAACTGGAATCTCGTCCTCGCAGTAGGCGTCATCCGCCTCGGCAAGCGCGATGCGCATGAAATATTCGTCGGAGAAGATGTTTTCCATAAGTTCTCAAGTTTTTGTTCTTGATGTTCGCCCCGCCGCCGCTCCCGCGACTATTGAAGCTGCCTTCCCGGAGGCGGAGCCGCCGCCGAGAATTGCCCTGAGTTTCCCATAGTCGTCCTTCATGGCGGCTATGTTGCTTTTGTCCGCTGTTATCGCCTCAAGTTCCGCGCGCAGCCTTTCCCTGTTGAGGTCGTGCTGTATCAACTCTGTGACAACCCCCTTGTCCATGATGAGGTTGACGAGTGATATGTATGAGATGCCCGACACAAGGTGCTTCGCTATGATGTAAGAAAGTTCGCTGCCGGCGTAGCAGACGACCTGCGGCGTGCCTATCAGCGCGGTCTCCAGAGTGGCGGTGCCTGAGGCCACGATTGCTGCCTTGGAGTTTGAGAGAAGGGCGTAGGTGCCGCCGCAGACCGGCCTCACGTCATGGCCGCGCATCAGATTCTCGTAAAGGTCGGGCTTTAGCCATGGTACAGTGGAGACCACGAACTGGTACTGGGGAAAGTCGCCTACAACCTCGAGCATCCTGGGCAGGATGGCCTCCACCTCCTGCCTTCTGCTTCCGGGAAGCAGCGCTATTATATCCTTGTCTGACAGTCCGTTACTTTTTCTGAATGAGACTGTCTCCGGGGCGCTGGCTATGTTCTTGTCCACGGCGTCAAGAAGAGGATGCCCCACATAGTGCACGTTCATGCCGTTCTTCGAGTAGAAATCCTTCTCGAAAGGCAGAATCACCATCATTTCATCGACGTCGCGCCTGATCTTCCTGATTCTCCCTTTTTTCCAAGCCCACACCTGCGGCGAGATGTAATAGACGGTCGTTATACCCCTTTTCTTGGCGAATTCTGCGATTCGGAGATTGAAGCCGGGGTAGTCGACAAGCACGAGCGCGTCGGGGTTGAATGCGGCGATGTCTCGTTTGCACCTCCTGATGTTCCCGATCACGGCGGGAAGGTTCTTGAAGACTTCCCAGAAACCCATGAACGCCATATCCTTGTAGTGGGTCACGAGTTCACCCCCGGCAGCCGACATCAGGTCGCCGCCCCAGAAGCGGAAAACCGCTCCGGGGTCTCTTTCCTTCAGGGCCTTCATGAGATTGGAGGCGTGGAGGTCGCCCGAGGCCTCGCCCGCAACGATGTAGTATCTCATGCTACGAGAGGAGGCGTTTCACGATCTCCGACACAGTCTTGTTGTCGGCCTTGCCTGCGAAAGCCTTGGTGGCGAGTCCCATAACCTTGCCCATGTCCTTCATTCCCGAAAAGCCGTTTTCCGCGATGATGCGCCCAACGGCGTCCTCTATCTCTTTCTCGCCCATCATTTCGGGGAGGTAGCCGGAGATTATCCCGGTCTGGAACACCTCCTCAGAGGCGAGGTCCTCCCTGTTCTGGGCGGCGTACATCTCCGCGGCGTCGCGGCGTTGCTTCACGAGCTGCTTGAGAATCTGTATCTCACCCTGCTCGTCGAGCTCTCCGGAGCCGCCCTTCTGAGTCTTTGCCAACAATATGGCCGACTTCACCGCGCGCAGCGCGGCAAGTTTCTTCTGGTCGCGGGTCAGCATCGCGGCCTTGATGTCGTCGTTGATTTTGTTCTCTAATGACATAGCCTTGCTTTTTTAATGAATTACAGCCGCAAAGATAGCAAAAAAAAGTGAATGTCAACAGGATTCGGAATGGGTGAAGTGCAAGAAGAATGACGAGGGTTGGGGAAAGTGATGGTTCTTTCAAATTTCTCGTTGTTGAATTTTTGTGTACAACGATAAAAAAAGTATATTTGCGGTTTGGTTTGAAGAAACATATATGAATGGTTGATTTCGGTTTCAATATAAAGAAAGCTAGGTCTTTTAACTTGACTACCAGCGACTTGACAAAGGCCAGCGAACTGTTGGAGCGTGTCCCGTCGTACCGTCTGTGCATAAGTTGCGGCGGTTGCACGGCGACCTGTTCGGCAAGGCAGTTCACAAACTTTGACATCAGGAAGGTGCACAACTCTTTCAGGCGCGGCCTGTATTCAGGTCTTGACAAAGAGTTGCACAAGTGCATGTTGTGCGGGAAATGCACTCTTGTATGTCCTCGTGGCGTGAACCTTCGCTCCCTTATAATAAATATGCGGCAGATACTTGACTCACGAACTGAAACTCTGTAATAATGGCTAACTTCCACCCCTTCGTGCTCCCCTTTGTCTTCGGCACCGTAGCGCTCTTTGTCATCTGCGGGTACAAGTACGTGCGCTGGATCAAGCAGTTCGACGAAGAGCAGAAAAGAGTCATCAGAAAGAACATTTTTTCCACGAAGATACTTCCGGCTATATGGGAGATGTTCTGCGAGTGCCTCCTTCACTTGCGGATATCGAAGAAGAACCGCCGTCTCGGCTACATGCACAGGAGCATCGCCTTCGGGTGGTTCCTGTTGATAGTTTTCGGGGCCGTGGAGAGCCGTCTCGGGATCAAGGGACCGTTCCACTTCTGGTGCGCGATATTCTACCGGTTCTTCCACCACAACCCTCCGGCAAACTCCACCGAGTTTTTCTTCACCCAGCTCATGGATCTGCTTCTGCTCTACGTTTTGTCAGGCCTCTTTCTTGCATTGCTCAAGAAGATTCACTCCAGAATCCTTGGAATGCGGAGAACCACGAGGCACACAAAGATGGACATAGCCTGCAAGGTCTCGCTGTGGGCGATATTCCCGCTCCGTCTCCTCAGCGAGTCGGTTACGGCAAGGCTTTACGGCAACGGCGGCTTCCTCACGCAGACCATAGGCGACTTGTTCGGGCGGAACGCGGCCACGTTCCTCGAAATGCCGCTATGGTCGCTCTACTCGCTGGCCCTCTGCATATTCTTCCTGATGTTCCCTTTCACCAGGTACATGCATATCTTCGCGGAGGTTTTCCTGATCTATTTCCGGAAGATCGGCGTGCGCGAGGGTGAGAAACTCTCTGGATACACCAAGTACGAGCTCAGCGCCTGCTCGCGCTGTGGCATGTGCATTGACGGATGTCCTTTGTATAACGAATTGGACATCAACGATGTGCAGTCTGTTTACCTGCTGCGCAACATGCGTAACCTTGAGCACAAGATGGATCTTGAGAAGGCGGCGGCGAACTGCCTAATGTGCCATCGCTGCGCCGAAGACTGCCCCGTTGATCTGGATCTCATGAACATACGCAGGATCTCGCGCGACAAGGGCGACCTCGACTTCTCTGACGGATACCGCTACCTTGACAAGGTGTCAGGTTTCAACGCCGTGGGCAGGGTGGTCTATTTCGGAGGATGCATGTCGCAGCTCACGCCTTCGATAACAGCGGCCATGAAGGAAGTCTTCAACGCCGCCGGTCAGAAGTACTGGCACATCGACGAAAACCGCTCGATATGCTGTGGTAGGCCGCTGCTCCAGCAGGGTTTCAACAACCAGGCCGCAAGCCTTCGCGCCGAGAACACGCGTCTCATTGCGGAGTCGCACGCCGTTGCCCTTGTAACCTCATGCCCGATATGCTACCACTCGTTCAAGGATGAATACGACCTCCCGATACCTGTATATCACCATACGGAGTACATAGACATGCTGATGAAGAGCGGACGCCTTTCGACAGACAAATGCAATGAGTCGTTCACATACCACGACCCCTGCGAGCTTGGCCGCGGGTCGGGGATTTACAAACAACCTCGCGACATCCTCGGCGCCATAGGCGAGCTGAGGCAAATAGCGAAAGAAGGGGATGAATCGCTTTGCTGTGGCATGAACTTGGGCAATACAGTGCTCTCAAAGGATGAGCAGACACGCCTCAGGGACGCGGCTCTCTCCGTCTTGACAGAGCCGGCGCCCGACGTTGTGGTTACCGCCTGCCCCATGTGCAAGAAGGCCTTCAACCACGGCACAAAAGTCAATGTGAAGGACATAGCTGAAATAGTGGCTGAAAATTTAAATCATACCAAATAACTGACTGAAATCAAGAACTATTATGAAAAGAAAACTCTTAACAGTCTTTATCGTGTTTCTGACCGTCATGGCCGCCAGTGCCCAGGACGACGGGTCTGTAATCATGACTGTAGGCAACGAGAAAATCACGAGGGGAGAGTTCATCAAGGCATACCAGAAGAACTCGAGTCTTTCGGAGGCCTCCGAGAAGGATCTTCGCGAATACTTGAACCTGTATTCCGAATATAAGATGAAGGTGCAGGAGGCCAAGGCCCTGAAGCTCGACACCGCGCAGTCGTTCCAGAAGGAATGGTCGTCATACAAGAGCCAGTATGCACAGCAGTACCTCATCGACACAGAGGTGAGCGACCAGCTCTTGGAAGAGACATACGGCAGGGCCCGCTATCATGTGCGCGCCTCGCATCTGCTTGTGCGCCTCGACCCGGAAGCGACCGCGAAGGACACAGTCGCAGCGTATCACAAGATCATGAAGATAAGGGACGAGATTGTGGGCGGTCTCGACTTTAACGAGGCGGCTGCCAAATATTCCGAAGACCAGTCTGCGCGCGACTTCGTGAACCCTCAGACAAAGCGCAAGCAGAAGGGGAACCGTGGCGAGCTCGGGTATTTCTCGGTGTTGGAAATGATATACCCGTTTGAAACCGCGGCCTACAACACGCCTGTTGGAATGGTTTCGATGCCCGTTCGCACACAGTTCGGATACCACCTTATATACGTCCAGGACAAGATACCGGCTATAGCGAAGATATATGTATCGCAGATCTTCTTCAGCGACACAACCGCCCTCGACAAGACCGCCGACCATTCTGACGTGATGGCGCGATACCGCGAGGTGCAGCGGAGATTCAACGCAGGCACGCCGTTCAGCGAACTCGCCGCGGAATTCTCCGACGACAATGCAACCAAGAACAACGGCGGTCGCATGGAGCCCTGCTCGCCGAACCGCCGCCCCGGCAATTTCCTCTACACCGCCATCAACGTCCCCAAGAACCGTATCTCCGAACCGGTGCCGTCGGCCATAGGTTGGCATATCCTGCAGCTCGATTCAGTTGTGTACACTTCTGTAAACGACGAATTCAAATATATGCTGAAGAACAAGCTCAGCAGGGACGCCCGCTCGAAGAAGAGCAAGGAGTCGCTCGTTGAAAAACTAAAGAAAGAGTACGGCTACGAGGAGAGCGGAAAGAAGGCCGCGATGAAGTTCTTCAAGAAAAGCCTCCCCGCAAACTACTTCCAGACAAAGAATGTGGAAATAGACTCGCTCAAGGGCATTGAAAAGCTGCGCCCGATGTGCACATTCGCCGGCAATACGCTCACAGCCTCCGACTTCGGGAAGTTCATCTCCCGCTACCAGGGAATGCAGATAAAGACTTCCCAGATGGCTTTCATCGAGGATCTTTTCCCGAATTTCGTGTCGGAGAAGATGCTGGCCTACGAGCGCACGCAACTCATGACCAAATATCCTGAGTACCGCGAAGTGGTGAACGAGGTGTACGACGGCCTGATGATTTACGAGGTCAACTCCCTTAAAGTGTGGAACGCGGCGATTAAGGACACCGTGGGCGCAGAGCGCTTCTATGAAAGCATAAAGCAGCAGTTCGCGACAGGCGACACCCTGAAACCGTATAAGACATTCGACGAAGTTCGCGCCATTGTGGTGAGCCAATACCAGGATGTGCTTGAAAAACAGTGGCTCAAGGAACTCCACGAGAAATATCCGGTGAAGCTCGACGAGGCTGTGTTCCGCTCAATACTCAAGAAATAAACTAACCCCGTGAAAAGGCTTCTTTTTGCGACAATCATTCTGACAGCCGTGCTTTCGAGCTGCAAAACCCGCAACGACAGGGTGGTGGCGCAGGTGTACCACTATAAACTGTACGGTTCTGAGCTGAATGCGCTGATGCCTTCAGGACTGGCGTACGACGACAGCGTCTCCATGGCCATCAGTTTGATAGAGAAATGGATAAAAGAGAAACTCGTCCTTCATGAAGCCGAAAGAAAACTGTCGCCTGTGGAGAAGAACTTCGAGAAGGAAATGTCCGACTACAGGTCGCTCCTGCTTGTGAGCAGGTACTTTGAGAGACTTTGGGAAAGCGACTCCGCAGGTTTCAATATCACCGACAACGACATAGCCGAGTTCTCGCGTTCTCTTGACAGTCGCTATACTGTTGAGAAAGAAATAGTCAGAGTAAACTATGTAAAACTCCCGAGCAATTCGCCGGGGTTGGAGAAAGTGAAGGAGATTTTGTTCAACGAGGAACAGCGTGTGGAAAGGAAGCAGGAACTTGCAGAGATGCTCGCAGACACTGTGGAATACCTCATTGATGACGATGCCTGGTTCTACCTTGACGACCTTCAAAACGAGGTGGCTTTCGAAATCTCTCCATCCGAATCCGAAAAAAAAATCAGACATATAGAGAGGAAAGTTGGCGACAATACCATACTTCTCGTGATTTTAGACTACCGTTCGCAGCGTTCGGTGAACGAAACTTCGGAAGAGAGGGCGGCTGCGGAAATGCTTCTCCTGAACCAAAGAAAGACACAGTTTCTGAATACATATATCGATGAACTGTACGACAGAGCCCTCAAAGACGGCAAAATCGTACAATAAAAAACAAGGCATGATTTGCAAGATTTACAACACTTCAGGTAATGAGACTCCGAGATATGCCTCATCCGGTTCCGCGGGTATGGACTTGCGAGCCAACCTTCCGGAAAAGGTAGTCATCCGCCCGCTTGAGCGCAAGTTGATACCCACAGGCCTATTCATGGAACTGCCGCCCGACTGCGAGGCGCAGATACGCCCGAGGAGCGGCCTCGCGCTGAAACACGGCGTTACAGTACTCAACAGCCCCGGCACAATCGACGCCGATTACCGCGGTGAAGTTCAGGTGCTGCTCGTAAACCTCTCCGACAAGGAGTTCGAGATTGAGAACGGCGACCGCATTGCGCAGATGGTGGTGGCAAGATTCGAACAGGTAGAGACAGTTGAAGTTGAAGGTTATTCAGAACTCTCCGGAACAGAGCGCGGCGACGGCGGGTTCGGCCACAGCGGAACAAAATAATACTATGAGAAAGACATTGTTCCTTGTTGCATTGCTGATGCTTTCATTGTCGCTTGAGGCCCAGGGAGACAAAAAGACCAGACGTGCTGCCGACAATTCCTCGGAAAACATGTCGGCAAGAAAGACTTCAAGCCAGTTCAACAACGGACTGAGGAGTTTCTACACGGCGCAATACGACGATGCCGAGCGCATATTTTCAATAATAACCGGCAACACTCCTGCTCATGCGCCTTCATACTATATGCTTTCCAAGATTTATTCTGAAAAAAAACTCTATTCAGAAGCCGAAAACGCGCTTAACAAGGCCATAAAGTATGACAAAGACAATATCTGGTACAAAGTGGCCCTTGGCGAGACACTCCTGAAAACAGAGAACTTCAAGAAGGCCGTGCCTCTCTGGGAACAAATATGCAAGGAGCTTCCCGGCAACGAGGCGTACTTGTACAACCTGTATGAGTGCTACCAAAAACTCGGAAACTATACAAAGATGATCGAGGTCATGAACTTTATGGAAGAAAGATTCGGTCCAAGGGAAGAGATAACCCGCAACAAAGTTGCAATCTGGCTGGGCAAGAACGACACTGAAGCCGCCCTGCGCGAGTATGACAACCTAATAGACAAGAGACCGGGCGACGTTGCGAACTACCTCAAGGCCGGGCTTCTTTGTGAAGACAAGAACCTTCACGACAGGGCTCTGTCTTATTATGAGAAGGCATATAGCCTTTTTCCTGACGACGCCGAAGCAAACATGATGCTCGCGAACTACTGGATACTTCGAAACAATGAAGAGAAAAGTGCAAGATACATAGCGTTCCTGATTCCAAACCCTGAGGTTGACATTGAGAAAAAGATGCCGTTCATGCGCAAGCAGATGGAAAGCGGCGAAAATATACAAAAGCTCGAGTTGTGGGCAGGCCAGCTTGCCAAGGCCCACCCTGGCGACGCCCGGGCCTGTGAGATTCAGGGCAAGGTGAGCGCTATGAAAGGTGATTTTTCGAAAGCTTCGGAGTATTTCGCCAAGTCCCTCGAGTCTGACGACTCAAACATCGACTTGTGGACAGACTTTGTCAGTGCATCTGAAAAGTCAGGCAACCTTGGAAAACTCATCGGTTTTGAGGACGAGATCACCACTCTTTTCCCACAGTCGCCAAAAATGTTGTCGGTTTTGGCAAAGGCATTCATCAACAATGGCAATCCCGACAAGGCGATAGATTATTACAAGAATGCTCTCGCTTTCGCGTTCGACCCCGAGGAGGTCTCAGCGATAAAGAAGGGTCTCCACGACGCCTACATGATGAAGGGCGACACGGAGAGCGCGAGAAAATACTTAAAATAAAAAGTGCGCCCATTATTGTTGAAGCGCACTTTGGAATAGCAGTTGCAGGATGTTTATTTCTTGTAGAAGACAAATTTGCCGTCCTCTACCGAATCAACCATTATAGTGTCGCCTGCTCCGGCGTTTTCTGAAAGTATCAGTTTTGAGAGCTCGTTCAGGATTTGTTTCTGGATTACTCGCTTGAGCGGCCGTGCGCCGTACATCGGGTCGTAGCCGAGGTCGGCAAGCAACTTCATCGCGTAGTCGCTGAACTCAACCCTTATGTTCCTCTGTTCAAGCATAGTGCGCAAACCGTTGAGCTGGAGGTTGATAATCTCCTTGATTTCGCGTTTCGACAGCGGCTGGAACATGACGATTTCATCTATTCTGTTCAGAAATTCCGGCTTTAGGGTCTTTTTCAGCAGATCATTTAGTTGTAGCTTGGTCTTTTGGAAGATTTCGTCGTCGGTGAATGCGCCTGGGTTGGAGTAGTTTTCCTGAATGATATTGGAGCCGAGGTTAGAAGTCATAATGATGATGGTGTTCTTGAAGTCGGCAACACGCCCCTTGTTGTCGGTAAGCCTGCCGTCGTCGAGGACCTGAAGCAGGATGTTGAACACATCCGGATGGGCCTTCTCTATCTCATCGAAAAGGATTACAGAGTATGGCTTGCGGCGCACTTTCTCGGTGAGTTGTCCGCCTTCCTCATAACCCACGTATCCCGGAGGCGAGCCTATGAGCCGCGACACGGAGTGTGCTTCCTGGAACTCGCTCATGTCGAACCGTGTCATTGCGTCCTCGGTGTTGAAGAGATATTCGGCCAGAGCTTTGGCGAGTTCGGTCTTGCCCACGCCCGTGGTGCCCATGAATATGAAGGAGCCTAACGGGCGGCGTGCGTCCTGCAGCCCCGCGCGACTTCTCCGGATTGCGTCGGAGACGGCCACGATGGCCTCATCCTGGCCCACAACCCTCTTGTGCAGTTCCTCCTCGAGATGCAGGAGCTTCGACTTCTCGCTTTGCAGCATTTTGGTTACCGGGATGCCCGTCCATCGGGCCACCACCTCGGCGATGTCGTCGGCGGTTACCTTCTCGTCGATGAGAGCGTTGTCGCCCTGCAGCTGCTCGAGTTCGGCCTGCAGTTTAACGATCTTGTCCTCGTCGTTCTTTATGAGTCCGTAGCGAAGCTCGGCCACGCGGCCGTAGTTGCCCTGGCGCTCCGCGTCGGCAGCTTCTATCTTGTAGTTCTCGATCTCTTCTTTGCAGTGCTGTATCTGGTCGATGATTTCCTTCTCGCTGCGCCACTTCGAGGAGAGCGTGTTGCGTTTTTCCTGCAACTCGGAGAGGGTCTTGCTTATCTGCTGCACCTTCTTGTCGTCCTTCTCTATTTTCAGTGCCTCCCTTTCTATTTCAAGCTGTGAGATTCGGTGCTGCACGTCGTCGAGTTCTTCAGGCACTGAGTTTATCTCAAGTTTGAGTTTCGCGGCGGCCTCGTCGATGAGGTCTATGGCCTTGTCGGGTAGGAAACGGTCGCCAATGTAGCGTTGCGAGAGCTCTACTGCGGCAATGATAGCCTCGTCCATGATCTTCACTTGGTGGTGGTTCTCATAGCGTTCCTTCAGGCCGCGGAGTATCGAAATCGCGCTGTATTTGTCGGGTTCCTCTATCCTCACTGGCTGGAATCTTCTCTCGAGGGCCTTGTCTTTCTCAAAATACTTCTGGTATTCGTCGAGGGTGGTTGCGCCAATGGAGCGGAGTTCGCCGCGGGCAAGCGCAGGCTTGAGGATGTTGGCCGCGTCCATCGCGCCGTCGCCGGAGGCTCCTGCGCCCACAAGGGTGTGAATCTCGTCGATGAAGAGTATTATCTCGCCGTTGGACTCTATGACCTCGTTGACCACGCTCTTGAGCCGCTCCTCGAACTCGCCCTTGTACTTCGCGCCGGCAATCAGGGCGCCCATGTCAAGGGAGTACAGTTTCTTTGACTTCAGGTTTTCCGGTATGTCGCCGCTCACGAGCCTCTGTGCCAGGCCCTCCGCTATCGCCGTCTTTCCCACGCCGGCCTCGCCGATGAGAATCGGGTTGTTCTTCGTCCTTCTCGACAGAATCTGCAGCACGCGCCTTATTTCCTCGTCGCGGCCTATCACAGGGTCGAGTTTGCCCTTCCTGGCCATGTCGTTGAGGTTCTTGGCGTACTTGTTGAGGGCGTTGTAGGTCTCTTCGTGACTCGCGCCCGAGACCTTTTTTCCGTTGTGGAGTTCTGCCACGGCAGCCTTGAGGCCTTTCTCGGTGACGCCCGCGTCCTTGAGGATGCGCGATGCCGCGCCGCCAGCCATGAACACGCCGTAGAAAAGATGCTCCACGGCCATGTACTCGTCATGAAGCTCGTCGCAGAACATCACGGCCTTCTGCATGGCGGTCTGTGTTGTGCCGCCAAGGTAGTATTCGTTCCCGCTGCTCCTCGGCAGACGGTTGATTTCCTGCTCCACCGCCTGCTTCACCGCCTGCGGGTTGCACGACTGTTTCTTCAGCAGGAACGGCACCACGCTGTCGTCAAGTTCGAGCATCGACTTAAGTACATGGAGCGTGTCAACCTGCTGGTTCTGGTTCCGCGCCGCCACCATCTGGGCGTTCGCTAAAACCTCTTGTGTCTTTATTGTCAAATTATTCGGGTTCATGTTTTTTCTCCTTTCTTTACATTCCCGCAATTTGCAAATATATTGCCAAAGTTAGTGTTTAGAACTTAATATATAGAATTTAATATATAGAATTTAGTCCTCCCCTTTTCAAGGGGGACTGAGGGGGTTTAAGAAAACAGGGCACACCCCCGCGCATTCAAGAGAGACCCCCTGAATTCTCCTCAAGAGGGGGACTTGGCAAAATCCATCCCCCTTTTAAGGGGGACCGAGGGGGTTTAAGAAACCGTGTCACCCCCGCGCAGGCAAGAGACACCCCCTGAATCCCCCTCAAGAGGGGGACTTGACAAACCTCCCCCTTCTAAGGGGGACCGAGGGGGTTTAAGAAACC
>CADBQG010000025.1 GCA_902796805.1 uncultured Bacteroidota bacterium
AACTATAACAGCGCAAATATACAACAAAAACAAGCCATTGTCAAGAGTTTCGGATTATTTTTTAACACACCTACAATCAGCGTGTTGTCTCTTTGTTGTTTAAAATTTTAATAATCAATTGTTAAAATTATTTACGAATTTCGCAGGATTTTCGAGAAAATCCGTGCCGCTTTGCTTGCAAGACCAAGAGGACACTGCACTCAAACAACCGCATGGACGCGGTTGGCTCCATAGAGAAAGGGCGCAGCCACACCGGCCACGCCCTAAATTTTCAATTCTCAATTTTGAATTATTTAATCGCGGAGACAGCGGACGGAATGAGTCATGCAAAAACCTTTTGCATAATAGGAATATTCAAAGCACGCTCCAATTTACACAAGGATTTAAGGGGGACCGATGGGGTTTAAGAAACCATGACAACCCCACACAGGCGACAGACACCCCCTATATCCCCCTCAACAGGGGGACTTTAGACCATGTTTTCAAAAAAAAGACCCGCCTTCAAGGGCAGGTCTTCTCAATGTTGTCAAAAGAAATATTGCGCTATTTCACCACGATCTTGCTCTTGAAATTGCATCCGTCGCCGACAATCTCCACATAGTAGAAGCCTCTGCTGAAATCGGAGATGTTGACAGACACACTCTCTACTGCGCTCTTACCTGAAAGCACAGTCTGGCCCACGGAATTGTAGATATTGTAATTGAAACCGACAGAATTCCGGACACTGATGTTAAGCACATCGCTTGCCGGATTTGGATAAAGCTTCACGATGTTGGAACGGTCGGCGATGCCGGTGGCGTCCTTGAGTTCCACGTTCACTGTGAAATCAACGTAAAGGTCGCCGCTGTTGGCGCGGAGCGTGAGGGTTGCTGTGGCGGGATTGGCGTTCTGACGCACAACCTGCAAAACGTTGTCTTCAACCGTTGCTATTGCTGCGGCTTCGTTACTATTTGCTATCAGCGAATATGTTATCTCATCCACTGGGCTGTCGTCGTCGGTGGCAACGCCGTTGAGGTCTGCCGTAAGGGTTTCCGGGAAATGCTCCGAAACCATGTCTGCAACGGGATTCACAACGTATGGAGCCTGGTCATCCGGCTCAACGGGTTCCTCAGGAGCCACTCCGTTGAAGTTGTCGATGCAGAAGTATGCCGGCGTATTCATTCCCCATTCGCCGTTTTGCGACGACTCCATGGTGAACGATACGGAAACGACCTCGCCGAGTGCGCTCAGGTCGAACCATTTCCATGTGTCAACGATGTAGTCGGAATCGGAATCGTTGAACCTGTAGTCGGCCAAGTAGAAATCTGCTGTGCCGGTGGTGTTGCCGTCGGCGTCCTTTCCTGTCGCGTGCAGCACGAGGAAGTCGGGCTCTGTGCCGTCAGCGCCGCCGAAGGCTGCCGAGTAGGCGTCGCCGTCGCGCATGCTCTTGTAGGCATACACGTTGTTCGTTACATAGAAGCCTGTTACGGTGTGCGACGAGCCGTCAGCGGTGGCCACCTCCGTGTCGTAGCCGTAGCCCATCACGTATGCAACGCCGTATTTTTCGGAACCGTCGAGTCCTGAGCCTGGAACTGCCACGTATTGCGCAGAATATCCTGAAAGCGTGGTGTCTGTAGCATTCGACGCGGTAATTCCGCCCCAATAGGTGGAGAAGTTGTGGTTTGTGAACGCCCACCCGTTGTTCACCATTGCCGAAGTACCCTCGGCGGCAGAAACCCAGTGATCGCCGGCGTTCATCTCCACATCTTCAAAATCGGCAATGCCAATCTCAACCACAACGGGCTCCTCAGGTGCCACGCCGTTGAAGTTATCCATACAGAAGTATGCCGGTGTTACCATTCCCCACGAGTTGACGTCGGTTGATTCGAGATTGAACGAGACTGTTGCAACCTCGCCGAGACCACTCAGGTCGAACCATTTCCATGTGTCAACGATGTAATCTGAGTCGGAGTCGTTGAATCTGAAGTCGGCCAAGTAGAAATCTGCTGTGCCTGTGGTGTTGCCATCGGCGTCCTTGCCGGTTGCGTGCAGCACGAAATAGTCGGGACTTGTGCCGTCAGCGCCGCCGAAAGCAGATGAATAGGCGTCGCCGTAGCGTACGGTTTTATAAGCCCAGAGATTGTTGGTTATATAGCAACCTGTAATTGTGCGTGCTTGACCGTCGGCCGCTGAAATTGTAGTTGGCGAACCCATGGCATAGACAACGGCATACTGCGACGAGCCGTCAACACCGGCGCCGGCAACCGCCGTGTATTGCGCTGCCATGCCGCTGGTTGTGGTGTCGGTGATGTTCGATACAGTATAGCCACCCCAGAAGTATGATGAATAGTAGTTTGTGAACATCCAGCCGTTGCTCACGATGTTGCTGTAGCCTTCGGCAGCCGGCTGCCAATATCCGTTGGCTGAAAGCTCAACATCCTCGAAGTCGGCAACGCCAACCTCTATAACAACCGCGTCACCCGAAACAGGCACCGTCATCTCCACAGTTTTGCCGTTGCTTGTGGCTGACACTACCAATGTGTCGATAACAGCGTCTGCCGATTTGCGGATAACAACCAAAAAGTCGTCATCATCGATGTATGCAGTAACTTCTTCGTTGAGAGATTCTACATCGTATTCCATAAACAAATTGTTGTTGTCGGGGTCGTCGAAAACATCGCTCAAATCGAATGTTAGTGTCTGCGGGAATGTCGTGAAGACAATCTCCTCAATAGCCTCTGCCACAACGGGCGGGAGGTCTTGCGCAATACATGTAACTGTGAACGAGGTCTGCACGCTGTCACCGTCGCTGATGGCAAGAAGTGTTATTGTTGCGTTTCCTCCGGTTGTGAGAAGACGCTCCACGGTGATGATGTTTTCTGTCAGTTCGGCGCTCACCAAGTCGGGGTTGCTGTTTGACGCAATTTCAACTTCGATACTTTCGTTGTCATCGTCCGGATCCTCGAAAACGCCAGTTATGTCTATTTCCTGACTTGCAGGGTATGTCTCGAAAGTGATGTCGGCAATCGGATTGGCCACGACTGGCGGGAGGTTCTGGCCTTCCACAAGTTCGTCGGCACCGGCGCAGGGTGTTTCCGAACGCTCCTCCCCGTCGATGTCGGTTGTGACGTATGCAAGGGGGTTGACAACTGTAAGCCCCCCGCTGCCTGTGATGTGGAGGTCGTTGTCGTTCACGAAGGCAACAGAGCAAAGTTCGGTGTTCTCGTCAAGTCCGGTAGAGTCGGTCCAGGCTTGAATCGTCGGATAGTCAACGGTTCCGCGGCGCGCGAAGTTGTTGCCGCTGAATGAGACGCGGTTGTAGTCGCTGAAGCGGTTCTCAAGGGTGGCAGTGATGAAACGGAAAACGTATCCGGTAGATTCGTTCACCAACAGATTGTTGTGGAAGGAGATATTCTTGCCGTTGTTCTCTAAATAGATATTTCCGTTGTTTCCCGTCCCAGTGCACCTGAACGTGTTATGCGCCACGTCTATGTATGCACTGTTGTTGTGTGAAATACTGAAGCAATAACTGTAACTTGACGCGTTGGAGTTGAGGTTGACGATGTTGTTGGCCACAACGGTGTGGTCGAGAGAGTCGCCAACGCACGGACGGAGCTGCATCGCGATTGTATAGTGCTCGTTTCTTTGCACATTGATGACATTGTTTTCAATACGGTTACTTTTAAAACATTGGAAAAGGTCGATTGCGTTGTAATTGTTGTATGAATCGTTGGAGTTGTTTATTGTATTGCCTTGTATTATCACGTTGTTACAATGCGTTATGTATATACCTTTCGATTTCTGGTTCGAAAAATAGCAGTCCTTGATGGTCATATCATTGTAGAACTGAGTCATATTATGCCCCGTTAGATAAAGAGCTATGTGTCCGTTGATGAATTGGCAACCGATAAATTCGTTTCCGTCGCAAATCAAGCCATCACCGCTCTTCATACGCACGAGGTTCTTGTCGTTGTCGGTGGACGAATAGCCAGAACCTGTAACTTCCACGCCCACAAAGCGCACGCTCTCGAAGCGGTTGTTGTCAACGTCGCCCTCGAATCTGAACAGCACGGCGTTGTTCGACGATGTGGTGGTGAACGTCATGTTCTCGAAAGTCACGAAGTCGGCGCCGTTGTTCGTCACGGTGCTGTTGTTGGTGTAGCCTGCGTTGCTGGTGAGCACCACCTGCTGGTTGTCGGCACCCATGCCGCGGAACACGACACGGCTGTCGGCAGCGGCGCCTGTGATGGCGTTGAGGGTGAGGTATTCCTCGTAGGTGCCCGGAGCGACCTCAAAGACCACCTCGCCGGAGATGCCGGCCGAGAGTGCCGATGCCGCCGCGCTGAACGAAGCGTAGTCGGCGTTGTCGTCGGGGTTGTTTGAAATGGTGTAAACACCTGATAATTGCGCATTTGCGCACACCGCCATTAGAAGCGGTAGAATCATTAGAAGAAATTTTCGCATAATTTTTATTATTATTACGAAGTTTGAAAAATACGCAAGACTATCGCAAGAAACCGGCAGGAAAGTGCCTCGCTTTGCGCCGCTCTTGTTCCCGAAAGCTTGCAACGAACTAACCATTTTGGCAGGTCTTCTGACTTGTCCGAGTCCGTCTCCTTCCCATTCAACTATGTGGAACAGTGGATTTTAGCGACGAACCTTACACAGACTCACAGCAGCGGGCACTGTTGCCGACTCACACGGCATTCCCTTGGCCAAAACCGGCCGCGAAGGTAACATTTTTTCCGACATTTGATACTGTTTCAAAAAGTGTGTCCGGGAAAAGAAAAAAGTTCGTGGATTTTATAGTTTTGTAAAGTGAAAGAAAACAAAAAACAAACCTATAAAAAAACACGAACTCATGGAGTTTACAAAAGAACAAATTTTTGAGCTAACTTCCAAACATTTGGAAAAAGAAAACGGGATTCAGGACTTGCCGGAGATTATGCTGGAGTCTATGATGGTGGCAGAGGCGCAAAATTTTGCGTCTCTACATTTTGCGCCTCTGCCAACAATTCCTAATTTCTCATTCCTAATTCCTGATTGAAAACTGTGCTTACAGCTGGCTTTCGGGAACGGAGAAGGTGTCGCCGCGGCTCATGTCGCCGGTGGTGAGGCCGAGCTTGAGCCACTTCATACGTTGGTTGCTGCTGCCGTGTGTGAACGACTCTGGATTGAAGCCGCCACGCGCCTTGGTCTGAAGGTAGTCGTCGCCAATCACCGCCGCGCATTCGATGGCCTCCTTGAGGTCGCCGTCGTCGAGCGACTGGAAAGTCTTGTTCTCGTAATAGCCCCAAACACCAGCGTAAAAGTCGGCCTGCAGCTCGATGCGCACGCTCACCTTGTTGGCGTCCTTCTCGTTCATGCGACTCATCTGCGCATGGGCCTGGTCGAGGGTGCCCAGCAGGTGCTGCACATGGTGTCCAACCTCATGCGCTATCACGTAGGCGTACGCAAAGTCGCCGTCGGCGCCGAGTTGCTGTTTCATGGTGCTGAAGAAGCTGAGGTCAATGTAGAGGCACTCGTCGGCCGAACAGTAGAATGGGCCGACAGCGGATGTGGCGTTGCCGCAGCCCGACTGCACCGCATCGGTGTATAGCACCATCTTGGGTGCGCGGTAGGTGCGTCCCATTTTCTTGAACACCTCGGTCCACACATCCTCAGTGCTGGCAAGTATCGTGCTCGCGAAGTCGGCGAGTTCCTGCTCCTCCTTCGTGAATTCGCGCTGGTTGTCAACAGTGGTGACGTTCTGAGACTGGATCTGCTGCAGCACTTCTTGCGGATTCCTGCCCAAGAACATCGAAAGCAGCACAACGATTATCGTTCCGCCAACGCCTACGCCGGCAACAGTCCCGCCCGAAATCCTGCGGCGGTCCTCCACATTGGAGCTTTTTCTTCTTCCTTCTAATTGCATATCTTTAAGTTTTTTTCAACCTGAAATCATTTTTCAGCGGCAAAAATACTCAAAATAATCGTTGGTGCGACATTGTCGACAAAAAAACATGTAGACATTTTTTGTTTATGGACAAACTCATACATTCCTTGACAATTTTACTATCTTTGCACCCTGAAAAAAGATAAAGTTATGCGTTACAAGCCATTATCAGCAGAGTTTTACAAGGGCAGGCGCCGGAACCTCGTGGGCGAGCTACCACAGGATTCCATTGCAGTGTTAGTGTCACACGACGAATACCCGCGTTGCGGGGACACAACATTCCCTTTCAGACAGAACTCCGATCTGCTCTACCTTTGCGGCATCGACCAGGAAGAGACGGTACTGGCAATTGCGCCTTGGCATCCTAACCCCGCATTCCGAGAGGTACTTTTCATAAAGAACCCGTCTCCCGAGAAGGTTGTGTGGTTCGGCCACCGGCTCTCGAAAAGCGAGGCTACCGCATTGTCAGGGGTCGAGACCGTGATGTTCGTCGACGAGTTCGACCAGGTGCTCAACGACCTCATGGTGCATTCGCGCAGAGTTTACCTTAACATCCCTGAAGACCCGCGGATGAAGACCACGTTCCCCACCGGCGAGGTGAGGTTTGCGAAGCGGCTCGCCGACGAGTATCCTCTGCACAAGTTCTGCCGCCTCGCCCCAATCCTGCGCCCCATGAGGACGGTGAAGGATGTTGAGGAGCTGTCGGCCATGAAGACCGCCTGCGACATAACCGGGAAGGCCTTCCTCCGCGCCGCCAGAGCGGTCAAACCCGGGAAATACGAGTATGAAATCGAAGCCGAACTCACCTTCGAGATGCTGCGCAACGGAGCCACAACGCACTCATTCGCGCCGATAGTGGCCTCCGGCCCCGACACCTGCATACTGCACTACATAAAGAACGACAAGGTGATGAACGACGGCGACCTGCTGCTCCTCGACTTCGGGGCTGAGTACGCCAACTATGCCGGCGACTGCTCCCGCACTATACCGGTGAACGGCAAGTTCTCGCCGCGCCAACGCGCCGTCTATGAGGCCGTGCTTTCAATTTACAAGGACACACTACCGCTGTTCAGGCCGGGAATGACCATCAACAAAATCAACGACTTTGTCTTCAGGAGGATGGATGAGGAATTGGTGAAACTGGGCCTGTACACTGCCAAGGACATCGAAATGCAGGATCCCGACTCTCCGCTGTTCAAGAAATACTACATGCACAACACAAGCCATTTCATCGGACTCGACGTGCATGACGTGGGCGAGCGCGACTGGGTGTTCCAGCCCGGCAACGTGCTAAGCTGCGAACCCGGGATCTACATCGCCGATGAATGCATCGGAGTACGCATAGAGACCGACGTCGTTGTGGCCGAGAACCCCGTCGACCTCATGGCAGGACTTCCTGTGGAGGCTGATGAAATCGAGGCTCTGATGAAAGACAATTAGTGGCTGGCGCAAACCATTGGCGATGGACATCCTTGAACAGATTCTCCCCTACCGCTCCGTCTCGATCATCGGGATGGCCAAGAATTCCGGAAAGACTGTCTGCCTCAACCACCTTCTGTCAGGCTTGGGGAACACAGGCCGGAAGGTGGCGGTAACCTCCGTCGGCATCGACGGGGAGAAGACCGACCTTGTCACACAGACTGAGAAGCCCGAAATCACACTTGCGGAGGGCGTCTTTTTCGAGACATCGGAGTACCATTACAGGCAGAGGATGCTCACCGCTGAAATCATGGAAGTCTCGGGCAACGCCACCTCATTAGGCCGTCTCGTATCGGCTCGCACCCTGCTGTCAGGCAAGGTTATACTGTCCGGGCCGTCAACTTCAGCAGGCGTTAGAGACTTCCTCGCGAAGATGTCGGACTTCGGCGCCGACATGATGATTGTCGACGGGGCGCTTTCGCGGAAGAGCCATGCCTCGCCGCTCCTCACCGACGGACTCGTACTGTCGGTGGGCGCCTCGCTCGCCCCCGACCTTAACACGATAGTGCGGAAAGCCTCCGAACTTCACAATCTGATGCAACTACCCGACTTTCAAGCCTCATATTCCACAGAACTCATGCAAGAGGAAAATGGCGTGTTCGCCTTAGGGAGCGACACATACCACGACCTTGGCATACCTTCGTCGCTGCTCTCCGACAAGTACAAGGAGAAAATTCTCTCCATGGGTACAACAATATTCGTTGCCGGAATCCTCACCGACATGCTGCTCAACTTCCTCAGAACCAGACCGGAGGTCAAGGACACAGTGGTAGTAGTCAAGGACTTCACCAAGGTTTTTGTAACACCTATGTCACTGCAGTTGTACTTGAGCAAGGGCGGCCGGCTGTCGGTGCTGAAACGCCCTAACCTTCTCGCCGTCACCGTGAATCCTGTCGCCCCGAGCGGCTTCAGGCTCGAGTCTGCATTGCTGAAGGAATCAATCGGCAAGGTGTTCGGTGCGCCGGTTTTCGACGTGGTAAGCGACAGAACTTGAGCTGGGGAGCGGTTTCCGACCTGCTCGCACTCTGGAAGGCTCAATTTAAAGTTATTTGTTCCGTTTTTCAGATGAAAACGCATTTGCCGAAAAATATTCACGAAACGTTTTTTTCTGTTGCAAATCTCGTATATTTTGATATTTTTGCGACGTAAACAAAAACATTGAAACGAAGAGTTAAGTTATTATTGCATAGATGATTACTTGGTTTTTCGTTTTTTCGTTTTGCAGAATTGAGAGAAGAGAAACAACTATAAAGAAATTAAACAATAATTTATGGCATCTACAAGGCAAATTCAAAGCAGGGACAATGTCGTCATCAAATTCGTAGGCGACTCGGGCGACGGAATGCAACTTTCCGGCACCCTTTTTTCTGACACTGCTGCGCTGGCGGGCAACGACATAGCCACGTTCCCCGACTATCCGGCGGAGATCAGGGCACCTCACAACACCGTTGCTGGTGTTTCGGGTTACCAGGTCCACATCGGTGTTGAGACACGCATCATAGGCGACCAGTGCGACGTGCTCGTCGCCATGAACCCCGCCTCTCTGAAGGCTAACCTCAAGTGGGTGAAGATGGGCGGCACAATACTCACCGACGTCGATGCTTACGACGAGAAGGCTTTGGAGAAGGCGGGATACACCTCGAACCCTCTCGAAGACGGCTCCTTGAGCTCATACAACGTAATCAGCCCGCACATCACAACCATGGCACGCGAGACAGCAATGTCGCTCAACATGGACATGAAGAGCGCCACCAGGACCAAGAACATGTTCTGTTTGGGCATGATATACTACATCTTCGACTTCCAGCTCGACACCCCGTTCAAGCTCCTCGACAAGCGTTTCGCGAAGAAGCTTGACGTTGCTGCGGTAAACAAGGAGGTGATGAAGGCCGGCTACATCTTCGCAGAGAATCTCGAGCTAATCGACTCCGTGTACCACGTGAACACCGTTGAGTTGCCGAAGGGCCGCTACAGGAACATCACCGGCAACATAGCCACCGCATGGGGACTTCTTGCCGCCGCCGAGCGTTCGGGGCACAAGCTGTTCCTCGGCTCCTACCCTATCACCCCCGCCACCGACATTCTCATCGAGCTTGCCAAGCACAAATCTCTGGAAGCCAAGGTTTTCCAAGCAGAAGACGAGATAGCCGGCATCTGTTCCGCCATAGGTGCATCCTTCGCCGGCGCACTCGCCTGCACCTCCACGTCGGGCCCGGGCCTCTCGCTCAAGACCGAAGCCCTCGGCCTCGCTGTGATGACCGAGCTTCCGCTCGTGGTCATCGACGTTCAGCGCGGCGGCCCCTCCACCGGACTTCCCACCAAGTCTGAACAGTCAGACCTCAACATGGCGCTGTTCGGGCGCAACGGCGAGGCACCGTGCATCGTAATCGCCGCCGCTTCGCCCGGCGACTGCTTCTACCAGGCCTACAACGCCGCGAAGTTGGCGATGGAGAACATGACACCGTGCATACTTCTCACAGACGGATACATTGGACAGGGCAGCGAACTCTTCAGGATACCCAAGGTTGCCGACCTGCCCGCCATCAACCCTCCCGTTGCAAAGCCCAACGACCCCGACTACAAGCCCTACCGCCGCGACCCGGAGACTCTGGTGCGCCAGTGGGCTATACCCGGAACCGAGGGACTGCGCCACAGAATCGGCGGCCTGGAGAAGACCGACATCTTCGGCGAAGTCTCAACCGACCCCATCAACCATGCCAAGATGGTGCAATACAGAACCGAAAAGGTGCAGCGCCTCGCAAACCGCATCCCCAAGCAGGAGGTTTACGGCGAACAGGAGGGCGACCTTCTCGTTGTGAGCTGGGGCGGCACCAAGGGACAGGTGAACACGGCCGTAAAAGAGGCACGCGCACAAGGTGTCAGCGTGAGCCACACTCACTTCACAAACATAATGCCGCTGCCGGCAAACACCCCCGACATCCTCAAAAATTTCAAGAAAATCCTCGTCTGCGAACTCAATTCCGGCCAGTTCGCAAACTATCTCAGAATGACCTACCCGGAATTCAAATACGAAAAATACAACAAAATCCAAGGACTGCCTTTCACAGTATCAGAGTTAGTTGAAGCCATTAAAAACCAAAAATAAAGGAGAAGAGTTATGAGTTACAAGTCAATGGAAAGATCCAAGGAGATCTTGAAAAAAGAAGATTTTGCAAGCGACCAGATGGTTAAGTGGTGTCCCGGTTGCGGTAACCATGCTATCCTGGCAGCTGTTGAGAACGTGTTCCCGCAGATCGGGTACAAGAAAGAGAACTTCTGTGTCATCTCCGGTATCGGTTGCTCATCGCGCTTCCCTTACTACATGAACACATACGGTTTCCACAGCATCCACGGCCGCGCCAACCCGATAGCCACCGGCGTGCGCCTCTTCAAGGACGACCTCAGCGTTTGGGTTGCCACAGGCGACGGCGACTCGCTCGCCATCGGCGGAAACCACTTCATACATGTAATCCGTCGTAACATCGACATTAACATAATGCTCTTCAACAACAAAATCTACGGGCTGACGAAAGGGCAATACTCTCCCACCACCCCAATGGGTCAGGTTACAAAGTCGTCGCCACAAGGCACTATAGAGCATCCATTCACCGTAGGCGAGCTCGTTCTCGGAGCGCAGGGCACGTTCTTCGCCCGCGTCCTCGACATGAACCCGCAGTTCACAGCACAAGTGATGCTCGAAGCCGCAAAGCACGACGGCACCTCCGTTGTTGAGATGCTCCAGAACTGCGTCATCTTCAACGACGGCGCTCACAAGCTCATCACCGACAAGGAGACCCGCGACGACATGCAGCTCTACCTCAAGCAGGGCGAACCCATGATCTTCGGCAAGAACAAGGACAAAGGCCTTATCCTCACCGACGGCGGCCTGAAGGTTGTAACCATCGGCGAGGACGGCATCACTCGCGACGACATCCTCGTGCACGACATGTACGCGCGCAACCGCGGCCTGCACCTCATGCTCGCCAAGATGAAACCGCCGCACTTCCCCATCGCCCTCGGCGTAATCCGCTCCGTTGAGTCTGAAACCTACGACCAGCTCCTCAACAAGCAAGTCGAGGACGGCAAGGCTAACAGCAAGATACAATCTGTTGACGATCTGCTCAACAGCGGCGATACCTGGGAAATATAACCAACAAGTAAACAATCATTGATAGTAAAGAGGCCGATTCAAGGCCTCTTTTTTTTACTATCAGGGTTATCTATAAAGAACGACTAATTACAATCGCGAAGACACAATTGTCCTCACGCACAAAAAAAACATTTATATAATGTTTTGATGTCGCTCGGATAGTTCTTTCATGCAGCGATAAATAAAATTGTTATATTTGCAAAAAAAACAATTCAACATCAACAATTATGACAACTGCACAAATTATCTTGAATATTGCATTCTTTGCTTTAGGTGTCGTGCTTTACAGCATTTACATCTACCGTGCACAGCAGTCTAAAGACAAACCTGACATGAAAACAAACTCCATCGGCAACATTGTCAGCATAGCGCTTTATACACCAATGATGTTGCTGCCCATAATGAATTTGACAGAGAAATGGCTTTCATCAACAATCATGGGCGAAATCGAACTGTTTTTCATCCAAATCGTTATAATCGTCTGCATAATTGCCTGTATCGGACTCATAATTCGGCAGGTTGCACTGCACGAAAGCAAAAAGCCATGAGAAGATTTTACGCTTTACTGTTAAAGGTGTTGGCGGCTGCATTGCTGTGGCCGGTTGACATGTCGGGGCAACAGACTCCGGTGCAGCCAACGTGGGAGTCGCTCAACGAACGCGGCTACCCTGAATGGTTCCGCGACGCAAAACTTGGAATCTTCGTCCACTGGGGACTGTATTCAGTGCCCGCCTACGCCTCGAAAGAGGGTTACGGCGAGTGGTTCTATCGCGGACTTATGCAGCACGTGCCCGAACGAATGCGCATCATGAGCTATTACGCCGACACCACCAAACCTGTTTTCGACCAATACAAGGAGCTTACAAAACATTGGCATGGAGAACTTTGGAATCCCGACGAATGGGCGCAGCTGTTCAAGGACGCCGGTGCGAAATACGTTGTGCTTGTAACCAAACATCACGACGGTTACTGCCTGTGGGACAGCAAATTCCAGCCGGAATGGAACAGCGTGGCGAGTGGCCCCAAGCGCAACATCGTGGAGGAGTTGACCACCGCCGTGCGCAAAAACGGGCTTCGCATGGGCTTCTACTACTCGCTGCCCGAGTGGAGCAACCCGCGCCACATCTGGATGGAGGATCCTGACGACTCCATTGGCGACTATGTTGACCTGTATATGGTGCCGCAGTTCAAGGAGTTGGTGAGCCGTTACAAGCCCGACCTCCTTTTCTCCGACGGCGACTGGAACAACACGGCGGAGCAGCTACGCTCGCAGGAGTTGATCAGCTGGTACTACAACACCGTGGGCGCGGACGCCATCGTGAACAACCGCTGGGGCAACGGCACGAAACACGGTTTCCTGACGCCTGAGTACAGCGCGGGAATCACCAACACGGAAGTGCCCTGGGCTGAATGCCGCGGTTTGGGGCGCAGCTTCGGCTTGAATCGCAACGAGGATCTCGACAACTACCTCACTGACAAGGAACTGATCCAGCATTTCGCGGAGTTGGTGGCGCACGGCGGCGGCATGACCCTCAACGTGGGTCCATACGCCGACGGCACCATACCGCTCATCCAGCAGGAACGGCTAAAGAGCCTCGGCAACTGGCTGAAAATCAATGGCGAGGCGATTTACGGCACGCAGCCGTACATAATCCCGTGCCAGCGCGAGAAAACCTCTGCGGAATTGCCGCCCACGGAGAGCATCGACTTCGACTGGGTGCGCAACGCACCGATGCGAGGCGTAAGCACCGACCATTTCGACATACAATGGCGCGGAACGGTGACAATTCCCGAAGATGGAAAATACACCTTCGCCGCAACGGCAGACGACACCATGAAAGTATATTGCGTGGACGGCATCCCACTGGCGTTGCTAACGAAAAAAAACGGCAACGGACCGGGCACTGACACGGCAACGCTGGACCTTCAAAAAGGCAACAGCATCACAATGCTGGCTTTATACAAGGAGGACGACCTGGAGGCCACCGCCTCGCTGAAATGGAGCGTGAACGGCGGCGCGTTCGAACCCGTGCCTGCAAACTGGACCGGCGAGGTCTTCTGGGAGAAGACCACCCGATGCTTCACCACCAAGGGCGACGACCTCTACATCATAGAATTCGAACGCCCGAGCCAACTTGCTCCTTTAGTAATCAGAGACTTGCCTAAACTGAACCCGAAAGCGGAGATGTACCTCCTTGGCACTGAAGAAGAAACTGACTTTCAAGGCTTCAAAGCCGTGAAATACAACCTTCTGAAATGGAAGCAGGACAAAAAAGGAAAAGTAAGCATCGACTTTTCCAGCATTGACCCAAAAAAGTTAGAGAAACTCGACAACGCCTGGGTAATCTGTGTGAAAGACCGTTAATAAATTGCACTACTGGAAAATCATCTACGAACAGACGTGCATTAAAACTGCGCAGCGAATAGCTATAGGTGTCGCAACGAATCGTTGTGGCGGCGCGATAAATCATGCCTCAATAAAAAAAGACGGCCTTCCGAAGAAGACCGCCTTTCCATTATGAAAAAATTAATATTAAAAAACTTAAACTATTCACCGATCTGTTTCCGCATAAAACCGGTGCATTTAAGTTCTTTGTCGAGACTCTTAATATAGTCGCCCACATTCTGCTTGCCGTCGCCGCCCATAACGAGCACCTGGTAAGAGAGTGTGCTTTCCTTGAAGAATTTCACAAGACGACCCTGGGCAATCTGCTGGATCTGGTTCTCGTTGAGGTCGGCTGCTTTCTTTGCCGCTTCCTCTTCCTTGATCTTGCGTGCCAGGTCTGCCTGTTCTTGTGTAATCCAACCTTTTGACATATTAGAGTTAATATGATCTTCGCTGTCAACATGGGCAGGATTGATGCCAGCCTTCATAAGTGCTGAGTCAACAGCCCTGTTGATGAGTTCCATACGCGTTTTCTCAACTGCTACAGCGAGTTCACGGTCTTTCACTTCCTGCGGTATCGCAGTCTCGTCGAGGGCGAGCGGGTTCATCGCAGTGATGTGGAGAGCCACGTTGTGAGCGGCCTCGGCGGCCTTCTCACCGCTCTTGTTGAAGCCAACGAGAGTGGCCTTGTGGTTGCCCATGTGGTTGTAAGCCTCCACGTATGGAGCTTCAAGAACCTCATAATCAGGACATTCAATCTTTTCGCCGGTCTTGCCCGTCATCTCAAGCATGAGTTCCTCAACCGACTTGCCGTCAATTTGCATCTTGAGGAGTTCGTCCTTGGTGTTGATGTTGGCGGCCATAGCCTTGTCGAGAACGTTGTCGACGAAGTTGACGAATTCTTCGCCCTTGCCCACGAAGTCGGTCTCACACGCCATCACGAGCATGAAGCCCTTTGTGCGGTCGGCGTTGGTCTTCGCGATTATGCGGCCCTCGTTAGACTCGCGGTCGGCGCGCTTCGCAGCCACTTTCTGGCCCTTCTTGCGGAGTATGTCGATGGCCTTCTCGAAGTCACCGTCAGCCTCAACCAACGCTTTCTTGCAGTCCATCATACCGATGCCGGTCTCTTGTCTGAGTTTATTTACATCTGCAGCTGTTATGTTAGCCATATTGTCGTTATTTTACAGGTGATAAATTAATCGTTGTTCCTTTGAGCGACTCTTCTTCTGCGACCGCCATCGTTCTCTTCCTCATGGCTTTCGCCTTCGGCGTTCATCTCGGCCATTTCCTCTTCCATGCGGTCCTTGTTCATCTCGCGTTCGGCCTGGCCTTCGCGTATGCTGTTGCAGATGGCCTTGAGGATGACTGCGATTGACTTTGACGCGTCGTCGTTTGCAGGAATCGGGTAGTCAACGAGATTGGGGTTAGAGTTCGTGTCAACTATTGCGAAAGTGGGGATGGCGAGCTTGCGGGCTTCGGCGAGGGCGATGTGCTCCTTCATTATGTCAATGATGAACACGGCAGCCGGAAGGCGTGAGAGGTCGGATATTGAGCCGAGGTTCTTCTCCAACTTGGCACGTTCACGCGAAATCTGAAGGCGCTCGCGCTTTGAGATGTTGTTGAACTGCGGGCTCTCAATCAGACGGTCGATGTCGCTCATCTTCTTCACGGCCTTGCGGATTGTGAAGAAGTTTGTGAGCATACCGCCAGGCCAGCGCTCGGTAACGTATGGCATTCCAACTTCCTTAACCATTTCTGCGACGGTCTCCTTGGCCTGCTTCTTGGTGGCCACGAAGAGGATCTTGCGTCCTGAGCGTGCGATACTCTTAGCCGCGGAACAAGCGTCTTCAATCTTGTCCATCGTCTTGTAAAGGTCGATGATGTGGATTCCGTTCTTCTCCATGAAGATGTACGGAGCCATAGCCGGGTTCCACTTTCTTTTGAGGTGTCCGAAATGACAACCTGCCTCTAATAATTCTTCAAATTGTACGTTTGACATTTTTTCTTTTGTTTGTTTACATTCTTAAAAGCAACGGTGGAGTAGTCGGCGCAGGGCAGGAGTCTCCATCGTTTCGATACTAAACATTTTCCAATCCAAAGGGCGACTAACGTTTAGAGAACTGGAATCTCTTGCGGGCCTTAGGCTGACCGGGTTTCTTACGCTCAACCATACGCGGGTCGCGGCGCAGGAAGCCTTGTGCCTTGAGTGCCGGACGGAGCTCTGGGTCCACCTGGGTGAGGGCCTTTGCAATGGCCATCCTGAGGGCCTCTGCCTGACCGGTCACGCCGCCGCCGTCGAGGTTGGCCTTGATATCGTACTGCCCCATCAGGTTAGCAACCTGGAACGGCTGCTCAACCTTATACTGTAAGGTCGGCACGCGGAAATACTCCTTGTAGTCGCGGTTGTTCACCAAAATCTGGCCGCTGCCCGGTTTCATATACAGGCGGGCAACAGCGGTTTTTCTTCTTCCTAATGTATTGATTACTTCCATTGTTACTTGATATCCTTAATGTTGATTGACTTGGGATTCTGTGCCTCGTGCGGATGATTAGGCCCCACATATACGTGCAGGTTGCGGTAGAGCTTCGCTCCGAGACGGTTCTTCGGAAGCATGCCTTTGATGGCGTGCTCCAGAATGCGCCTCGGGTCCTTGCGCATAACCTCGTTGGGGGTCGCGAAGCGCTGGCCTCCCGGATACGTGGTGTGGTGAACATATTGCTTCTCATCCCACTTTTTCCCAGTGAACTTCACCTTCTCGGCGTTGACTATGATTACATTGTCGCCACAGTCGAAATGAGGCGTGTAGTACGGCTTTGTCTTGCCCTTGAGTATGCGGGCCACTTGCGTCGCGAGGCGGCCTACAACCATGTCCTGGGCGTCAACCACCACCCATTCCTTCTTGACGATTTTCTCGTTCGCCGAAATTGTTTTGTAACTTACTGCGTCCATTTTTTCAGTTTCGTTTGTTTTTTGCGAGAGACATCTTCACCCATATCTCCCTGATTTCTAATTTTTTTCCTTTGCTAACTTAAGGATAATAATCGAGGTTTTTCAAGGGCGCAAAGATAATCTTTTTTTTCAAACTTTTACACCTGTGCGATATTTTTTTCATGAATGAGATGAGACGGGAGAAGAGTGAGATACATTATTTGTTACCTTTGCAGTCTGAAGAAGACTATTATGGAAGAGTTATCATTTCCTTGGGGGGGAGAGAGGCGTTTCAACTCGTATGGCAGGTTCTGCAACGAGCGTTTCGGAGGCCGAGTGCAGCGCATCCCGGTTGATGCCGGCTTTTCCTGCCCGAACCGCGAAAGTCGCGCCGAGGGCGGCTGCACATACTGCTCAAACCAAGCGTTTTCACCGGCCTACGTTGCCAAAAGCACCGGTATTGTCGGACAGTTGAGAGACGGCAGACTTTTTTTCAGCAAACATTACAATTCCAACAAGGGATATTTTGCATATTTTCAATCTTACACCAACACTTTCACAACTGCGAGCAAGCTGAGCGGGCTTTGTGATGCGGCTTTGCGTGAAGCCGGCATCAGGGGAATCATTATCTCCACACGTCCCGACTGCCTGCCCGACAGCATCTTGGATTTTCTCTCCGAGCTCAATGGCAAGACTTATCTTTGTGTAGAAATTGGAATTGAGAGTTTCAGCGACAAAACACTCGGGCACATCAACAGAGGGCACACCGTGGAATGCGCATTCGAGGCGTTCAGGAAGCTGCACGAAAGAAATATCCCGACTTGCGCACACATTATTTTCGGGCTGCCGTTCGAGACACCGGGCTCATGGATAGAGGAGGCAAAACTACTGAACGCCTTAAACCCCGAGTTCCTGAAAATCCACCATCTTCAGATTTTCAAGGGAACGCAAATCGAGTCCGAATACTTGAATAATCCAGGGCGTTTTCATGTCTTTGACTCAGATGGATACGTGAATTTCATCTGCGATTACATTGAGCGTCTCTCTCCAAACATCGTCATAGAACGATTTTGCTCCGAAGTGCCTCCGCGGTTCCTGTCTGTTTCACACTGGCAACTACTGCGCCACCACGAACTTGTGGGAAAAATAGAAGACGAACTCGAGCAGCGGGATTCTTTTCAAGGAATTAGACTAAAAAACTCAAATTGAAGTCAAATGAGTGACAACGATTCCTGATTTGAGTATGAAAAGTGGTTTTTTGTTCATATTATATTTAAGTAAGACTCGCGTTGATAATGGCTAAACGATTTTTATTCATATTTTCCGCAGTTGCAGTATTTTGCGCAAGTGTGAGGGCGCAAGACACAAAGGTGTCCGTCAAGAAGGGTGTACCGTATTGTCAGGCGCAGATTCCGGGGCGGGAGAAGGTGCGGGAGCTGTGTTTCGACTTTTACGAACCGGCCGGCACATGCGGCGACACTCTGCGACCGTTGGTGATAACCGTGTTCGGCGGCGGGTTTGTGCTGGGCTCCCGCGACCATGAGGACATGGTTCATTGGGGCAATAGCCTTGCCCGCAAAGGCTTCGCGATCGCCTCCATAGACTATCGGTTGATACCAGTCGGGAAGTTTGCGGCCAAGGAACTGGTGCGCGCCGGCTATATGGCCGCGCAGGACGTGAGCGCTGCTGTCCGCTTCTTCAAGGCGCACGCCCGGGAATACCGCATCGACACGAACCGCATATACCTGCTGGGACAGTCGGCGGGCGCGGTGGCCGCGCTCCACGCACTGTACCTTGACGAGGACGAACGCCCGGCGGTCACATTTGAGTCCCCCGAGCTGTCGCCCCTTCACTCGCAGGGCGCACCCGAGTCGCTCTCTGAAACCTTCGGCGTGGCCGGCGCCGTGCTGCTTTGGGGCTGCATTTTCTCCCCCGAGATAATCGACCCCGAAGAGAACACTCCCGTATGCCTTATCCACGGCGGCAGGGACAAGATCCTCCCCGTTGACTCGGGTTATGCGTTCTCACAGCCTAAACTGCCGTACGTATATGGTTCGAAAGCCATCGCCGGGCGAATCCGCCAGCTGCACCCTGACGGCTGCGAACTGCATGTCTTTGACGACGAGCCTCACGCGCTCTTCTTCAAGTTCCTGTACATGTTCGTACTCGACAAAGAGAAGTTCGACAGATGCTTCCAAATAGCCACGGATTTCATGGAGAGACATTGACATCAGGACTCAAGATTCATAGTCAAAGACTCAACTTCAGCAAAAAATTTTCGTATATGGACAATTAGAAGAAAAAAATGTATTTTCGCACAGACAAATGCCATTAGGTTTATGTGTCATGATTTTTTAGAGACAACACTGTTTTTCACTAAAACCCAAAGATATAGAATATAGAAAAAAGACTTTTTAACATATTGACACAAAGCGTTTTCGCTTTTTTCTTTGCAGCACGAAAATCTGGACAATTTTCAGCAATACCACAAGAGAAGAAACGGTGCGCTTGCGATGTTGATTGTGAGCTTTCTTGTTTGTGGTATAGGTGTCCAGACCTTCGTGCAGCGCAAAACAGGCTCACGATTTTTTTGTGTCTGTTATAGAACAACTGTTCGCAATAGTTTATATGTTGAAAATCAAAACAATGATTATGGATAGAGATGTAATTGACACAATATCGGGAGGTATCAGTTGTGGGAAGTACGTGTGGAACAGGTGGCTTCTTGTTCTCATTGCGCCTTTGTTCTTTGTGTACGGAAGTGCGCAACAGCAGTACAAAGTGAACGCATCGTCGCTGAATGTCCGGTCTTCCCCTGGCAAGCAGGGCGCTAAGACAGGAAGGTTAGACAGGAACGAGGTGGTGCATGTCTATGAGGTGTCGGAAGACAGTGCATGGGCACATATCCGTGTAAATTCACTTAATGGATGGGTTTCTATGGATTACCTTGAACCCGTTGGAACCACTGAGATGTTGTCGTACGACCAGTTGCCGGCGTATAACAGGGTTGCAAAGAAGGTCTCTGATTTCCTATACAACCATCATGAAGAGATATACTGGGCCATTTTGTCTGCTGCAATACTGATTCTTGTCACTTTGGCATATTCGGCTTCCCGCAAAGGCATGTTGTCGCCCCACCTATGGCGACTTGGCATTATCATAGCCCTTATGGCAAGTCTGAAAAACTTTGTCTGGGTGTTGCGATGGGTATATCCCGCCATTATATGTATGCTGGTGTTTTACGTCTTGTTGTTCACAAGGATGTCTGCAGCGAGGGCGGCCAAAGTGATGCGCTGGGGTATATGTGTGTGGTGTCTTGGTGCGGTGTGGGTGTACCTGAATGCCGATCCTGGTCATGGCATTATGATTTGGTGGATGGCTGTTTTGGATGGTTTTGTCAACTGGGCATTATTTCAGCTATTGTCGAGGAATCTTGAAGCTCAGGAATGTCCATTCTGCAACGAATACGCGGACCATCCTCTTGTCGATCGTGAGTTGGTATCCAGAGAGTTTAGGACTGAATATGCCGGGGAGAAAACGATTGGTTCCGGTAGAATAACATTTGGCAGTTCAGACATTCCGGACGAGCCTTATTCGATTAAAAGGGACAAGTACGATAAATATCAGTACGACACGTATAAAGAGGAGTACCGATGTGTGCATTGCCGCAGGAGTTTCACGTGTACAAGCAGCAATAGAAAGCTGGTGGCTACGGATGTGTAATTTTTACCATAATTTATGACAGTCAATACATAAAATATGAAAAAAACGAAAATAAAATCAATGCTCAGAATTGCTGTGATGGCAATTGTTTCAATCTTTATGTCATCGATTTCCGCCCAGAACGACCGCGCCACGTTCGGGTTGAACGGGAATGTGACCAAAGTTTCAGCCGACCATGGCAATTATGCAATCTATCCTGTAGGAAGGAATGATTGGGTGAGATACGACCTCTTGTTCTCCAATACTGGCAAATTAGAGGAAGTCAACGGAATGCATGTC